>NZ_CP121648.1:1590277-1908333 GCF_029714205.1 Methylobacterium sp. CB376 | reverse complement strand
GCCCGAGATCGGCGGTGCAGCGGGCCATCGGGCCCGCCACCGTGAGGTCGGGCAGGAAGACCTCGTCGGTGCGCATGGGCACCCGGCCGGGCGAGGGGCGCAGGCCCAGCACGCCGTTCCAGGCCGCCGGGTTGCGCAGCGAGCCGGCATGGTCGCTGCCGTCCGCGAGCGGCAGCATGCGCAGGGCGAGGGCGACCGCGGCGCCGCCGCTCGATCCGCCGGCGCTGCGGGCCGGGTCGTAGGCGTTGCGGGTGGCCCCGAAGACCGGGTTGACCGTGTGCGAGCCGAGGCCGAATTCCGGCACGTTGGTCTTGCCGATCAGGATCGCGCCGGCCTGCCGCAGCCGCGCCACGTGGGGCGCGTCCGCCTCGGCGACGCGGCCGGCGAAGAGGGGCGAGCCCTGCGTCCAGATCAGCCCCGCGGCCGGGGACGTGTCCTTCACCGCGTGCGGCAGCCCGTGGAGCGGCCCGCGCCAGCGCCCGGCGGCGAGGTCGCGGTCGGCGCAGGCGGCCTCCTCCAGCAGGATCTCGGGGTCGCGCAACCCCACGATGGCGTTCGCCGCCGGGTTCGCCCGCGCGATGCGGTCGAGATGGGCCCGCATCACCTCGCGGGCGGACACGGTGCGGTCGCGGATCGCCCGGGCGAGGTCGGTCGCGCGCGACGAGACGAGGTCGGGGGAGAGGGACATGGGCTCGGTCCTGGGACGTGCCAGCGGAGCACGGCGCCTCCCGGTCCGCAACCCTGTCCCCGGGCCATCACGGCCTCTCAGCAGAATTGCGCGGGGCAACTCTGCTCAACTCCTGGTCCGGAACCCTGTCTGGCGCCGACCCGGTGGTCACTTCGGCGAATGATGCTTGGTCTTGCATCAATCTTGCCGCCGAACCGGTGGCCCCTTCGGCGAATGATGCTTAGGCTGGGGGCGGGACGGCAACCCGACAGAGGCGCCGCCCGCGAGGAAATCCCGGCCCGGGACGGGCGGTCCCGGCCCGGGGCGGGCCGGCAGGAGGTGACCATGAAGCCGATCGCCCGCGGGCGCGCCTCGCCGGGGCGCGCGGAGGCCCCCGCCCTGTGGGAGAGCGTGCCGCTCGAATGCCTCGCGGCCGCCCTGTTCGTGATCCTGGCCGGGGCTTTGTCCCTCGCCGGGATCCTGCCCTGATCTCACCGCCGCGCCGCCCTCGAAACGCCCCCGGGCGCGGAGATCCTGGCGCAACGGATCCGAAACCCGAGACTCGGCATGATCCGTGCGTCCCGGTTGTGATCCGTGGCTGGAGGACGACGCGATGCTGATGGCCCTTCTCGGCCGCCTCGCCCGGGCGTGGCACGCTCCCGCCCAGGCGTGGCGCGCGACGGTGGCGGCGCTGACAGACCCCTATCGGCCCGAACTCCACTACATGCGCGGTCCCGGCCCCCGCTGGCACGCGCGGCACCGCCCGCGCTGAGGACCGGACAGGCCGCCGGACACCGATCGACCGTCGGCCGCCGAACGGCATGCGATCGAGGGCGCGCCGATCCTTCCTCATGATCGGCTCTCGATGGCCGATCCGAGCCGGATCGGACTGCCAGGGAGACCACGATGGTCGAGACGCGCGCAACGCCCCCGCGGCCGGCGGCCCGGTGACGGACCCGCCCTCCCCCGAGCGCCGCGCCGCCTACCGGCGCTTCGTGCCGATCTCCACCCGCTGGAGCGACAACGACGTCTACGGCCACGTCAACAACGTGGTCTACTACGCGTTCTTCGACACGGCCGTGAACCGCGTCCTGATCGAGGAGGGCGCCCTCGACATCGCCGCGGGCGCGGTGATCGGCCTCGTGGTCGAGACCGGCTGCCGCTACTTCCGCTCCGTCGCCTTCCCGGACCAGGTCACGGCCGGCCTCCGGGTGGCGCATCAGGGTCGGTCGAGCGTGCGCTACGAGGTCGGCCTGTTCCGCGAGGACGAGGACGAGGCCGCCGCGCAGGGGCACTTCGTCCACGTCTACGTCGACCGGGCCACGAACCGGCCGGTGCCGCTACCCGACGCGCTGCGCGCGGTGCTCGCGCCGCTGCGGGCCTGAAGCCTCCCCGGCCGGGGCCTCCTCCGCCTCGTCGAGCGGCGCCACGATCGTGCAGATCACGCCCGCCGGCGGGTAGTCGAGGCTGACCTCGCCGGCGAGGTCGCGGGCGAGGCTCTGGCCGATCAGCCGGGAGCCGAAGCCGGTCCGCTCGGGCGGGGTCACGGACGGGCCGCCGCTCTCCTGCCAGCGCAGGGTGAGCCGGCCCGCCTCGACGCTCCAGGCGATCGAGACCTGCCCGTCCACGGCCGAGAGGGCCCCGTACTTGACCGCGTTGGTGGCGAGTTCGTGCAGCGCCATCGCGATCGACAGCGCCATGCGGGGCGGCAGGCGCAGGGGCGGCCCGGCCACGCTGAAGCGCGGGCGGCGGCCCCGGGGGCCTTCGAGCGGCGCCACCGCGCCCGCCACCACCTCGGCGAGCTCCGCCCCCTCCCAGCTCTCCCGCGTCAGCACGTCGTGGGCCCGCGCGAGCGCGATCAGCCGCGCCACGAAGGCGTCGCGGGCGCCCTCGGCCTCGCGGCCGCGCAGCCGGCGCAGGCTCTGCATCGCGATCGACTGCACGGTCGCGAGGGTGTTCTTCACCCGGTGGTTCAGCTCGTGGATCAGCAGCCGCAGGTGGTCCTCGGCGCGCTTGCGCTCGGTCACGTCCTGGTGGATGCCGATCACCCGCCGCGGCGCCCCGCCCGCGTCGCGCTGCACCACCGCCTCGGCGCTCACCCAGCGCAGCACCCCGTCGACCGGCCGCACCCGGAACTCGCTCCGGTACTCGGCCTCCCCGGCGATGAGCGCCGCCAGGGCGGCGTCGAGGGCGGGCCGGTCGGCCGGGTGCACCGCGCCCATCCAGCCCCCGGGCAGGGGCGGCAGCCCGACGATCTCCGCCGAGCGGGCCGAGAGCCGGTTCTGCCCCGTGGCGAGGTCGATCTCCCAGGTGCCGAGCTGGCCGGCCGCGAGGGCGAGGCGCAGCCGCTCCTCGCTCTCGCGCAGGGCCGCCTCGGCGAGCTTGGCCTCCGTGATGTCGACGTTGCAGCCCGTGTAGCCGAGGAAGCGGTGGCGGTCGTCGAGGCGGGGCACGCCCTCGCAGAGGAGCCAGCGCACCGCGCCGCTCCCGTCGATCACCCGGGTCTCGACCCGCAGCGGGCGGCGCGCCGCGAAGGCGGCCGCGAAGGCGGCCTCGAAGCCCGCGACGTCGTCCGGATGCACGACCTCCCGCCAGCGGCGGCCCACCAGCGTCGCGGCGGGGCGGCCGAACAGGTACTCGTAGTGCATGTTGACGAAGGTGGTCTCGCCGGCCTCGTCGGTCATCCAGATCAGGGCGGGCGCCGAATCGGCCATGTGGCGGAAGCGCGCCTCGCTCTCGCGCAGGGCGACGAGGCCGCGGCTCTGCTCCTCCAGGGCCCGGTCGCGCTCCGCGATGCGCTGGCGCAGCGTCTCCGAGGCGTCCGCCAGCGCGTCGGCGACCTGGCGGATCTCGCGGATCGGGGTCGAGACCCGCGGCACCGGCTGCCCCCGGCCGAGCGCGCCCCCCGCCGCCGCCAGGAGCCGCAGCGGCTCGGCGACCCGCGACCACAGCCGCACCGCGAGCAGCGACGACACCGCGAGGGCGAGCAGGCCGAACCCCCCGAAGGCCGCCATCCAGCGCCGCAGCGAGGCCTCCACCAGGGCCCGGGGGATGCTGGCGGAGGCGGTCCAGCCGGTGATGCGCGTGCGCGTCTCGACGAACAGCACCGGGCGGTGCTGGCGGTCGAGGCCCTCCCACAGGCCCGGCGTCCCGGCCTCGCGCCCGCGCAGGGCCTCCAGCATCGGCTCGCCCACGAGCGCCGCGTGGTCCCGCGAGCGCGCGAGCAGGAGCCCGTTGCGGTCGACGAGCGCGGTGATCCAGCCCTCCGCGAGGTCGCGCAGCAGGATCTGGTGCAGGCGCTCGACCGGGGCGGTGGCGCTGAGGACGAAGGCGGCCTCGCCGTCGATCACCACCGGCACCGCCACCGCGTAGCTCGGCGGCCGGCCCGGCGGGCCGGGCTGCACGCCGGTCACCAGGGGAGCGCGCGTCGCCAGCACCTCGGCGTCGTAGGGCTGGGCGCCCTGGGGCAGCGGCGCGCCCCGCGGCAGGGCGGTGTTGACGAGCTGGGTGCCGTCCGGCCGGCGCAGGGACAGCATCAGCTGGGTCGCCTCGGTCACCGCCCGGGCTTGGTCCTCGAAGCTCGCCGCCTCCTCGGCCCGCCGCAGGCGCGGCGAGGTGGCGAGGGTCTGCAGCACCGAGATCAGGCCGGCCGTGTCGCGGTCGACCGTGAGCGCGATCCCGCGCACGGTCTCGCGGGCATCCTGCTCGAAGCGCGCCCGCTCCAGGGCGGCGTAGCGCCCGAGCAGGATCGCGGTGAACAGGAGGCCCGGGCCGATCAGGGCAATGGCCAGCGCCACGAGGTAGATCTGCGTGGAGAGGCCGCGCTCGCGCAGGCGCGCCACCCGGGTCCTCAGGCCGGCCACGCCGCCTCAGCCCCGGTCGCCGCGGGGGAGATCGACGTGGCCGAGATCGCGGCCCGGCTCGACGACGTCGCGCACCCGCTGCTTGAGGGTCTTCACGTCCGGGAAGCCGCCGTCGCGGACGCGCTCCCAGATCAGCGCATCGCCGCAGGTGATCGCGAAGGCCCCGCCGGTGGCCGGGATCAGCGCGACCTCGCCGAGTCCGTCCTTGAAGGTCGAGAGGAGCTCCTGCGCCATCCAGCCGGCGCGCAGCAGCCAGCCGCACTGGGTGCAGTAGGTGATGGCGACCCGGGGCTTGCCGGTGGGGGCATCGGTCATGGTGCCCTGACTCGGGACCGTTCGGGCCGGCTTGTCAACCGCCGCCCGCCCGCCCGGGCCCGCCCTTACCCGAAATGGCGGATGATCGCGAAGCTCACCGCGACCCCGGCGATGCCCGCGGCCACCGACCCGATCACGTAGAGGACCGCCTGCGCGAGGGCGCCGCGCTCGATCAGCAGGAAGGCTTCGAGCGAGAAGGTCGAGAAGGTGGTGAAGCCCCCGAGGATGCCGGTGGTGAGGAAGAGGCGCAGGCTCTGGGGCAGGCCGGCCCGCACCACGAACCAGCCGGCGAGGATGCCCATGGCGAGCGAGCCCGAGACGTTGATGATCATGGTGGCGGCCGGGAAGCTGCCGCCGAGCCGGGCCGCACTCACGTTGACGCCGTACCGCAGCGCACCGCCGAGGCCGGCCCCGAGGAAGACCACGAGCGTGTTGAGCATCCGTCGATCCGTCGCGTGAGGGAGGAGAAGCAAGCGCCGGGCCGGCGCCGCGCGAGAGGCGGACGGGGTGGAGCGCCAGTCCCGCCGGCCCGCGGGGCGGGGAGCGCCGCGCCAGCCTCGTCGGGGTCGAGCCCTTACGCAAGAGCAGGGCGGAAAGCCAGGGCAAGCCGGGCGAACTCATCCGACATCCGGTTGATGGCTTCGCCATCTCGCATTTCGGCCATGCGGATGTCGTCTGCGCTCAGGCGTCGCGCTCAGGCGCGTGATCCGGGATCCGCTTCGATCAAGCGGCTCCCGGATCACAGGCGGCGCAGCTGGAAGGCCCGCCCGTCCCAGGTCGTGAACGGCGCCGTCCCGGCCCGGATCAGGCGGAAGCCGTGGGACGCGGCGAGCGCCGCCGCCTCGCGCCGGTCGCGGGCGAGGTCGCCGCGATAGGAGTAGTTCAGGACGACGAGGTCGCCCCCGGGCCGCAGCACCCGGGCGGCCTCGCGGACGTGGTCCGCCGCGAGCCCGGCCTGGACCAAGTAGGGGAAGGAATCGACCGCGAGGACGAGGTCGGCGCCCCCCGTCGGAACCGGCGCGAGGTCGCGCCCGCTGCCGAGATGCAGCGCCACGTTCGCGAGGCCGGCGCAGCGTTCCCGCGCCGCCGCGATCATGGCCGGCGCGATGTCGAGCCCGGTCACCGCGGCGACGCGGGGGGCGAGCGCCGCCGCGACCCGGCCGATGCCGCAGCCGAGATCGACGAGCCGCGCCTCGCGCGACAGCAGGCCCCAGGCGTCGAGCGCCGCGACGATCTCCTCCGTGGCGGCGCGCAGCAGCGCCGGGCTGCCGAGGGCGTAGAGGGCGACGCTGCCCTCGGGCGAGGCCCGCGCCGCCCGGTCGAAGGCCGCGGCGAGCGCCGCGACGGCCCGCGCGCCCTCCAGCTCCTCGCCGTGATCGACGCCGCCGAGCACCTCCCGGACGATTCCCCACGCCTGCGGGTTCGCCCGCCAGAGGTCGCGCGCCGCCGCGAGCCGGCCCCTCGCCTCCGCGTCGGCGGGGCCGGCCGCGGCCGCGAGCGCGGCCTCGACCGCCTCCGGGCCCGGGGCCCCGGCCGCGAGGTGCATCAGGGCGACGGAGGGCGGCACCTCGCCGGCGGCGAGCCGGTCGAGCCAGGCCGCGGCCTCGCCGCTCAGCTCCATCGCAGGCTCCGGCGGCGGTTCCAGATGTCGACCGCGCCCCACTCGTACTTGTAGGGCTCCTGGCCGCGCAGGAAGTGGAAGGCGCGCGCGCCCTCCTCCCGGGCCGCGTCGAGGGCGGCGGCGACCAGCGTCACGCCTGGGCTCTCGAAGGCGAAGGCCGGATCGAAGCCGCTGAGATAGGTGTAGACCCGCCGCCGGCCGCGCAGGGCGTACAGGATCCCGGCGACCTCGCCGGCGAGCCGCACCGCGTGGAAGCGCACGAGGCCGGCGCGCGCGAGGCGCGGCACCGCCTCGCGGTGGAAGGCCTGCACGGCCGGGTCCGCCAGCACGCCGGCCTCCCCGCGGCTCTCCCAGCGCGCGGCGTGCAGCGCCGCGAGGCGCTCGAACAGGGCGGCCGTCTCCCGGGGCGAGGTGGCGGCCTCGACCTGGAAGCCGCCGCGCCGCAGCGAGCGGTTGCGGGCGAGCGCGATCTTGCGGCGCTTCTGCGAGGAGCAGAGGTCGGCGAGGCTGGCGGCCTCGCGCGGCAGCAGCAGCACCGGGCAGGCGACCTGGTCCTCGACGCGCTCGGCGGCCCCCGCCGGCACCGGGAGCTGCCAGGCGGCGGCCTCGGGCGCGAGGTCCTCCAGGTCCAGGGTGGCGCAGCCGCCCCGCGCGGCCGCGATCCCCTCCGCCAGCGCCGCGCCCGCCCCGGCCGCCTCCGGGTCGAGCAGGAGGTCGAGATGGTCGCTCGGCCCGATGCCCAGCGGCAGGAGGCGCCGGCCCCGCGCGCCCTCCTCCGCGTAGAGCGGCGCGAGGCCGACCAGGCGCCCGCCCGCCCGGACCGCCACCGCGGCGAGGTCGCCGGGCCGGAACTGGCGCCACCACGGGATGAGCCAGGCCGGGGACTGGAACGGCGTCGCGGAGGGGCAGCGCCCGAACAGGTCCCACCAGTCGGGTTCGAGCCGGTCGAGGTCGGCCGCCTCGGCGAGGACGGACGCGGTGAGGGCCGGCGCCTCACGCCGCGCCGGCGAGGCGATGGGGAGCGGCCGGCCGGTCGGCGCCGCGGCGAAGCTTCTCATAGGCGGCAAAGTACCCTTCGATCATCGGGGCGAGGCCCGAATGTCCCGCGGCGATCCGGCGGCAGGCCTCCCGGTCGATCCGGTCGACCGAGGCGATCGCCGCGGCCATCTCCGCCGGAGTCTCGGCCAGGAAGCCGGTGCGGCCCGGCTCCACCAAGTCGGCGAGGGCGCCCATCGGCGCGGCGATCACCGGGGTGCCGCAGGCCATCGCCTCGCGGGCGACGAGGGAGCTCGTCTCCGGCAGCCGCGCGGGCAGGAGCAGGCAGCGCGCCGCGTTGAGCAGGCGGCGCTTGGCCCGGAACCCGACCGGCCCCAGGAAGCGCCGCTGCCGGTCGAGGCGCGGCGCCACCGCGCGGTCGAAGAAGTCCCGGTGCGCCGGATAGGGGAAGAGTTCGCCCGCGACGGCGAGCGGGATCCCGGCCCGGTGGGCCGCGTCGAGGGCGAGGTCGACGCCCTTCTCGGGGGCGATCCGGCCGAGGAAGAGGGCGAAGCGCCCGCGCGGGAAGCGCCCGCGCAGGGCCTCGGCCGGCACGCCGTTCGGGATCGGGTCGAGGAGGGAGAGCCCCGGCGGGGCGAGCCCGTGCTGGTGAGCCGAGACGCAGTGCAGGAAGGTGCGCGGGCGCGCCGGGCGCAGGGCCTCGGGGGCGTACCAGGAGAAGGGGGCGTGCAGGGTCGCGAGCACGGGCGGGCCGGGTGGCGGCAGGGCGGCGTGGAAGTCGATGCCGTGCATGTGGACGACGTCGATCTCCGGCCGCGCCCGCACGGCGGCCGCCACGGCCTCGGCCTGGGCCCGGCGCGCCCGGGCGATCGCCGCCTTGTCGAGGGGCCCCGTCTCCCGGGGCAGGGCGATCAGCTCGCCCCGCACCCGCGAGCCCGCGCAGGCGACGACGAGGGAGCGGTGGCCCGCCGCCACCAGGGCGGCGTCGAGGGCGCTCAGCACCTGCTCGGCGCCCCCCGCCGCGTCCGGCCCGACCGGGGCGAGGGGATAGGCGACGTGGAGGATGCTGAGCGGCATCGCCGGGTCGCGGGGCTAGTCGCGCAGGACGGCGTGGAGCGGCGCGCGGCCGCCCGGCCAGCCCAAAGCCACGCGGGCGCCCGCATCCGCCTCGCCCGCCGCCGCCTCGGCCAGGAGCCCGATCGCGGCCCGGTAGCCGTGCAGGGTGCCGACATCGACGTAGGCGGTGCCGGCGCGGATGCCCCGCGCCTCGCCGCCCGCCGCCAGGTGGGCGTTGATGAGCGTGCCGATGTACTCGTCGCGCCGGCCCCGCTGCAGCCAGAGCCGGTGCAGGTCGCGCAGGGTGCGGCCCGGCATCTTGAAGGCGCCCCAGATCCAGGACGAGGTCGCGTCCGCCCGCTTGACCTGGATCTCGCGTACGCGGTCGCCGTCGAGCACGACCGCGTCGAAGAATTCCGGCCGCTCGACCGGGAACAGCAGGAAGGAGAGGACGTCGTCGGGGCATTGCGCCAGGGCGTCGGCCGGGAACCAGACCGTGTCGGGCAGCCCCACCACCACCGGCTCGTCCTCGGCGATCAGGGGCAGGGCCCGGAAGATGGCGTCGCACAGGCCGGACGCGGCGGGCTGGACCGCGTAGGCGATCGGCACCTCGCCGTAGGCGGCGCCGTAATAGTCGAGGATGTCGGACTTGCCCGGCGCGATGACGAACAGCAGCCGGTCGGCGCCGCCGCGGATCATGCGCTCGACGAGGTACTCGCTCACCGCGCAGGGGCGCTCGATCCCGTGATCGAGGCGGCTGCCCACCGGCAGCAGCTCCTTCGAGAAGGCGAGCGGCTGGATGCGGCTGCCGAGGCCCGCCGCCGGAATGATGCCCCACATCGTCAGACCTCCGCCGGGACGGCGCCGCGCGCGGACGCCGCCTGTTCGAGTGCGGCGACGAGCGTCCGGGCCCGCCGCGCGGATGCGTGCTCGTCGAGGGTGCGCTCCCGGGCCCTGGCCGCCAGGGCCCGGCGCTCGGCCTCGTCCATGTCGAGGGCGGCGACCGCCTCCGCGGTGGTGCGCGCCACCACGATCTCGCGGCCCGGCGCGAAGAAGGCGTCGAGCCCCTCCCACTCGTCCGTGATCAGCGGCGTGCCGCAGGCCGCCGCCTCGAACAGCCGCCCCGAGGGGCACCAGCCCATCGCGGCCATGGCCTGCCGGGTGACGTTGAGGGTGAAGCGCGAGGAGGCGAAGAAGGCCGGGTGCTCGGCCGGCGGCAGGTGGCGCACGAAGGAGATGTTGGGCGCCCAGGGGAAATCCGCCGGGTACTGCGCCCCGCCGATGAGGAAGCGCTGCCCCGGGCGCAGGCGCGCCGGCGCGACGAGCAGGCGCTCGACCCCGGCCTGCCGGTCCGCCGCGTAGGTACCGAGGTAGGAGAGGTCGCAGGCGTAGTGCGGCGCGGGCGCGCCGGGCCGATGCGCGTCGGGATCGACGTGGCCGTAGAGGGGCGCCACGCGCCGCGCCCCGAGCCGCGCGCGCAGGGCGTCGAGGGCCGCCCCGCCCGTGTAGCTCAGCACGAGGTCGAAATCCCGCAGGCCCCGCGGGCCGAGATAGGGCACCGCCTCGCCCGCCTCCAGCCGCGCCAGCGTCACCGGCGTGTCGAGGTCGTAGAAGACGCTGACGGGCGCGGCGAGGGCGAGGTCGGTCGCCGCCACCGCGTCCGGGCAGTAGGAGGTGACGATCGCCGCGTCGCATTCCCGCACGGCCTCTCGGGCGCGGGCGGCGAGATCCGGCGTCCAGTCCGGATAGAGGACGAGGTCCCCGCCCGGCAGGGCGTGGAGGTCGCGGTTCTCGGCGTAGTAGGGGACGTCGCGCTCGAAGAAGGTGACGCGGTGCCCGTCCGCCGCGAGGGCCCGGCACAGCCCGCGCCAGAGCGTCGCGTGACCGTTGCCCCAGGACGACGAGACGGTCAGTCCGAACACGACGATCCGCATCAGGCCCCGTCCCCCCGCCGGGATCCCGCCCCGGCCGCGACCCCAACCCACATACCTGGGGTGAGTTCCTGCCCGAGGTGAGTTCCCGCTCGCGACGGTTGCCACCGGGCCGGTTTTGCCCGACAGCCGCGGCCGGACCGACGAGGAGGGATGCGCCGTGTGGGAAGCCGAAGTGATCGGGGGGGCGGAGGATGCGCAGGGGCTGATCTGGGTGCGGGCGCCGCGGGACTTCCCGAACGGCCTCGACGAGCTGGTCGGCGGCCCGGTCACGGTGGGCGGGGTGGCGCGCAGCATCCTCGACGTGGTCGAGCCGGAGGACGGCGGGATGGTCCGCAAGGGGGACCGGCTCGGGCTGATCCTCGATCCGGCCTGAGCCCGCGGCGGGGCCCCGCCTTCGCGGGCGCGCCGGCCGGGCGGCCGCGTCGGCTCGTGCCGCGCGTCGGGATCGGCAAGCCGGCCGTCACCTCACGCCGCGCGGCGGCGGGCGAGCTCCCGCAGGGGCGGCGCGCCCGCCCGGGAGATCACGCGCCGCCGAGATCACGCGCCGCCGCCGCGCCTGCGCCATCCCCGCCCTTGTCAGGCTTCGCCGGGAATGCCATCGGCCGGGCAAGGCTTTGCGGGGCGAGGGCGTGATGGATTGGGTGGAAGCGATCGGCTACCTGGGCACGGCCCTGACGGTGGCCTCCTCGGCGATGACGACGATGATCCCGCTGCGGATCGTCTCGATCCTCAGCAGCATCGCGGTCATCATCTACGGCTGCCTCGTCGGCAGCGTGCCGACGGTGCTGACCGAGGTGATCCAGATCCCGTTCAATGCCTGGCGCCTCTACGAGATGATCCGGCTCGTCAGGGACGTCGAGAAGGCCGCGGGGGGCGACCTCTCCCTCGACTGGCTCAAGCCCTTCGGCACCTCGCGCCGCTTCAAGGCCGGGGAGGTGCTGTTCCGGATGGGCGATCCGGCGAGCGAGATGTTCTACGTCGAGAGCGGCCGCTTCCGGATCGAGGAGCGCGGCATCGACATCGCGCCGGGGGCGATCGTCGGGGAACTCGGCATGCTCTCGCCCGGCAACGTCCGCACCGCCTCGGTGGTCTGCGCCGAGGACGGGGTCGCGCTCTGCGTGCCCTATTCGGAGGTCAAGCAGCTCTACTACCAGAACCCCGAATTCGGGTTCTATTTCCTGAAGCTGACGAGCGAGCGGCTGTTCCAGGGAACCGGGCAGGGAGGGCCGTGCGGGGCGACGCCCGAGCCCGAGGTCGCCTGACCCGCGGGGCGCATCGAGAGAGGTTTGGATGTCGGATTTCACCCTCGACCCGCGGCTCGCCGCCGACACGATCGCGGTGGGCGACCTTCCGCTCTGCAGCGTGCTCCTCCTCGACGATGCCCGCTTCCCCTGGCTCGTCCTGGTGCCGCGCCGGGAGGCGGTGAGCGAGCTCACCGACCTCGCCCCGCGGGAGGCGGCGGCCCTGATGGAGGAGATCCGGGTCGCGACCCGGGTCATGCTGGACCTCGCCAAGCCCGACAAGGTGAATGTCGGGGCGCTCGGCAACGTGGTGGCGCAGCTCCACGTCCACGTGGTCGGGCGGTTCCGCTCCGATCCGGCCTGGCCCGGCCCGGTCTGGGGCCACGGCACCCGCGCGCCCTACCCGCCCCACGCCGCCGCGCAGCTCGTCGAGCGCGCCCGGGCGCTGTTCGCGGCCGCGTGAGCGCCGCCCCTCTGTGATTTCGCCGCAATGTGCGCGTCGATGCGGTCGACCCATCGCCGGATCACGCCCTGAGGAGATCCCGTGACGACGCCCCTCGACCGCCTCGGCTTCGCCCAGAGCCTGCTCGTGCGCCACTCCGCCGAGCGCACCGGCCCGACCCCGACGCTCGCCGACCATCCGGAGGCCGGCCTGCTCCTCTTCGCGGGCGAGGTGCCGGTGCTGCGGGCGGCCGGGGCCGCGGCGAGCGCGGTGCTGTCGGTCGCCGACGCCGCGCGCGTCCCCACGCCGGCCCCGCTCCTCTTCCTGGGGCGGATCGGCGAGCGGCCGATCTTCGCCGGGGCCCTGCCGGCCGAGGCCGGCGCGGGTTTCGCGGAGGATCCGGCCTACCGCCTGCTCGACCTGCGCGCGGTCGCGGTCGAGGGGGCGGTGCCGGCGCCGGAACTCGGCCTCCTCGCCACCGCGAAGTCGCTCCTGAACTGGCACGCCCGCCACGGCTTCTGCGCCCAGTGCGGCGCGCCGACCGCGCTCTCCTGCGGCGGCTTCCGGCGCGACTGCGCGGCCTGCGGGGCGCAGCACTTCCCGCGCACCGATCCGGTGGTGATCATGCTGGTGACGCGCGGGGACCGGTGCCTGCTCGGGCGGCAGGCGCGCTTCGCCCCCGGCGTCTATTCCTGCCTCGCGGGCTTCCTCGAGCCGGGCGAGACGATCGAGGACGCGGTGCGCCGCGAGACCTTCGAGGAGGCGGGGCTGCGGGTCGGCGCCGTGCGCTACCGGGCCTCCCAGCCCTGGCCCTTCCCCTCCTCGCTGATGATCGGCTGCGAGGGCGAGGCCCTCGACGAGGCCCTGACCCTCGATCGCGACGAATTGGAGGATGCCCGCTGGTTCTCCCGCGAGGAGGTGCGGGCGATGCTGGAGCGCCGCCACCCGGACGGCCTCCTCACGCCGCCCCCGATGGCGATCGCCAACCTCCTGGTGCGGGGCTTCGCGGACGGGTTCTGATCCGGGATCCGCTTGCTCAAGCGGATCCCGGATCGCGAGCCTGCGCGGCGCCTGTGCGCGGCGCCTGAGCGACGCCGACATCCGCATGGCCGACATCGGAGATGGCGAAGCCATCAACCGGATGGCGCATGCCAAGCCCGCGCGGCGCCTGAGCGACGCCGACATCCGCATGGCCGACATCGGAGATGGCGAAGCCATCAACCGGATGGCGGATGAGCCGCCGGCGGAACCGGTCCCGCGCCCGGGGACGGCTCGTCCGCCGGGCCGATGCGCGCTATCGCAGCACCAGCTTGCCGTCGCCGTTCAGATCGATCGTGTTGAACGTCCTCACGTACTCATCGTCGAAAGTGTCGGTCAGCAGGTCGAGATCGAAGCCCCGCAAGGTGATCTTGTTTCTCCACGGGCTTTTGTCAAGAAAATCGACCCCGACCTGGACGTTGTTGATCTTCTTCAAGGTGTGCTCGGCCAGCCAGGCCTTGCACGCCGCCGGGTCGCCCATCTCCTCCTTGCTGGGATACTTGGCTGGCGCGTCGCCGGCCGGCACGATGTAGATCTCCTTCACGAACTGGAGGCTGGCCCTCATCCCCCTGTGTTCATACATCCGGGCGACCGATCGAAAGAACGTCTCGATGCGATCCAGAGCCTCGTCGGTGATGAACAGCTCCGGCGTCTCGCTCAGCTGATGCAAACTCATCCGCGGTTCCCTCCGCTGCCGAATGGCGTGAGAGCGCCGTCGGTCCTCGATCCGATGAGCGCATGAACATGAATCATACCAACGGCTCAGGATGCTGACGCATCGAGCCGTTGCTCCATCTCGAATTTTCGATTTCAAGCCAGAGGCTTGGCGAAAATTCGAGAGCCGCACCACCGGTCATCAGAAATGACCGGTGGTATCATCTCGGGGATCCGCGGGCCTTCACGGCTGTGGCGGGCGCAGGCCCGGTGCATCACCCTCCCGAAGTCTCGGAAAGCCTCGGTCTCCCTCATTACGTAAGGACATGAGAACGCGCAATCGCTCCGATCGGCGGAGCGCAGGGAATTCCAGGCGGGATCGGGGCGCCGAGACCGGCGTGATCTGGGCACGAATCGCGGCATCGGGCCGTCGATGCGCGGGTCCCGGCAGCGCGCCCGGGCCGTCCGCGGGCCGGCGCGGCGACGGGGGCGGTCGCCCGAGACGGCGCCCTCGGCGGAGCGCGGGCGGAGTTCCGGCAGCCGCAGCTGCGCCCGTCAATGCGCCATCAGCACCGGCATGGTGGCGTGGGCGAGGATGTGGCTGGTCGCGCCGCCGAAGATCATCTGGCGCAGGCGGCTCTGGGTGTAGGCCCCCTTGACCAGGAGATCGCAGCCGAGCGCGGCGGCCTCGGCCAGGAACACCTCGCCGGGATTGCGCCGCCCCGCCGCCAGGGTGCGGCCCCGCGCGGTCAGGCCCTCGCGGGTGAGCGCCGCCGCCAGCTGCTCGGCGCTCGGGCCCGGCACCATGCCGGAATCGACGCCCAGCACCTCGATGCGGGCGGCCCGCCGCAGGAACGGGCCCGCGAAGGCCACCGTGCGGGCGGTCTCGGTCGAGCCGTTCCAGGCGATCAGCACGGTCTCGCCGAGGCTCTGGGGCGGGGTCGGGGGCGCGATCAGGAGGGGCCGGCCGCTCTCGAACAGGGCGGCTTCGAGGGTCGTCATGCGCGGGCCGCCCTCCCCGCCCGGCCGTCCCACCACGGTCGCGCCGAACAGACGCGCGTATTGCGCCAGGAACCCGTCGCCCGGCGGCGCGTCGGGCAGCCAGCGGTAGCGCGGGCGGGAGGGATCCGCCTCGCCCGAATCCCGCGGCACCCCGTGCTGCTCCATGAAGGTGGAGAACTGGCTGCCGCAGCCGCGGGCCTCCGCGAGGTCGGCCTCCTCGTCGCGCACCCAGGTCATGCCGCCCACCATGTCGACCGGGACGTACTCGGCGAGGGCGGGGCGCAGGCCGAACCCCTCCACGCAGGATCCGAAGCGCCGGGCGGTGAGGAGCGCGGTCTCCAGCACGGAATCGAGGAGCGTGTGGCGCGCGATCGGAACGAGCAGGGTCTTCATGGCGGCCTCCGGGGCGATTGCACCACGGCCCCGCTGCGCCGTCCAGGGGCGCGCCCTCGCCAGGCCCCGGCAAATCTGCCAGACCGGCGGGATCGCCGCCGGCGCGGGAGGAATGCCATGCCCCCTTCCCTGCTCGACATCGCCCCGGAGGTGCGGGCCGCCCTCGCGGCGGGCGCGCCCGTGGTGGCGCTCGAATCCACCATCGTCACGCACGGCATGCCGCACCCGCAGAACGTCGAGACGGCCCGGGCCGTCGAGGCGGTGGTGCGCGAGGCCGGGGCGGTGCCGGCGACCATCGCGGTCGTGGCGGGGCGGATCCGGATCGGCCTGCCGGCCGAGACCCTGGCGGGGCTCGCCGCCGCGCGGGACGTGCTGAAGCTCAGCCGCGCCGACCTGCCGCACGCGGTGGCGGCGGGGCTCACCGGCTCGACCACGGTCGCCGCCACGATGATCTGCGCCGCGCTCGCCGGGATCCGGGTCTTCGCGACCGGCGGCATCGGCGGCGTGCACCGGGGCGTCGAGCAGACCCTCGACATCTCGGCCGACCTCGACGAACTCGCCCGCACCCCCGTGGCGGTGGTCTCGGCCGGCGCCAAGGCCATCCTCGACCTGCCGCGCACCCTCGAATACCTGGAGACGAGGGGCGTGCCGGTGGTGGGCTACGGCACCGACCGCTTCCCGGCCTTCTGGAGCCGGGACAGCGGCCTGCCCGCGCCGCTGCGCCTCGACACCCCGGAGGCGGTCGCCGCCCTGATCCGGGCCAAGGCCGCGCTCGGCCTCGGCGGCGGGATCCTGGTGGCCAACCCCGTGCCGGAGGCCGACGAGATCCCGGCCGCCGAGATCGCCGGCCTGATCGAGACGGCGGTGGCGGAGGCGCGGGCGGCCGGCATCGCCGCCAAGGCGGTGACGCCCTTCCTGCTGGGTCGTCTCCTCGCCCTCACGGGCGGGCGCAGCCTCGCCACCAACATCGCGCTGATCCGCCACAACGCCGCCCTGGCGGCCCGCCTCGCCGCCGCCCTGGCCGCCCCGGCTCCCGCGCCCTGACCGGCCGCGGCGGGTCAGAAAGCCTTAACGAATGCTGATTTACTTCTGTCCTTAGGGAAGACCGCTATGGACATCGTCAGCCTCGTTCAATTCTTCGCCGATCCCCTCGATCTCGCCGTCGTCCTCACCGACGTCGACCTCGAGCGGCCGGGACCGACGATCCTCTACGCCAACCCGGCCTTCGCCCGGATGTCCGGCTACGCGGAGGACGAGCTCGTCGGCCGATCGCCCCGCATGCTGCAGGGCCCGACCACCAGCCGGGTGGCCACGCGGCAGGTGCATCGCGCGCTGCGGATGAGCGGGCGCTTCCTCGGCTGCCTGCAGAACTACCGCAAGGACGGCGAGGCCTACCTGTGCGAGATCGACGTGCGGCCGGTATGCCGCCGGGACGGCACCCCGGAGGCCTTCATCGCCTTCGAGCGCGAGGTGGTCCGCCGCCGCGGGCGGCCCGCGCGGGGCGGGGCCGGGCGCTACCGGCCGGTCGCGATCTCCCCCGAGATCCTGCCGATGGTGGCCGGCGACACGCCGCTCTTCGGCTGATCCGGGATCGGCTTGATCGAAGCGGGTCCCGTCTCACGAGACTGCGCGGCGCCTGAGCGAAGCCGACATCCGCATGGCCGACATGGGAGATGGCGAAGCCATCAACCGGATGGCGGATGAGCCGGGGCGCCGGCCCTCAGGCGCGGCGAAGGCGCAGCGCGTTTCCGACCACGAACACGCTCGACAGGGCCATGGCGCCGGCGGCGAGGACGGGCGACAGGAGCGGGCCGCCGAAGAGGCGCAGCATGCCCGCCGCGACCGGCAGCAGCGCGGCGTTGTAGGCGAAGGCCCAGAACAGGTTCTGGCGGATGTTGCGCATCACCGCGCGCGAGAGGTGGAGCGCCTCGACCACGCCGCCGGGATCCCCCGCCATCAGCACCACGTCGGCGCTCTCCACCGCGACGTCGGTGCCCGTGCCGAGCGCGATGCCGACATCCGCCTCGGCCAGCGCCGGCGCGTCGTTGATGCCGTCGCCCACGAAGGCGGTGCGGCCGTGGGCGGCGCGCATCTCCCGCACCGCCGCGAGCTTGTCGGCGGGCAGCACCTCGGCCAGCACCGTGGCGATGCCGAGCTCGCGGGCGATGCCCTCGGCCGTGCGCCGGTCGTCGCCGGTCACCAGCGCCACGGCCACGCCCCGTCCCTGCAGGGCCGCGACCGCCGCGGCGGCGCCCGGCTTCACCGGATCGGCCACCGCGATCAGGGCGGCGAGGCGGCCGTCGAGCGCGACGTAGAGGGGCGAGCGGCCGGCCTCGCCGAGCCGGGCCGCCGCCTCCGCGAGGGGCGCGACCGGGATGCCGAGCCTCGCCAAGTGCCGCGCCGCGCCGATTGCGACCGCGCGCCCGCCCGCCCGTCCGACGAGGCCGAAGCCCGGCACCGCCTCGAAGGCCTCGACCGGCGGAAGGGCGAGGCCCCGCGCCCGCGCCCCCGCGACGATCGCCCGGGCGAGCGGGTGCTCGGAGCGGGATTCCAGGGCGGCCGCGTGCGCCAGGGCTGTCTCGGCCAAGGCGGATTCGGCCAAGGCGGATTCGGCCAAGGCGGATTCGGCCGCGTCCCCGGGGGCGGGGATCAGGTCGGTGAGCGCGGGGTGGCCCTCGGTCAGGGTGCCGGTCTTGTCGAAGGCCACGGCCCGCACACCCTCCAGCGCCTGCAGGGCGGTGCCGTTGCGGAACAGGATGCCGCGCTCGGCCGCCCGCCCGGTCCCGACCATGATCGAGGTCGGCGTGGCGAGGCCCATCGCGCAGGGGCAGGCGATGATCAGCACCGCGATGGCGTTGACCAGGGCGAGGCCCAGGGCGGGCGCGGGGCCGAGCAGCAGCCAGGCCAGGAAGGTCAGGGCGGCGAGGCCCATCACGGCCGGCACGAACCAGCCGGTGACCCGATCGACGAGGGCCTGGATCGGCAGCTTGGCCCCCTGGGCCGCCTCGACCATGCGGATGATCTGCGAGAGGACCGTGTCGGCGCCGACGCGCTCGACCGCGACCTCCAGGCTGCCGGTGCCGTTGACGGTGCCGCCCGTGACCGGCGCCCCGGCCTCCTTGCGCGCCGGCACCGGCTCGCCGGTGATCATGCTCTCGTCGACCGCGGAGGCGCCCGCGGCGACGCGCCCGTCGGCGGGCAGGCGCTCGCCCGGGCGCACCCGCACGCGGTCGCCGGGGCGCAGGTCCACCACCGGGACCTCGACCTCGCCCTCGGGGCGGATGACCCGGGCGGTCCGCGGCGCCAGCCCGACGAGGCGCGCGATCGCCGCGCCGGTGCGCCCCTTCGCCCGCGCCTCCAGGAAGCGCCCGAGCAGGATCAGGGTGATGATGAGGACCGAGGCCTCGAAATAGACGTGGGCCGTCCCCTCCGGCAGCAGGCCGGGCGCCAGGGTGGCGACGAGCGAGAAGCCGTAGGCGGCGCCCGTGCCGAGGGCGACGAGGGCGTTCATGTCCGGGTGGCCGCGCAGCAGGCCCGGCACGCCGCGCCGGAAGAAGCGCCGGCCCGGGCCCGCGAGGACGAGCGTGGCGAGCACGGCCTGGACGCCGTTGCTCCAGCCCTCCGGCACGAGGGCGTGCAGACGATGGGCGCCGATCAGGTGGCCGCCCATGTCGAGGACCACGACGGGCAGCGCCAGCAGGGCGGCGACGACGAGGTCGCGGCGCAGCCCGACCGCCTCCTCGGGCAGGGCGGGGGTCTCCGGCGCGGCGGCCGGCAGCGGCCGCAGCGCGTAGCCGGCCGCGGCCACGGCCCGGGCCAGGGCGGCCTCCTCCACCAGCCCGCCGGGATGGCGCACGCTGACCCGCCCGGTGGCGAGGTTGGCGCTGGCCTCGGTGACGCCCGGCACCGCCCTGAGCACCCGCTCGACCCGGCCGACGCAGGAGGCGCAGGTCATGCCCTCGACGAGGAAGTCCGAGGTCTGCTCGGGGACGGCGTAGCCGGCATCCGCGATCGCCTCGGCCAGGGCGCCCGGATGGTTGTCGGGGGCAAGCTCGATGGTGGCGCGGCGGGTGGCGAGGTTGACGGAGGCCGAGGTGACGCCCGGCACGGCCTTGAGCACGCGCTCGACCCTCCCCGTGCAGGAGGCGCAGGTCATGCCCTCCACGGGCAGGGTGAGGCGGCGGGCGGTCGCGGTCATGGCCGAACTCCTCGGGAGCGCGCCGCCGTCGCGCGCCGCGCTCCCGGCAGGATATGGGATTCGCCGGATCGGGCGGTGATAGGGCCGCGCTTCGCGCCAGCCCTGCATCCGCAACATGGTTTCGCCGCGCTTGGGCGCCAGGGGCGTTCCGCCGGGCGGGGCCCGGCCGGGACCAGGCGGGGGACGGGATGGGCAGCAACCGAGATCGGAGCGGGCCGATCGGCGGGCGGCCCTCGCCGCGCCCGCGCGCCGGGTGCGCCGTCGCGCTGGCCCTCGCGTCGGCTCTGGCCCCCGCCGCGGCCCGGGCCCACCCGCATGTCTGGGTGCAGGCGCGCAGCGAGATCGTCCTCGACGAGGCCCGCGCCCTCAAGGGCCTGCGCCTGACCTGGACCTTCGATCCCGACTACTCCGCCTTCGCGGTGCTGAACCTCGATTCGCGGCGCGACGGCGTCCCGGATCCCGACAAGCTCGCCGAGCTCGCCCGCGCCCGCGTCGCCGCCCTCGCCGAGACCGGCTACTACGTGCAGGCCAAGCTCAACGGCCGCCTCCTCGCCTTCGCGGCCCCGCAGGATGCCCGGGCCGAGTTCCGGGACGGGCGGCTCACCCTCTTCTTCACCCTCGCGCCGGCCGCCCCCGCGGCCGCCCTGCGCAGCCTCGTGGTCACGACCGCCGATCCGGATTTCTACGTCGCCTTCGGCCTCGCCCCGGGCGACGAGGCCGCGCGGGTCGCGGGCCCCGCCGCCTGCCTCGTCAAGGTGACGCATCCGGCCAAGGAGGCGCGGGTCGGCGAGCAGCTGATCCCGGATTCGGACGCGCTCGTCCGCCCGGGCGCGGCGGCCGCCGCCGGGGCCGACTACACGGGCCGCGTGCTCGTGGCCTGCCCCTGAGCGGAGCGGCCCCAAGCGGGTCTGCTGCGAGCCCAAGCGGGTCTGCTGCGAGTCTCGCTCCCGCGCCGTCCGCCGAGCCGGAGCACGTCGGCGAAGGGCGCTCAGCCCGGGGACGTCTCCTCGCGCCCCGCCCCCGCCGCGGCCGGGATCGAGGCCCGGAAGGTCGAGCCGCGGCCCGGCTCGCTCTCCACGACGAGCCGGCCGCGGTGGCGGTTCAGGATGTGCTTGACGATGGCGAGGCCGAGGCCGGTGCCGCCCTGCTGGCGGCTGGAGGCCGGGTCGACCCGGTAGAAGCGCTCGGTCAGGCGCGGCAGGTGCTCGGGCGCGATGCCCGGGCCGTCATCCGCGACGGCGATCTCGACCTGGGCCGGCCGGCCCGCCTCGGCCGCGAGGGCCGACACGCGCACGCTCACGCGCCCGCCCTCGCCGCCGTACTTGACGGCGTTCTCCACGAGGTTCTCCACGAGGCGCAGGATCTCGTCGCGCTCGCCCAGCACCGCGAGCGGGGCGGGCCCCTCCTCCAGCGCGATCGCGACGCCCCGCTCCTCGGCGAGGGGAGAGAGGGAATCCACGATCTGGCGGGCGAGCGGCCCGACCTCGATCACGGTCGTCGGCGGCACGTGGGCGCGCAGCTCGATGCGCGACAGCGACAGGAGGTCGTCGATCAGCCGCGTCATGCGCAGGGCCTGCTCGCGCATGATGGCGAGGAAGCGGTCCCGGGCCAGGGAATCGTTGCGGGCCGGCCCCTGCAGGGTCTCGATGAAGCCGAGGAGCGAGGCGAGCGGCGTGCGCAGTTCGTGGCTGGCATTGGCCACGAAATCGACCCGCATCGTCTCCAGCCGCTTGGCCGAGGTGAGGTCGCGCAGGAACAGGACGAGGTTCGGCTGCCCGCCCGCGTCGGCCGAGCCCTTCATGGCGCCGATCTGGACCTCGAAGGTGCGCTCGGTCGGGACCCGCGGGGCGTAGAGGGTCTTGAGGGGCGCGCCCGTGTGCAGCACGGTCTCGATGCCGTCGAGCACGCCGGGATCGCGCAGCGCGAAGGAGAGCGGGTATTTCGGCCGCAGCGTCGGCAGCAGGGCGCGGGCCGCCGCGTTGGCCTCGATCACCAGGGCCCGGCGGTCGATCAGGATGACCGGGTCCGGGATATTGGCGAGCAGGGCCTCGGCGAGGCTGGGGCGGTCCTCGCACGCGCCCTCCCGGCGGGGCAGCGGTTCCTCCGCCCGCGGCGAGGCGAGCCAGCCGCCGAGCAGCACCGCCGCGGCGGTGCCGAGGCCGAGCCAGAGGTCCGGGCCGCGCTCCCAGGCGGCCGCCCCGGCGACCGTCAGGGCGGCGATCAGGGCGGCCCGCCACGCCGCCCGGCGGGCAGCGCCGGCCCTGTGCGGGTCGAAGGGGAGAGAAGGCATGGGTGCAACCCTAAGCCGATCGCGTGACGGGTTCGCGATGCCCGGCACGGTCGCGTCGGCGGTCCCGGGCGGCGGCGCGGCGCCGGGCGGCGTCACGCCTCCTCGTCGCCCTCGGGCGCCTCGCGGGGGGTGAGCCTGACGCGCTTGGCGATCTCGTAGGCGCCGAGCGCCGCCAGCGCCACCACGAAGGGCACCAGATAATAGCAGACCCGGAACAGGAGCAGCGCGCCGAGCACGGATTCCCGCGGCAGCCCCGACAGGGCGAGGAGCACGGTCGCCTCGAAGACGCCGAGCCCGCCGGGGGCGTGGCTCGCGATGCCGAGCATCGCCGCCACCACGTAGATCGCCACGAAGGCCTCGAAGCTCACCCCGTGGCCGGGCGGCAGCAGCACGTAGAGCACGCCCGCCGCCGCGCAGACGTCGCAGGCGCCCACCAGCATCTGGCTCAGGGAGAGGGCGAGGCCCGGCAATTCGAGCCGCCAGCCCCTCACCCGCACGCTGCGCCGCCTCAGCGTCACCCAGCCCAGATAGGCGAGCACCCCGGCCATGGCCGCGAGGCCGAGGCCCCGGTTGATGGCGCTGCTCACCGAGGTCAGGCGCGACAGGGGCTCGGCCTCCCGCACGAGGCTGAAGCCGAGCACCGCCCCCATGCCGAGCCAGAAGGTGAAGCCCGCCACGATGGTCAGCGCCGCGATCCGCCCGGGGCTCAGGCCCTTGCCCGAGTAGATCCAGTACCGGATCGTGCCGGCGGTCAGGAGCGGGAAGCCCAGGTTGAAGCTCACCGCGTAACTGGTGAAGGAGGCGAGCGCCGTGGTCCGGTACGGCACCCTGATCCTGAGCTGGCGCAGGGCGAGCGCGTCGTAGCAAGTGAGGAACAGGTAGCTCACCGCCACCAGCATCACGGCGAGGCTCACCTGCTCGCCGGTGGCGGCCGTGAAGGCGGCGCGCAGCTCCGACCAGGTCACGGTCGAGACGAGTTCGTAGAGCACGCCGAGCGAGATGAGGAACAGGATCGCGCTCGCGGCGGTGCCGATCCAGGCGTAGCGCCGCTTGCGGCGGCCGGCGCGGTCGAGGGCCGGCACCTCGGGCGCGGGATCCTGGTCCCGGCCCGCCGCGGTCGGCTCGGCCCGCGCGAGCCGCGTATCCTGTCTGGCGAAGTTCATCTCGTCGGCGTCCGACTCCGCTGGCCGCCGACCGGCCTCCCCCGCGGGCACCGGCCCGGCACCTTCGGCGGCACTCCGACCGAGCCCCGCTTGCGCCCGCCATGTAGGCGCTCCGGCGCCGGAAGACCAGACGAGACCGGGTCTTGCCCCGGGAGCGGGCCTCACGCGCAGAAGCGCAGATGCGCCGCCGCCTCGGCGAGGCCGGCCGCGATCCGCTCGCGCACCTCCGGGCTGGTGCAGACGAAGGTCGGGCTCGGATGGGGCACGCCGACCACCGGCAGGTCGGGCCGCAGCGCGCGCAGGGCGGCGGCGTGGCTCTGGGCGACGCGGCCGGCCAGGACCACCACGGCGAGGTCGGGCATCAGGTCGAGGAGGGCGGGCAGGTAGGGCGCGGCGGCGCGGATCTCGGCCCGGCGCGGGGCGCGGTTGCGGGCGCCGGGGGCGTGGATGACCCAGGGCACCGCGTTCCAGATCAGCGTGTCGGCGCGGGCGATCCGGGCCCGCGCCAGGAACCCGAACAGGTTGGCGGCGGTGCCGGTCGGGTTGTCGCGCGACACGAAGGCGGTGCGGCCGGTGGCGGGGCCGGGCGTCTCGAGGAGCAGGAGCAGCCGGGCCGCCGCGCCCCCGTCGAGGGGATCGGGCTCGGGCACCGGCGCGCCCTGCGCGGCGGCGATGCGGGCGGCGAGGGCGCGCAGCGGCGCGAGATGGGGCGCGCCGAGGAGGGCGCGCCTGGCCGCGAGCGCGGCCGGGTCCGCGAGGGTCTTGGGCGTGGTGGGCGCGGTCACGGGACGGCGTTCGCTGACGGGAGAGGCTTTCGGGAGCGGTCGCAGGCGGAGGAACGAACGAGCCGCCCCGTTGGTCCGGGCGCGGACCATGCCCGTCCCGATCAGCGGCCCGGCCTCACGGCGCCTGTCTCGCGGTCGAGCGCCCCGCCCCGTCAGGGCGAGAACCGCGCCCCCAGGCTGTAGGCGTCGCCCCGGAAGATCTGGCGCACGTAGGTCACCGTGTCCTCCCCGCGCCAGGTGCGGCGCTCGACCGCGAGGCAGGCGCCCCCCGGCGGCAGGTCGAGGGCGCGGGCGAGGGCGCCCGGCGCGTTGAGCGCCGTGATGCGGTGCGAGGCCTCCGTCCAGGGCACGTGCCGCAGCAGCCACGTGCCGGGCGGCACGGCGGAGAAATCCACCTCCGCCGCGGCCGGCACCGCCGCGAGG
This sequence comes from Methylobacterium sp. CB376, assembly GCF_029714205.1. Lineage (NCBI taxonomy): Bacteria > Pseudomonadati > Pseudomonadota > Alphaproteobacteria > Hyphomicrobiales > Methylobacteriaceae > Methylobacterium > Methylobacterium sp. CB376. The sequence goes on along the minus strand of NZ_CP121648.1, from coordinate 1,884,252 downwards.
CTGATCAGGCGCTCCTCCTGCGCGAAGGGACGCCCGTCCGCGAGGTGGCGGCAGGTGAGGTCGAGGAGCGGCTGGCCCGGCGCGAAGCCCGCGCCCGGCGGGTCGCCCGCCCCCGCCCGCCGCTCCCGGCGCGCGACGAGTACCAGCCCGTAGCGCGCCCCGCGCGCCGCGATCTCGGCCGGGATGTCGGGGATCTGCAGCACGGCCGATTGCCGGGCGGGGGCGGCCACGAAGGAGCCGGCGCGGCGCCGGCGCTCGATCAGGCCCGCGGCCGCCAGCCCCGCGAGCGCCTTGTTCACGGTCATGCGCGAGCAGCCGTAGAGCGCCGAGAGTTCCGACTCGAAGGGGATGCGATGGCCCGGCGGCCAGTCGCCCGACAGGATCCGCGCCTCGATCTCGCTGCGGATCCGGGCCGTCAGGCTGGGGCCCCCGGTCACGCGGCGAGCCTCGCCAGGGCGGCCCGGAAGCGCGCCGCCACCGCCTCCCGCCGGTGGTGCCGTCCCTGCGCGACGACGCGCGCCCCGGCGCGCCAGACCCGGTCGATCGCCCCGGCGCGGGCCGCGAACACGAAGCCGTCGAGCCACGCGTCGCCGGAGCGCTCCGCCAGGGCCGGGTGGTCGGGATCGAGGGCGACGATGTCGGCGGGCTGCCCGGGCGCGAGGCCGGCGGGCCGGCCGAGGGCCTGCCCGCCCCCGGCGAGGGCGGCCTCGATCAGGGCGCGGCCGGTCGAGGCGGAGCGCGCCGAGGTCGCGACGCCGCGCACCCGCCCGGCGAGGCGCTGGCCGTATTCGAGCAGGCGCAGCTCCTCGGCCGCCGCGATCAGCACGTTCGAGTCGCTGCCGATTCCGAACCGGCCGCCCGCACCCTGGAAGGCGGCCAGCGGGAACAGCCCGTCGCCGAGATTGGCCTCGGTGATCGGGCAGAGGCCCGCCACCGCGCCGCTGCGCGCGAGCCCGCGCGTCTCGCTCGGCGTCATGTGGGTGGCGTGGATCAGGCACCAGCGCGCGTCGACCGGCGCCGCGTCGAGCAGGAGTTCCACCGGCCGCGCCCCGGTCGCCGCCCGGCACTCCTCCACCTCGCGCAGCTGCTCGGCCGCGTGGATGTGGACCGGGCCGCCCTCCGCCAGGGGCAGGATCGCGGCGATCTCCGCGAGGGTCGCGGCCCGCAGGCTGTGGGGCGCGAGGCCGACCACGCAATCCCGCAGGTCCGCCACCGCCCGGCGGCTGCCCGCCATCACGGCCGCGAAGGTCTCCGGGTCGCTGACGAAGCGGCGCTGGCCCGCGGTCGGCGGCAGCGCGGGCGCCCCCTGCCCCGGCCCGAAGCCGCCATGGGCGTAGAAGACCGGCAGCAGCGTCAGGCCGATCCCCGCCTCCGCCGCCGCGGCGGCGATCCGCCCGGCCATCTCGGCCGGGTCCGCGTAGGCGCGCCCGTCCGGGGCGTGGTGCAGGTAGTGGAACTCGCCGACCCAGGTGAAGCCGGCCTCCAGCATCTCCACGTAGGCCTGCGCGGCCACCGCCTCGACGTCCTCCGGCGCCATCCGGGCCACGAAGCGGTACATCACCTCGCGCCAGGTCCAGAAGGAGTCCTCGTGCCCGCTGCGGCACTCGGCGAGCCCCGCCATGGCGCGCTGGAAGGCGTGGCTGTGCAGGTTCGGCAGGCCGGGCAGCGCGATCCCGCCGGTCTCGTCCCCCGGCCGCGCCGGCACGCCGCTCTCCAGCGCCGCGATGCGCCCCTCCCGGACGTCGAGGGCGACGCCCTCCGCCCATCCTTCGGGCAGCAGGGCGGAGCGGAACCAGAGCCGGGCCATCGCGGGTCCCTCCCCCGCGCGGGACGGGTGGACAAGGGTCCGCGCGGCCGATTATGTCTATACATACTCGGCGCGCACCGCCACCCGGCGGCCGATTCGCCGGGCCGCTTCCACCCGCCAGGAGCCGTCCCATGCTGTGCGACCGCCTGTGGCGCAACGCCCGGCTCGCCACCCTGGCCGAGGGGGCGCCGGGGCTCGGCCTCGTGGAGGACGGGCTGATCGCCGCCCGCGACGGGCGCATCCTCTACGCGGGGCCGGCGCGGGCGGCGCCCGCCTTCGCGGCCCGCGAGACGGTCGATTGCGAGGGGCGCTGGATCACCCCGGGCCTGATCGACTGCCACACCCACCTCGTCCACGGCGGCGACCGGGCGGCGGAGTTCGAGGCGCGGCTCGCCGGCGCCAGCTACGAGGAGATCGCGCGGGCGGGCGGCGGCATCGTCTCGACCGTGCGCGCCACCCGGGCGGCGAGCGAGGACGCGCTCGTCGGGAGCGCGCTGCGGCGCCTCGACGCGCTGATCGCCGAGGGCGTGACCGCGGTCGAGGTGAAGTCCGGCTACGGCCTCTCCGTCGCCTCCGAGCGCGCGAGCCTGCGGGCGGCCCGCCGCCTCGGGGAGAGCCGCGACGTCACCGTGACCACGACCTTCCTGGGTGCCCACGCGCTGCCGCCGGAGGAGCCCGACAAGGACCGCTACATCGCGCATGTCTGCACCGAGATGCTGCCCGCCCTGGCGCGGGAGGGGCTGGCCGACGCGGTCGACGCCTTCTGCGAGGGGATCGCCTTCTCGCCCGCCCAGACCGCGCGGGTCTTCGAGGCGGCGCGGGCGGCGGGCCTGCCGGTGAAGCTGCACGCCGACCAGCTCTCCGATCTCGGCGGGGCGGCGCTGGCGGCGCGGTTCGGCGCCCTCTCGGCCGACCACCTGGAATACGCGGACGAGGCCGGCGCCGCCGCCCTGGCCCGGGCCGGCACCGTGGCGGTGCTGCTGCCGGGGGCCTTCTACTTCATCCGGGAGACGCGGCGGCCGCCCGTCGACCTGTTCCGCCGCCACGGCACGCGGATGGCGCTCGCCACCGACTGCAATCCCGGCACCTCCCCCCTCACCTCCCTGCTCCTCGTGCTCAACATGGGCGCGACGCTGTTCCGGCTCACCGTCGAGGAATGCCTCGCGGGCGTGACCCGGGAGGCGGCCCGCGCCCTCGGGCGCCTGCACGAGATCGGCACGCTGGAGGCGGGCAAGTGGTGCGACCTCGCGGTCTGGGACGTCGAGCGCCCGGCCGAACTCGTCTACCGCATGGGATTCAACCCGCTGCACGCCCGCATCCGGAGGGGCCGATGAGCGCCGTCACCCTGACTCCCGGCCGCGCCGCGCTGGCGCAGTGGCGCGCGATCCGCGACGGGGCCCCGCTGCGGCTCGATCCCGCCTGCCGGCCCGGCATCGCGCGGGCCGCCGAGACCGTGGCGGCGATCGTGGCGCGGGGCGAGCCCGTCTACGGGATCAATACCGGGTTCGGGAAGCTCGCGACGGTGCGGATCGCGCCCGACGACCTCGCCACGCTGCAGCGCAACATCGTGCTCTCGCACGCGGCGGGGGTCGGGGCGCCGGTCCCGGCCGGGATCGTGCGGCTGATGATGGCGCTCAAGCTCGCGAGCCTCGCGCAGGGGGCCTCGGGCGTGCGGCCCGAGACGGTGGCCCTGCTCGACGCGATGCTGGCGCGGGGCGTGACCCCGGTGGTGCCGGGCCAGGGCTCGGTCGGCGCCTCGGGCGACCTCGCGCCGCTCGCCCACATGACGGCGGCGATGATCGGCGTCGGGGAGTGCCTCGACGCGGGGGGCGCCCGGCTGCCCGCCGCCGCGGCCCTGGCGCGGGCGGACCTCGCGCCCCTCGATCTCGGCCCGAAGGAGGGGCTGGCGCTCCTCAACGGCACGCAATTCTCGACCGCGCTCGCGCTGGCGGGCCTGTTCGGGGCGGAGGACCTGCTGCGGGCGGGCCTGGTCACCGGGGCGCTCTCGGTCGACGCCGCCCGCGGCTCGGACACGCCCTTCGACCCGCGCATCCACGCGCTTCGCCGCCACCGCGGCCAGATCGACGCGGCCGACGCCCTGCGCCGCCTCCTCGCCGGCTCGGCGATCCGGGCCTCGCACCTCGTCGGCGACGAGCGGGTGCAGGACCCCTACTGCCTGCGCTGCCAGCCGCAGGTGATGGGGGCCGCCCTCGACCTCCTGCGGCAGGCGGGGGCGACCCTGGAGACCGAGGCGAACGGCGTCTCGGACAACCCGCTCGTCTTCCCCGAGACCGGGGAGGCGCTCTCGGGCGGGAACTTCCACGCCGAGCCGGTGGCCTTCGCGGCCGACATGATCGCGCTCGCCCTGTGCGAGATCGGCTCCCTCGCCGAGCGGCGGATCTCGCTCCTCGTCGACCCCGCCCTGTCCTCGGGCCTGCCGGCCTTCCTGACCGGGCGGCCGGGCCTCAACTCGGGCTTCATGATCCCACAGGTGACGGCGGCGGCCCTGGTCTCGGAGAACAAGCAGCGGGCCTACCCGGCGAGCGTCGATTCGATCCCGACCTCCGCCAACCAGGAGGACCACGTCTCGATGGCGGCCCACGGCGCGCGGCGCCTCCTGGCGATGGCGGAGAACGCCGCCGCGGTGCTCGGCATCGAGCTGCTGGCAGCGGCGCAGGGCTGCGATTTCCTGGCGCCGCTGCGGTCGAGCGAGGCCCTGGAGCGGGTGCGGGCGCGGCTGCGGGCGGCGGTGCCCCGCCTCGACGAGGATCGCTACCTGCATCCGGAGCTCGAGGCGGCGACGGCTCTGGTGCGCGACGGGGCCGTGGTGGCGGCCGCGGGCCTGGACCTGCCGGGGGTGGACGGGCGATGACGCCGGCCTGGCTCGCGGTCCGGCGGGGGGCGTCGCCCCTTCTCCTCAGCCTGCCCCATACCGGCACCGAGATCCCGCCCGAGATCGAGGCCGGTCTCGTCTCGCCCTGGCTCGCCCGCAAGGACACGGACTGGTTCATCGAGCGGCTCTACGCCTTCGCGGCGGATCTCGACGCCACGATCATCCGCACCTCCCTCTCGCGCACGGTGATCGACGTGAACCGGGACCCGTCCGGCGCCTCGCTCTATCCCGGGCAGGCGACGACGGAGCTCTGCCCCACCACCACGTTCGACGGCGAGCCGCTCTACCGGGACGGGCAGGCGCCCGACCCGGCCGACCGGCGCGCCCGCTGGTTCGACCCCTACCACGCGGCCCTGCAGGACGAACTCGCGCGGCTGCGGCGGCTCCATCCCCGGGTGGTGCTCTACGACGCCCACTCGATCCGCTCGGAGATCCCGCGCCTGTTCCCCGGCCTGCTGCCCCATTTCAACATCGGCACGCATGGCGGCCAGGCCTGCGACCCCGCCCTCCAGGAGCGGATCGAGGCGATCTGCCGGGGCAGCGGCCTCAGCCAGGTCAGCAACGGGCGCTTCCGCGGCGGCTTCATCACCCGCGCCTACGGCCGCCCGCAGGACGGCGTCCACGCGGTGCAGATGGAACTCGCCTGCCGCGCCTACCTGGCCGAGCCGGTCGGGCCGGTCGATCCCGCGACCTGGCCGGTGCCCTACGATCCCGACCACGCCGCGCCGGTCCGCGCGGCCCTGCAGGACGTCCTGTCCGCGTGCCTCGCCTTCGGAGCCTGCCCGCCATGAGCCGCCTCGACGATCCCCGCCTCGACAATGCCCGCCTCGTCCGCGCCCCGCGCGGCCCCGCCCTCACGGCGCGGAGCTGGCTCACCGAGGCGCCCCTGCGCATGCTGATGAACAACCTCGACCCGGAGGTCGCCGAGCGGCCGGGCGAGCTCGTGGTCTATGGCGGCATTGGGCGGGCGGCCCGGGACTGGGCGAGCTTCGACCGGATCGTCGCCGCCCTCACGGACCTGGAGGAGGATCAGACGCTGCTGGTCCAGTCCGGCAAGCCGGTCGGGATCTTCCGCACCCACGCGGACGCGCCCCGCGTGCTGATCGCCAACTCCAACCTCGTGCCGCACTGGGCGACCTGGGCGCATTTCCACGAGCTCGATCGCCGGGGCCTGATGATGTACGGCCAGATGACGGCCGGCTCCTGGATCTACATCGGCAGCCAGGGGATCGTGCAGGGCACCTACGAGACCTTCGTGGAGATGGGCCGCCAGCACCATGGCGGCGACCTCGCCGGGCGCTGGATCCTGACGGCGGGCCTGGGCGGCATGGGCGGGGCGCAGCCCCTCGCCGCCACGATGGCGGGCGCCTCCTGCCTCGCCGTCGAGTGCCGGGCCTCCAGCATCGAGTTCCGCCTTCGCACGGGCTACGTCGACGTGCAGGCCCGGGACCTCGACGAGGCGCTCGCCCTGATCGAGGAATCCTGCCGGGCGCGCACGCCCCGCTCGGTCGCGCTCCTGGGCAACGCCGCCGAAATCTACGCCGAGATCTGGCGCCGGGGCGTGCGGCCGGATTGCGTCACCGACCAGACCTCCGCCCACGATCCCGTCAACGGCTACCTGCCCCGGGGCTGGAGCCTCGCCGAGTGGGAAACCCGCCGCGAGAGCGACCCGGACGGGGTCGCGGCGGCGGCCAAGCGCTCCATGGCCGAGCAGGTTCGGGTGATGCTGGACTTCCACCGGGCCGGCGTGCCCGTGGTCGATTACGGCAACAACATCCGGCAGATGGCGCTGGAGGAGGGCGTCCGCGACGCCTTCGCCTTCCCGGGCTTCGTGCCGGCCTATATCCGCCCGCTGTTCTGCCGCGGCATCGGGCCGTTCCGCTGGTGCGCCCTCTCGGGCGATCCCGAGGACATCTACCGGACCGACGCCAAGGTGAAGGAATTGCTGCCCGACAACGCAGCCCTGCACCGCTGGCTCGACATGGCGCGGGAGCGGATCCGCTTCCAGGGCCTCCCGGCCCGGATCTGCTGGGTCGGCCTCGGCGACCGCCACCGCCTCGGCCTCGCCTTCAACGCGATGGTGCGCAGCGGCGAGCTGAAGGCCCCGATCGTGATCGGGCGCGACCACCTCGATTCCGGTTCGGTCGCCTCGCCGAACCGCGAGACCGAGGCGATGCGCGACGGCTCGGACGCGGTCTCCGACTGGCCGCTCCTGAACGCGCTCCTCAACACCGCCTCGGGGGCGACCTGGGTGTCCCTACACCACGGCGGCGGCGTCGGAATGGGCTTCTCGCAGCATGCCGGGATGGTGATCGTCTGCGACGGCAGCGAGGCCGCCGACCGGCGCCTCGCGCGGGTGCTCTGGAACGATCCGGCGAGCGGCGTGATGCGCCACGCCGATGCCGGCTACCCGGACGCGGTCGCCTGCGCGCGGGAGCACGGTCTGACCCTGCCGAGCCTCGGCTGACCGCCCGGCGGGGCCGCGCGGCGGGCCCTGCTGGACCGGGCGGGCAGGTTACTGGTATATGCCTGTAATCCGCGGCGCCGGGCCCCCGCATCCGCTCACGACGCGGGGCCAGGGCCGCCGCGGTCGAGCCCGTCCCGACCCGCGCGCGCCATGGACCACGACCTCGCAGCATCGTCCCGGGGCATCGCGGATGCGGCGCCGGAGGCGCTCGCGCCGGCCCGCGCGGCGCGGACGATCGGCCTCCTGGTGCTGCCCGGGGCGCAGCTGATGTCGCTCGCCGCGCTCGCCGCGTTCCAGAGCGCCAACGCGCTCGGCGCGAGGCCCGCCTACGCGATCCGCCTGGTCTCGCAGGAGGGCGGGCCGGTGCCGACCGCGGCGGGGTTCCGCCTGGAGACCGAGCCCTTCCCGGAGGCGCCCTTCGACACGCTGATGGTCGGGGCCTTCGCGGGGCCCCGGACCGTGCCGGCGGGCCTCGCCGCCCTGGTCCGGCGGGCCGCGGCCCGCGCCCGGCGGGTGGCGGCGACCTGCACGGGCGCCTTCGTCCTGGCGGAGGCCGGGCTGCTCGACGGATTGCGCGCGACGGCGCATTGGCGCAACGCCGCGGAGCTGCAGGCCCGCTACCCGGCGGTGCGCCTGGAGCGGGACCGGCTCTACGTCGGCGACGGGACGGTCTGGACCTCGGCCGGGATGGCGGCGAGCATCGACCTCGCCCTGCGCCTCGTCGAGGACGACCTCGGTCCGGAGACGGCCCGCGAGGTGGCGCGCCGCATGCTGCTGGAGCGGCGCCGCTCCGGGGGCCAGCCGCAGCTGTCGCGCCTGCTCGACCTCGCCCCGAAGACCGACCGGATCGAGCGGGTGCTCGACTACGCCCGGCGCCACCTGCGGGAGGACCTGACGGTGGCCCGCCTGGCCGAGGCGGCGCGGCTGTCGCCGCGCCAGTTCAGCCGCGCCTTCCGGCAGGCGCTGGGCCAGCCGCCCGCCAAGGTGGTCGAGCGGCTGCGGGTGGAGGCGGCGCGGGCGATGCTGGTGGAGGGGCGCCACTCCCTGGACGTGATCGCCGCGGAGGTGGGCTTCGCCGATCGCGAGCGGATGCGCCGCGCCTTCCTGCGCCTCTACGGCCAGTCCCCGCAGGCCCTGCGCCGGGCGGGCCACCCGGCGGAGACGGCCTGATCCGGGATCCGCTTGACCGAGGCGGATCCCGGATCACAAGCCTGCGCGGCGCCTGAGCGAAGCCCTCGGGAGCGAGCCGGATCACCGCCGAGATGCGCCCGTCGCGGCCCCCGCAGGCGAGACCGCGGCACGGCGCATCGCCCGCCCCGTCGAGGATCACAGGTCGCGCCGACCTCGCCGATGGGGTCGAGGCGGCCGCATCCCGGGCGGGCCGCGGCCCGGCGTCAGAAGAACGCCTGCAGCCCGGTCTGCGCCCGGCCGAGGATCAGGGCGTGCACGTCGTGGGTGCCCTCGTAGGTGTTCACCGTCTCCAGGTTCTGGGCGTGGCGCATGACGTGGTACTCGCCCATGATGCCGTTGCCGCCGTGCATGTCGCGGGCGGTGCGGGCGATCTCCAGCGCCTTGCCGCAATTGTTGCGCTTGACGATGGAGATCATCTCGGGCGCGACCCGGCCCTCGTCGAACAGCCGGCCGACGCGCAGGGAGGCCTGGAGGCCGAGCGCGATCTCGGTCTGCATGTCGGCGAGCTTCCTCTGCACCAGCTGCGTCTGGGCGAGCGGGCGGCCGAACTGGGTGCGGTCGAGCGTGTACTGGCGGGCGCGGTGCCAGCAATCCTCCGCCGCCCCCAGGGCGCCCCAGGAGATGCCGTAGCGCGCCCGGTTGAGGCAGCCGAACGGCCCCTTGAGGCCGCTGACATGGGGCAGGAGCGCGCTCTCGGGCACCTCGACCCCGTCCATGACGATCTCGCCCGTGACCGAGGCCCGCAGGGAGAGCTTGCCCTTGATCTTGGGGGCGGAGAGCCCCTTCATCCCCTTCTCCAGGACGAAGCCCCGGATCTGGTTGTCGTGGGCGGGCGACTTCGCCCAGACCACGAAGACGTCGGCGATCGGCGCGTTCGAGATCCAGGTCTTGGCCCCCGAGAGGCGGTAGCCGCCGTCGATCTTCTCCGCCCGCGTCCTCATGCCGGCGGGATCGGAGCCGGCATCGGGCTCCGTGAGGCCGAAGCAGCCGACGAACTCGCCCGTCGCGAGCTTCGGCAGGTAGGTCCGGCGCTGCGCCTCGTCGCCGTAGGCGTAGATCGGGTACATGACGAGGGAGGATTGCACGCTCATCATCGAGCGGTACCCGGAATCGATCCGCTCCACCTCGCGGGCGACGAGGCCGTAGGCGACGTAGCTCGCGCCGGCGCAGCCGTACTCCTCCGGCAGCGTCACGCCGAGGAGGCCGAGCTCGCCCATGGCGTTGAACAGGGAGCGGTCGGTCCGCTCCTCCGCGTAGGCCTCGACGATGCCGGGGAGGAGCCGCTCCTGCGCGAAGCCGCGCGCCGTGTCCCGGATCAGCCGCTCCTCGTCCGTGAGCTGGTCCTCCAGCAGGAAGGGATCGTCCCAGCGGAAGGCGCCCTTGCTTCCCTCGTGCGGCTTGGCCGCGCTCAGGTCGGTCTGGGTGATGGCGGCGACGGGCGCGGCGGTCATGCGCGGGCTCCTCCTGCTGGTCGGTTGCCCCGAGGTGTAGCGCGGTCGCGCCCCGACCGCCAGGACGCGAAACCGCGTTTCGCAGCGGCCGGCCGCCTCACCGGGCCGGGCGGGCCTCGTCGTCGAAGGCCGGGGCGGCCTCGAGCTCCGCCTTGGTCATGCGCAACTCGGCCTCGATCGGCCCGCCGCTCTTGCCGACCACCAGGACGGTGGCGGGTCCGCGCGGCTGCCGCGCCGCCTCGACTGAGCCGGTCGCCTCGGTGACCGCGCCGCTGTGCTTGTCCTGCACGGCCGAGAGCACCTCGTTGCGGCTCGTCGCCCCCGGCATCGTCTCGGGGCCGGCGGTCCGGGCCTCGGCCTCGCTCGGCGCGCGCTCGGGCGTGGTGAAGGAGGGCGGGCTCTCCCGGGGCGACACGCCGGTGTTCCAGGCGAGCGTGTCGAAGGGCACCGCGACCTTCTTCTCGCCGAGGCCCAGGAAGCCTCCCACCCCGATCACGACCGCCCGCACCCGGCCGTCCTCGGTGACGAGGAGGTCCTCGATCTTGCCGACCCGGACGTGGTCCTGCCCGACGACGCCGACGCCGCGGATCTTGCTCGCCCGCATCGCGCCCGGGGGCGGGGCCGTGAGGAACGGCGAGGCGCCCTGCTGGGCAGGGACGGACTGGGCATGGACGGACTGGGCGAGGGCCGCCGGGCCGGCGAGGAGCGCGGTGGCGAGCGTCAGCGGGGCGATGCGCGCGGTCAGGGGGCGTCGGGTCATGGGACCTCCGATTCCCCGCACCAACGGCAGCGGCGGCGCGGAGGTTCACGGCCCGGGCGCGCCCTAATACGCGACCTTGCGCTCGACGGTGCGGAACTGGACCGCCGTGAGGGCGATCACGATGATCATCAGCACCACGGACTGGGCCGCGGAGGCGCCGAGATCCGAGCCGGTGCGCCCGTCCTGGTAGACTTTGTAGACGAGGGTCTGGGTGGCCCGGCCCGGCCCGCCATGGGTGAGGACGTCGATCGTCCCGAACGTCTCGCAGAACGCGTAGACCACGTTGACGACGAGGAGGAAGAAGGTGGTGGGCGAGAGCAGCGGGAACACGATGGTCCAGAACCGCCGCGCCGGCCCCGCCCCGTCGATCGCCGCCGCCTCGATCACGCTGCGCGGGATCGCCTGCAGCCCGGCGAGGAAGAACAGGAAATTGTACGAGATCTGCTTCCAGGCGGCGGCCATGACCACGAGGATCAGGGCGTGGGTGCCGTCGAGGAGCGGGTTCCAGGCAACGCCGAGGTCGCGCAGCCCCCGCGCGACGATGCCGAGGGAGGGCTGGAACAGGAAGCCGAACAGCACCCCGGCCACCGCGGGCGCCACCGCGTAGGGCCAGATCAGGAGGGTGCGGTAGAGGCCCGCCCCGGCGAGTTCCCGGTCGGCCATCACGGCAAGGAGCAGCGCGAGGCCGAGCGACAGCCCCGCCACCGCGGCCGAGAACACGGCCGTGACGCCGAGCGCGCCGTAATAGGCCGGGTCGGCGAACAGGGCCCGGTAATTGTCGAAGCCCACGAACTCGCTCGCGAGCCCGAAGGCGTCCTGCGCCAGGAAGGACTGGCCGACCGCCTGGACGGCCGGCCAGTAGAAGAACAATGCCACCGTCAGGAGCTGCGGCAGGAGCAGGAGGAGCGGCAGCCGCCAGCCCCCGAAGGTGACGCGATCGGGTCCCACGGTCAGCGGTTCGCTTGCTTCTCGAACTGGCGCAGCATGGCGTTGCCGCGGGCGGCGGCCTCGTCGAGGGCCTCCTTGGCGCTCTTCTTGCCGGCGAGCGCCGCCTCGATCTCCTCGGCCCAGACGTCGCGCATCTGCGGCATGTTGCCGAGGCGCAGGCCGCGGGAATTCCCGGTCGGCGGCTTGTTGGTCAGTTCCTTGAGCGGGACTTCGAGGGCCGGGTTCTTGTCGTACCAGCCATCCGCCTTCGACTTCTCGTAGGCCGCCTTGGTGATCGGCAGGTAGCCGGTGGTCTGGTGGATGCGCGCCTGCCGCTCGGTGTCCGACAGGAAGGCGAAGAACTTGGCGACGCCCTTGTACTCCTCGGCCGACTTGCCGCCCATCACCCAGAGCGAGGCGCCGCCGATGATGCTGTTCTGCGGCGCGCCGGGCGCGTCGGGATAATAGGGCATCGGGGCCGCCGCCCACTCGAACTTGGCGTTGCCGCGCACGTTGCCGTAGGAGCCGGAGGAGCCGAGCATCAGCGGGCACTCGCCCGAGGTGAAGCGCCCGAAGCCGTTGTCGTAGCGGCCGGAATAGTCGTAGAGCTTGTCCTTCTGCATCTCCGCGAGCGTCGCGAGGTGCTTGACCTGCAGCGGCCCGTTGATCTGCAGGGCGGTGTCGAAGCCGTCGAGCCCGTTGGCCTTGGTGGCGAGCGGCACGTTGTGCCAGGCCGAGAACTGCTCCAGGTGGGCCCAGGTCACCCAGGTGTTGGAGACGCCGCAGGTGGTGTAGCCGGCAGCCTTGAGGGCCTTGGCGGCGGCGAAGACCTCGGGCCAGGTCTTGGGCGGCGCGTTCGGGTCGAGGCCGGCCTTCTTCAGCGCGTCCCGGTTGACCCACATCACCATCGACGAGGAATTGAACGGGAAGGACAGCATCTCCCCGGCGGCGGTGGAGTAGTAACCCGTGATGGCCGGCAGGTAGGCATTCGGGTCGAAGGGCTCGCCCGCCTCCTTCATCAGCTGGTAGACGGGCTTCACCGCACCCTTGGCCGCCATCATGGTGGCGGTGCCGACCTCGAAGACCTGGATGATGTGCGGCGCGGTGCCGGCCCGGAAGGCCGCGATGCCGGCGTTCAGCGTCTCCGGATAGGTACCCTTGTAGGCCGGGACCACCTTGTACTCGCTCTGCGAGGCGTTGAACTCCTCGGCCAGCCGAATGACCGCGTCGTTGTTGGCCCCCACCATGGCGTGCCACCATTGCAGTTCGGTGACCGCGAGGGCGGGACCGGCCGCCGCGATCCCGAGGACCGCGAGTCCGGCGCGAAGGATCGTGTTCAGGGCCATGGCGCCTCGTCTCCTGCTGTGCCGTGGGCACAGATGGGGCGGTTCTGTTTCAGCCCGATGACGGGTGCGGCCGGGCCATTGCCAGACGTGCAAAAGCACGCCCGCGCACGCGGAGCAAGAGGAGGCCGCGGCAGGGACCGGCGCCGCCTCGCCCGCGAGGCGGAGGATCCTGCCCGGTGGGCGCCGATGCGGGTCTTCGACCCACGCCCAGGCGCCTGCCGGCGCGCGACCCGTTGTTCTTACCGGAGCAAGGCGGCACGCGCGGCACATCCCGCATGCATATAAGATTCGGTTAATCGTCACGCGCTAGGTGACTGGTGAATCGTGCCGCTTCACTGGTCGTTCCACGCGCCCCATGCCGATCCTGAGTCCGTGCCGGCGCTCCAGGCGCCTCCTGCTCGCCGTCGGCACGGTGCTGGCGGTCGGCATCCTGACCATGCGGGCGTCGCTCCCGGCCCCGCTCGTCGCGCGCATCGCGATCGCCGACATGACCTGGGTCGAGGTGCAGCAGGCGCGCGAGCAGGGCTTCACGACCGTGCTGGTGCCGAGCGGCGGGCTGGAGCAGAACGGCCCGTTCTTGCCGATCGACAAGCACGACAGTATCGTGGCCTTCACGGCGCGCCGGATCGCGGAGGCGCTCGGCCATACCCTGGTCGCCCCGGTGATCTCCTACGTGCCCCAGGGCCGCTTCGATCCGCCCTCCGACAACCTCCTGTTCCCCGGCACGCTCGGCGTCTCCGAGGAGGCCTTCGCCGGGACGCTGGAGGGTATCGCCCGCAGCCTCAAGGCGCACGGCTTCCGCCTCATCCTGTTCCTGTGCGACCACGGCGGCAGCCTGAAGGTGCAGCAGGAGGTGGCGGCGCGCCTCGACCGCGCCTGGGCGCCGCAGGGCGTGCGCGTGGTGAGTGTCGACGCCTACTACGTCGAGGGGAACCGCGCGCAGCAGGTTTGGCTCGAGTCCCAGGGCGAGACGCCGGCCACGATCGGCTTCCACGCCGGGCTCGCCGACCACGCCCTGATGCTGGTGACGGCCCCGGAGCGGGTCGATCTCACCCGCGCCGCCCCCTCGCTCCTGGTGCGGCTCGGCCTCGCCGGCGACGGGAGCAGCGGCGACCCGCGCCGCGCCACCGCCGAGCGGGGGCGCCGGCTCCTGGCGATCCAGGTCGAGGCCGCGCTCGCGCAGATCCGGCCGCTGATGGCTTCCGGCCAGGGATTGTGACCATGCCCGACCTCCCGCTCCCGCCCGCCCTCTGGGCCGCCGTCCACGGTCTCGCCGAGAGCACCGCGGGGGTGTGGCTGCTGCTCACGATCCTGGGCGCCGTGTTCACGGCCGTCAGCCTCGTGGCCCGGCCCTGCAATCCGGGCCAGCCGTGGTGGCGCAAGCCCGACGTCCTCACGGATGTCTGCTACTGGTTCGCGATCCCGGTCGTCTCGGGCTACGCCCGGGTCTGGCTCCTGGTCATCGGCATCGTGGTCATGAACGCCGCCTGCGCCTCGGCCGGGCTGCCGGCGCAGTTCGGGGAGGGCAAGGGCCCCCTCGCGGGCCTGCCGTTCTGGGCGCAGGTGCCGCTCTACCTGATCCTGTCCGACCTCGTGATGTACGCGACCCATCGCCTGTTCCACACGATGCGGTTGTGGCGGTTCCACGCGGTCCACCATTCCTCGGAGCAGGTGGAGTGGGTGTCGGCGGCCCGGTTCCATCCGGTCGACGCGGTCTTCCACGGCGCGCTGTCGGACGCGGTGCCGCTCCTGCTCGGGATCTCGCCGGACGTGGTGATCGCGCTGGTGCCCTTCAGCGTCGCGCTCGCCGCCCTCGCCCACGCCAACCTCGACTGGACCTTCGGCCCGCTGCGCTACCTGCTGGTCAGCCCGGTCTTCCACCGCTGGCACCATACCGGCCCCGACCAGGGCGGGAACATGAACTTCGCGGCGAGCTTCCCGTTCATCGACCTGATCTTCGGGACCTTCTACATGCCCAAGGGGGTGCTGCCCGAGGCCTACGGCAACGGCGACCCGTCCTTCCCGTCCGGGTTCGGCGGCCAATTGGTCCACCCCTTCGTCGGCGCGGGCGCGGGCGGGGCGGCCGAGGGCGCCGGCCTCGGCCGCTGAGCGCAACGGCCCGACGCACGTCCGCCTGGCTCCTCGCTCCCGCACCGCTTCCGCCGCCTGACCGGCGGCCCCTCCGGCGCGCGATGCGCGGGAGCGTCAGGTCGCCCGCCCGCGCTCCCGCAGCGCCGTGAGAGTGGTGGTCGGGGTGATCGCCTCGGGGTCGATCGGGCAGTGCAGGATCGCCGGCAGGCCCGAGGCGCGGGCGCGGGCGAGGGCTTCGGGGAAGTCCTCGGTCCGGGTCACCCGCTCGCCGTAGCCGCCGAAGGCCGTCGCGTAGGCGGCGAAATCCGGGTTGCGCAGGCTCGTGCCCGAGACGCGGCCCGGGTATTCCCGCTCCTGGTGCATCCGGATCGTGCCGTACATGCCGTTGTCGACCAGGATGACCAGGATCGGCAGGCCGTACTGCACGGCGGTGGCGAAGTCCTGCCCGTTCATCAGGAAGTCGCCGTCGCCCGACACCGCCACCACGGTGCGCTCCGGCCGCAGGCGCTTGGCCGCCACCGCGGCCGGGACGCCGTAGCCCATCGAGCCGGAGGTCGGGGCGAGTTGCCCGTCGAAGGCCCGGAAGGGCCAGAAGCGGTGCACCCAGGTGGCGAAGTTGCCGGCCCCGTTGCACAGGATCGCGTCGGCGGGCAGCACCTCGCGCAGATGCGCCATCACGCCGCCCATCTGGAGTTCGCCCGGGGTGGCGACGCGGGCGGGATCGCTCCAGGCGAGGTAGGACGCGTGCGCCTCGTCGGTCCCCTCCGCCCAGGGCAGCCGGGCGGGCGGCTGCACGGTCTCGATCGCCGCCGCGAAGGCGGCGGGGGTCGCGTTGACGGCGAGGTGCGGCCGGTAGACCCGGCCGAGCTCCTCGGGATCCGGATGCACGTGGACGAGGCGCTGGCGCGGCCCGGGAATGTCGAGCAGGCTGTAGCCCTGCGAGGGGATCTCGCCGAGGCGCCCGCCCACCAGGAGCAGGAGGTCGGCCTCCCGGATGCGGGCGAGGAGCCGCGGATTCGCGCCGAGCCCGAGATCGCCCGCGTAGCTCGGGTGGTCGGCCGGGAACAGCCCCTGGCGGCGGAACGAGCAGGCGACGGGCAGGCGGAACAGGCCGGCGAAGCGCGCGAGGCGCCGCACGGCCGCCTCGCTCCAGCGGCTGCCGCCGAGGAGCGCGAGGGGCCGCTCGGCCTCGCCGAGGAGCCGCTGCAGCGCCACCATCTGGGCCAGCGCCGGATGGGTCTCGGTCGGCGCGTAGGGCGGCGCGTCCGCCACCGCGGCGGTGGCGGTGAGCACGTCCTCCGGCAGGGCCACCACGACCGGGCCGGGCCGGCCCGCCGTGGCGACGTGGAAGGCGCGGGAGATCAGTTCCGGCAGGCGGGCCGGGTCCTCGACCTCGGTCACCCACTTGGCCACCGTGCCGAACACCGCCCGGTAATCGATCTCCTGGAAGGCCTCGCGCTCGCGCGCGCCGCGCTCGACCTGGCCGACGAACAGGATCAGCGGCGTCGAATCCTGGCGCGCCACGTGCAGGCCGGGCGCCGCGTTCATGGCGCCGGGGCCCCGGGTGACGAAGCAGATGCCGGGCTCGCCCGTGAGCTTGCCGGCCGCCTCGGCCATCATGGCGGCGGAGCCCTCCTGGCGGCAGACGGTGAGGCGGATCGCGGCGTCGTGGAGCGCGTCGAGCACCGCGAGGTAGCTCTCGCCCGGCACGCAGAAGGCGTCCCGCACCCCGTGCACGAGGAGCTGATCGACGAGGATCCGGCCGCCGGAGCGGGGCGTGGCGCTGTCAGGCATCGCGTGGCTCTCCTGTCCCGATCCCGCCGGATCGCACGGGCGGCGGCCCACCGGAAGGGTCACCCGCCCCAGGCCGGGTCGTCGAGGACGCTCCGCGTGTGATCCCCCACCTGCGGCGAGGCGGCGTCCGCCACCATGGGCACGCCGTCGATCACGATCGGCGAGCGCACGCTCGGCACGTGGCCGCCCTTGGCGCGCGGCTCGGGCAGGTCGACCCGCAGGCCCCGGTGCCGCACCTGGGGGTCGGCGAAGACCTCCGCGAGGTCGTTGATCGGCCCGACCGGCACGTTGACAGCGGTGAGCCGCGCCAGCAGCTCCGCCTTCGGGTGGCGGCTGGTCTCGGCGGCGATCAGCGGGATCAGCACGGCCCGGTTCGTCACCCGCGCCGGGTTGGTGGCGTAGGCGGGGTCCCGGTGCCACGCGGTGCCGAGCACGCCGCAGAGCTTGGCGAATTGCCCGTCATTGCCGCAGGCCACGATGACGTGGCCGTCGGCGGCCGGGAAGACCTGGTAGGGCACGATGCTAGTGTGCTCGTTGCCCATCCGCGGCGGCAGCTGGCCCGAGACGAGGTAGACCAGCGCCTGGTTGCCGAGCACCGAGACCTGGGTGTCGAGCAGCGCCATGTCGACGTGGCAGCCCTCGCCGGTGGCGTGGCGGCCCTGGAGGGCGGCGAGGATCGCCGTCGCCCCGTAGACGCCCGTGAACACGTCCGCGAAGGCGACCGCGGTCTTCACCGGCTCGCCCGCGGGCTCGCCGGTGAGCGACATGATCCCGCCGAGGCCCTGGATCATGAAGTCGTAGCCGGCGCGCGGCGCGTAGGGTCCGTCCTGGCCGAAGCCGGTCACCGAGCAGGTGATGAGGCGCGGGTTGAGCGCCCGCAGGCTCTCGTGGTCGAGCCCGTACTTCCTGAGGCCGCCGACCTTGAAGTTCTCGATCATCACGTCGGCGTGGGCGGCGAGCCGGCGCACCACGGCGCGGCCCTCCTCGGTCTCGAAATCCGCCGCGACCGAGCGCTTGCCGCGATTCGTCGAGTGGAAGTAGGAGGCCGAGAGGGTGCCGCCCTCCGCCGCCTCCACAAAGGGCGGGCCCCAGGCGCGGGTGTCGTCCCCGACCCCCGGCCGTTCGACCTTGACGACGTCGGCCCCGAGATCCGCCAGGAGCTGGCCGATCCAGGGCCCGGCGAGGATGCGGGCGAGTTCGAGCACCCTGATTCCCGCGAGCGGCTTGTGCACGGAACCTCCTTGGAGGGGGCCTCACGCGGCCTCGTGGCGGCCGGGACGAGCCGGCCTTCTAGCGCATTTCCCGCCGAAGGGGATGCCGGTTCGGCGCAGGACATGCGGCACGCTCGAGGAGCTGGAGCAGCGCCCGATGGCACCGTGATCGGGCGCTGCTCCACGCATCATTCGCCGAAACGGTCACCGGTTCGGCGCAAGAGGTGATGCGAGGCCAAGACCCTCAGCGGACCCGCAGGGAGCAGGTCTGCCGAGGGCATCGGGCGGGCCGCGCAACTGGACCGCGCTCAGCCCGGATCTGGTTTCCCGCGGCTCCGGCCAAACGCTCGGCTCAAGAGCGGCTCAAGAGCGCTTGGCCCAACAGCGCTTGGCCCAACAGCGCTTGGCCCAACCATGATGCCCGGCCGGATCGGCCGCAACCCGCCGCGTCTTGGCCAGGACGGCCATCGCGTCCTTGACCGGCATGCGCGCCGACGCCTTGCCGGCCGCCGGAGAGGCGATCATGCGCAACGCCCGGTCACGCGCGGCGGCGGATCCGTCGATCCTCCCCGGTCAGGCGCCCCCGCCGATCCGCCGCCCGGTCTCGCGGTCGAAGACGTGGATCTCCGCCGGATCGAAGGCGAGGAGGACGGTCGCGCCCTCCGCGGGCTCCGGCCCGGCCGGCACCTGCACCACCACCTCGCCCTCCCCGAGGGTGCCGTGGAGCAGGCGCGTCGCCCCGAGCTCCTCCGCGAAGGCGACCCGGAAGGGCAGGCCCTCGGGGGCGATCCGGAAGGCTTCGGGCCGCAGCCCGACCTCGACCGGGCGGCCGGCCGGGAGATCCGGCAGGCTCACGGGAAACACCCGGCCGGCAATCCGGACCCCCTCCCCCACCGCCTCGGCGGCCAGGATGTTCATCGGGGGCGAGCCCATGAAGGTCGCGACGTAGCGCGTCGCGGGCCGGCGATAGATCTCGATCGGGGTGCCGACCTGCTCGATCAGGCCCCCGTTCATCACCACCAGCCGGTCGGCCATGGTCATGGCCTCGACCTGGTCGTGGGTGACGTAGACCGTCGTCACCCCGAGCTGGCGCTGCAGGCGGCGGATCTCCACCCGCATCTGCACCCGGAGCTTGGCGTCGAGGTTCGAGAGCGGCTCGTCGAACAGGAAGATCCGGGGCTTGCGCACGATCGCCCGCCCCATCGCCACGCGCTGGCGCTGGCCGCCCGAGAGCTGGCGCGGGTAGCGGTCGAGGAGCGCGTCGAGGCCGAGCAGCCGCGCCGCCTCCCCCACCCGCGCGGCGATCTCGGCCTTGGGCGTGCCGCGGTTGCGCAGGCCGTAGGCGAGATTGTCCGAGACCCGCATGTGCGGATAGAGCGCGTAGTTCTGGAACACCATGGCGATGTCGCGGGCGGCCGGCTCGACTTCGTTGACCACCCGCTCGCCGATCGCGATGGTGCCCGCCGTCACCGTCTCCAGGCCGGCGATCATCCGCAGCACCGTGGACTTGCCGCAGCCCGAGGGGCCGACGAGGACGCAGAAGGCCCCGGCCGGCACCTCCAGCGAGACGCCGCGCACCGCCGCGACGCCTCCCGTGTAGGTCTTCCCCACCTGATCGAGGACGAGGCGCGCCATTCCGGGATCCGTTGCTCGCAGGGCTACTTCTCGGTCTCGACGAGCCCGCGCACGAACAGCCGCTGCATGCCGACCACCACCGCCACCGGGGGCAGCATGGCGAGCATCGCGGTGGCCATCACGACCTGCCACTCGGTGAGCTGGTCGGTGATCGTGGTCATCTTGCGCAGGCCGATCACCACCGTCTGCATGTCGTCGCGGGTCGTGACCAGGATGGGCCAGAGGTACTGGTTCCAGCCGTAGATGAAGAGGATCACGAAGAGCGCCGCCGTGGTGGTGCGCGAGAGCGGCAGCAGCGTGTCGATGAAGAACCGCACCGGCCCCGCCCCGTCGATGCGCGAGGCCTCCACCAGCTCGTTCGGCACGGTCAGGAAGAACTGCCGGTAGAGCAGGGTCGCGGTGGCCGAGGCGATCAGCGGCAGGGCCAGACCCGCGTAGCTGTCGAGCAGGTGGAGATCCGCCGCGACCTTGTAGGTCGGGTAGATCCGCACCTCGACGGGCAGCATCAGGGTGACGAAGATCAGCCAGAAGGCGGTCTGCCGGAGCGGGAAGCGAAAGTAGATCAGCCCGTAGGCCGAGAGCAGCGAGATCACGATCTTGCCCGCCGCGATGGCCAGCGCGGTGATCAGGCTGTTGAGGAGCATGGTCGCGACCGGCGCGCCCGCGAGCCCCGATTCCGTCAGCGCCCTGCGGTAGTTCTCGGCCGCGTGGAGGCCCGGCCAGAGGGGCATCTGGCCGTTCGCCACGGTGGCGCCGTCATGCGTCGAGGCGACGAAGGCGAGGTAGACCGGGAAGGCCACGATGGCGACCCCGATCCACAGCACGAGGTGCGGGACGAGCGTGCCGAAACGGCGGTTCTCGACCATCCCGGCTCAGAGGCCTTCCTGGGCGGCGAGGGCCCTGAGGTCGGTCTGGGGCCGCGCGCCGATGTGCTGGATCACCTCGGCGGCCGCGATCGCCCCGAGGCGCGCGCAATCCACGTGGTCGAGGTCGCGGGCGAGGCCGGCGAGGAAGCCCGCCGCGAAGAGGTCGCCCGCCCCGGTCGTGTCGACGAGATCGCGGATCGGCGAGGCCGGCACCGCCCGGGTCTCGCCGCGGGTGACGACCAGCGCCCCCTCGGAGGAGCGGGTGACGACGCCGAGGAGCCCCGCCTCCTCGCGCAGGGCCGAGAGGGCCGCCTCGGCATCGGCGGTCTGGTAGAGGCTCTTCAGCTCGTGGATGTTGGCGAAGAGGATGTCGAGGCTGCCGTCCCGGATCAGGCCGAGGAACTCGTCGCGGTAGCGGTCGACGCAGAACGCGTCCGACAGGGTGAGCGCGACCCTGTTGCCGGCCTGGTGGGCGAGGGTCGCCGCCTTGCGGAAGGCGTCCTTGGCGGCGGGCGGATCCCACAGGTAGCCTTCGAGGTAGACGAAGCGGGCGCTGCCGGCGGTCGCCTCGTCCACGTCCGCGGCGGTGAGGCCCTGGCAGGCGCCCAGATAGGTGTTCATGGTGCGCTCGCCGTCCGGCGTGACCAGGACGAAGCAGCGCGCCGTGGCCGGGCCCTCGCTCGTCGGCGCCACGTCGAAGCGCACGCCGGTGGCGGTGAGGTCGTGCCGGAACAGGCGGCCGAGCTCGTCGTCCCGCACCTTGCCGACGAAGCCGGTGCGCGCGCCGAGCTGGGCGGCGCCGACCGCCGTGTTGGCGCCCGAGCCGCCCGACACGATGGTCGCCGGCCCCATGACGCCGAACAGGTGCTCGGCCCGTGCCTCGTCGATGAGCTGCATCGCGCCCTTGTGGACGGATTCGCGCACCAGGAAGGCCTCGTCGGTCCGGGCGATGATGTCCACGATGGCGTTGCCGAGGACGAGCAGGTCGAGCGGAGCGGTCATGCGGCAACCCGGCGGGAGGGATCCTGGCCCGGCCTCTCGCATCCGCGGCCGGCAGGGTCAAGGTGCGGGGTCCTCAGCGCGCGGCGAGGAGATCCGCCACCGCGAGCGTCAGGCCGGGCGGGTCGAGGCGCAGGGTCCCGCGCGGGCAGATGCGGGTCTCGATCACGGACTCGCCCCGCCGGCGATGCAGCACTAAGGCCGCGCCGGGTGTCGACGACGAGGTCATGCGCGACGCTCGGCAGCGCGAAGTCGCCGACGAGCTTCCGAGAGGTCGACGCGCCGCGTCCCGGGAGAGGGGATCTCGACCACGATGACGGGGGCCGGGAACTCGTCGACCGTCATGCGAGGCTTCGGGTTCGGGTCCATGGCGTCGTCAGGATCGCGCGAAGAGCACGTCGAGCGGGAGATCGACGCCCGGAGGATCGAGGTGAAGCAGACCCGTCGCCACGATGCGGGTCTCGATCGCCTCGGCGGCCCGTCGGTGGTGGATGACCCGCCGACGATCAGGATCGACCAGCAGGTAATGGTGCAGGCTCGGCAGGCGGAAATATTCCACGAGTTTGCCCCGCTCGTCGAAGCGCCGCGTCCCCGGGGAGAGCACCTCCACGACGATGACGGGCGCGCGCACCTCGACGGCGTGCGGGTCCAGGGGGCCCTCGCAGGTGACGAGCGCGTCCGGCTCGTAGGCCGTGTGCTCGTCGATCCGCACCGTCATCCCGTCCGGCAGCATCTCGCAGGGATGTCCGGCCAAGCCGGCATCGAGCGCCTTCTGGACCGCGAATTTGAGGCGCGCGTGCTGCACCCGCTCGGGCGCCATGGCGACGACCTCGCCGCCGACGAGTTCGTGCCGGCCGGGCGCCGTCTCGCTCCAGGCCAGGAACTCGTCGACCGTCATGCGGCGTGTGCGCTGCGGGTCCATGGCTCCAGCCTAGCACGGAGGCCCTATTGCAGGGACTTCATCTCGCACGCGGCGTAGGCGGCGCTGGCATCCAGGTAGGCCCTGAGCTTGCCCGCGTAGGCCTCGGCGCTCGCCCGGTAGGCGGGCAATTTGGCGTTGTAGGCCTTCACCGCATCGTTGAACGCGTAGGCCTCGAAGCCGGGGCAGCCCGCCTTGACGGACAGGCAGGCGGGCTTCTCCGGCAGGGCCGGCTTCTGCGGCTTCTCGCTCGCCGCGGGCGGCGTCGGCGGCGTGCAGGCGGCGCGGGCCGGACCGGAGGCGGCGAGCGCGAGCAGGATCGCGGCGAGGCCGGGGTGGAACAGGCGCAACGGGGTCTCCTCGCTCGGGATCCGCGGCGGACCGGGCCGCTTCGGGCCTCACGCCATCGTGTGATCGCCCGCGCGGCAGGAGCGTAACCGAGTCCCCATCTGGCACGAAGTCCACCCCGTCACGCGTCCCTCCCCTTCCTCCGGTCCCGCATGCTCGCTCTTCCCTGGCTCGACCGCACCGGCCGCCTGTCCCGGCTCAAGCTCGCGACGTTCCTGGCGACGCTCGGCCCCGGGCTCGCCTACGCGGCGGCCTACGGCCTCGACCGGCTCGGCGCCAAGCCCCTCACCGCCTTCCTGCACGCGATGGGCGACTGGACGATCTACTGGCTGGTCGCCTCGCTCGCCGTGACGCCGCTGCGCCGCGTGGCGGACTGGCCGAGGCTGATCCTGGTGCGGAGGATGCTCGGCCTCGCGGCCCTCGCCTACGCGGTGATTCACCTCCTCCTCTACGCGGCCGACCTGAAGTTCGACCTCGCGCGGGTCGCGGCCGAGATCGTGACGCGCATCTACCTCGCCATCGGCTTTTCGGCGCTCCTCGGGCTCGTCCTGCTCGGTGCCACCTCGACGGACGCCATGATCCGCCGCCTCGGGCGGACCTGGACCCGGCTGCACCGCCTCGTCTACGGGATCGCCGCGCTCGGCCTGTTCCACTACTTCCTGCAGTCGAAGATCGACGTCTCGAAGCCGGTCTTCTGGAGCGGGCTCTTTCTCGCCCTGATGGGCTGGCGGCT
Source organism: Methylobacterium sp. CB376 (assembly GCF_029714205.1). Taxonomy (NCBI): domain Bacteria; kingdom Pseudomonadati; phylum Pseudomonadota; class Alphaproteobacteria; order Hyphomicrobiales; family Methylobacteriaceae; genus Methylobacterium; species Methylobacterium sp. CB376. The sequence goes on along the minus strand of NZ_CP121648.1, from coordinate 1,860,814 downwards.
GATGCAGCACCGCCGCATCGCCACCACCCCGCTCACCCTGGCGGGGCTGGCCGCCGCGTCCGGACTCGCCACCGCGGCGCTCGAGACCGCGTGGTACGCGCTCGCCACCGGGGTGCCGGCCGGCGCGGTGCTCGCGGCGAATCTCGACTTCTCCTACGACGTGCGGCCGGCCTGGTGGGTGCTCGGCACCGTGGCGCTCGCCGTGCCGCTCAACCTCCTGCGCGGGCGCGGCGAGCGGGCCCCGCCGCGCGCCGGGCCGACGCGATCCGGCGCCCCGCCGAGCCGGTCGTCGCCGCGGAGCCGTGACGGGCGCGCCGGCTCAGGCGCTCGCCCGGCGCGCGTCGCCGCGGCGCAGGAAGCCGGGGAGGAAGCCGCCCGCCCCGCCGAGGGAGGCGGCCTCCTGCGCCTCGCCCACCTCGATGGCGCAGGTCCACAATCGCCAGGGCGCCGCCAGCGGGAGGAAATCCGCCTCGTCCAGGATCCAGGACGCCGTCCCGCTCGGCTCGACCAGGAGGCGGAAGGGGACCGCGCCGGCCGGGCCCAGCAGCACGACCGAGAGGATGTTGCGGCCCGGATGCAGCCAGCGCGTCGCGTCGAAGGTGAAGCCGTCCTCGCTGCTCGGAAATTCGGTCAGTGCAGGCTGCGTCAGCGCAAAAGTATTGAGGCTCACGATCGCGCGGTCGCCTGCACCGGACAAAGTCAAATGCAGCCTCTCTCCGATGCGCAATCGCATGTCGCCCTCGGCCAGCAGCTCAAATCATCGTTTACATCGGCGATGCTTGCTGCTTCGCGGCCGCGTTGCAAGATGAACAATGTGTGAACATTCCGTTTACAGCACTCGCACAATTTTCGGTTGTTATCTCTACAGCCCCTCTCTGTAACGTGCACAGGTTATTGTTTTCGGGGCAATCGCATTTGATGCAATCCGAAGCGTTGCCGGACGATCGCCGCGCGCCGGCGAGGCAGGATCGGGCTTCCGCGAGCGTTCCGAGGGCCTTGCTGCGGAATGATGGCGCCCCGCGCGCCGGGCCGGATGCCTCGCCGGGCGCCGGCTCTGCATCGGCGGCGCGGCCCGTCCCCGCCCCTGCCGCTGCGTCCGGCGCCGCCTGCCCCTGGGGCGCCGGGGAGCGGCGCCGGTCGGCGCTGCAACCGGACGGCGGGGCCCGCGCAGCACCCTCGCTTCTTGACCGCAACCGCCCTATAAGCGCGGCTCCATCCCCGGGGCCCACCCGTGACCCTTCAGGAGAGGTGTGCAGGAGAGACCAATGAGCGAGCGCTGGACCCCCTCGAGCTGGCGGCGGCTGCCGATCCAGCAGGTGCCCGACTATCCCGATGCGGTGGCGCTGGAGGCGGTCGAACGTCAGCTCGCGAGCTTTCCGCCGCTGGTTTTTGCAGGTGAGGCGCGCAAGCTGAAGCGCAGCCTCGCCACGGTGGCGGCGGGCGAGGCCTTCCTGCTCCAGGGCGGCGACTGCGCCGAGAGCTTCGACGAGCATTCGGCCGACAACATCCGCGACTTCTTCCGCGTCTTCCTGCAGATGGCGCTGGTGCTCACCTTCGCGGGCGGCTCGCCGGTGGTGAAGGTCGGGCGCATCGCCGGCCAGTTCGCCAAGCCGCGCTCCTCGCCGACCGAGACGCAGGACGGCGTCGCCCTGCCGAGCTACCGCGGCGACATCGTCAACGGCATCGGCTTCACCGCCGAGGACCGGATCCCGGATCCGCGGCGGCAGGTCGAGGCCTACCGGCAATCGGCGGCGACGCTGAACCTGCTGCGCGCCTTCGCGACCGGCGGCTACGCCAACCTGGAGAACGCCCATCGCTGGATGCTGGGCTTCGTGAAGGACTCGCCGCAATCCTCGGCCTACGAGGACCTCGCCCAGCGCATGACCGAGACCCTCGACTTCATGCGGGCGATCGGCATCAACCCGGAGACGCACCAGGAGGTGCGCCAGACCGACTTCTACACGAGCCACGAGGCGCTGCTGCTCGGCTACGAGCAGGCCCTGACCCGGGTCGATTCGACGAGCGGGGATTGGTACGCCACGTCCGGGCACATGCTCTGGATCGGGGACCGGACGCGGCAGGCGGACCACGCCCACATCGAGTACGCCCGGGGCATCAAGAACCCGGTCGGGCTCAAATGCGGCCCGTCCCTGAAGCCCGACGACCTGATCCGGCTGATCGGCCTGCTCAATCCCGAGAACGAGCCGGGCCGCCTGACGCTGATCTGCCGCTTCGGCGCCGACAAGGTGGGCGACCACCTGCCGGGGCTGATCCGGGCGGTCGAGCGCGAGGGCCGCAAGGTGGTGTGGTCGTGCGACCCCATGCACGGCAACACGGTCACGGCGAGCGGCTTCAAGACCCGGCCCTTCGAGCGGGTGATGAAGGAGATCCAGGGCTTCTTCGACGTCCACCGGGCGGAGGGCACCTACGCGGGCGGCATCCACCTGGAGATGACCGGCAAGAACGTCACCGAGTGCACGGGCGGCGCGCGCGCGCTCACGGCGGACGACCTGCGGGACCGCTACCACACCTATTGCGACCCGCGCCTCAACGCCGAGCAGGCGCTGGAGGTGGCGTTCCTGACCGCCGACCTCGTCAAGCGCGAGCGGCGGGACAAGGAGCGGCCCCGGATCGAGGCCGCCGAGTAGCGCGGAGGGGGAGCCCGGGTCTCCCGCCCGGGTCTCCCGCCGACGCGTCGCGCGCCCGCCGCGGTGGAGGACGCGCACGGAGGCGAAGCGTCCGACCAGGGCGCCGCTCTCGCGATGGGAAGGAGCGGGCGCGGGGCCGGGCGCCCGGCCCTGCGGCGGCAGCGCCGCGGCGCGCCGCAGGCGCCGCACCTCGGCCCGCAGGGCGGCCTTCTCCTGCTCCGCCCGGCGCAGACGGGCCGCCACCGGAAGCGGCAGGCCGCCGAAGCGGCGCTTCCAGCGGTAGAAGGTGGCGAGCGAGACGTGGGCCGAGGCGCAGATCGCCCGGACCGGAACCCCGTTCTCCGCCTCCCGCAGGAGGAACACGATCTCCTCGTCCGTGTGCCGTGAGCATCGCATGCGGGACCTCCCCGTGCGCCGCTGAGGCAGCAAGAAGCGGACCTCCCCCGGGGCGGATGAGAATTTTCGCGCAAGAATCCTGCGCCGCCCACGCGGTGGGCGGTTTCGGCGGCAACAACGGCATGACCGGCTTCTCGCTGCTGTTCGGCTGGCCGATGGCGGCGCCCGCGACGGGGCTCGGGCTCGCCGGCATCCTCCTCGGCACACGGGTGGTGGCCCTGTTCCCGGCCCTGCGGGAGATCCGGCACCGGCGCGGCGGCACTCTCTCGGGCGGGCAGCATCAGCTCGCCCTCGCCCGGGCGCTCGCCACGCGCCCGCGCCTCCTCCTGCTCGACGAGCCGACCGAGGGCATCCAGCCCTCCATCGTCGCGGTGATCGAGGAGGTGATCGGGCTCAAGGGCCGGATCAGCGTGCCTTTGGTCGAGCAGCACCTCGATTTCGCGATCCGCCTCGCCGACGCCTTCGTGGTCCTCTCCCGCGTGGTCCTCTCCCGCGGCAGCGTCGTCGCGCAGGGCGACCGGGCGGCCTTGAGCCGCGCCGCACTCTCCCGTCACATCGCGGTCTGAACAAGGAGAACCGGATGCCGACCCACCACGAGATCCCGGCGACTCCCGAGAACATGGTGCTGGGCTATTTCGACGCCCGAAGGCCGCCCGTCCTGACGGTGGAGTCCGGCGACACGGTCACCCTGTCCTCGTTCCCGGCCGGGGGGCGCGAATCGCTCCATCCCGATCCCGCCCGGGTGCCGGCCGACTACCTCGCGGCGCTCGACGCCCACGCGCCGGGCTACGGACCGCACTTCGTCACCGGGCCGGTCCACGTGCGCGGCGCCCTGCCGGGGGACGTGCTGCAGGTCGACATCCTCGACATCGCGTTCCGCCAGGATTGGGGCTTCGTCGCCATCCTGCCGCTGCTCGGCACCCTGCCCGACGAGTTCACCGAGTACGAGACGATCCACCCCGACATCGACGTCGCGCGCGGCGTCTGCACCCTGCCCTGGGGCACCGACCTGCCGCTCGACCCCTTCTTCGGCATCCTGGCGACGGCCCCGCCGCGGGCCTGGGGCCGGGTCGGCTCGCCGGTGCCGCGGGCCTTCGGCGGCAACATGGACAACAAGGAGCTGAAGGTCGGCACCCGTCTCTACCTGCCGGTCTTCAACGAGGGGGCGGGGTTCTACGCGGGCGACGGGCACGGGGTGCAGGGCGACGGCGAGGTCTGCGTCACCGCGCTGGAGACCGGCCTCACCGGGACCTTCCGGCTCACCCTGCGCAAGGACCTCGACCACGCCTGGCCCTTCGCCGAGACGCCGACCGACCTGATGGCGATCGGCCTGCACGAGAGCCTGGACGAGGCGATGCGGCAGGCGGTGCGCGAGATGGTCAAGCACGTCTGCGCGCGCACCTCGCTCAGCCGCAACCAAGCCTACATGCTCTGCTCGCTCGCCGGGAACCTGCGCATCACCCAGACCGTGGACGGCAACAAGGGCGTGCACATGCTGATGCCCAAGTCTGCCCTGCCCAAGTCTGCCCTGCCGGCGGCGTGAGCCCGGCCGGCGCGGGGGCCCCGCCGCCCCGGCGCTCACGCCCCGTCGGGCCCGGAGCGCCTCTTGGCCTCCGGGGCCGCGGGGGAGGTGAGGATCGCGAGCACCGCCCTCGCGCCCGCCGCGAGAACGACGAGGTCGGCCTCGGTGGGGCGCACGCCGCGGGCGTGCCGGTCGAAGAGCCGCGCCTGCACGGTCTCCTCGACCTCGTGCAGGCTGTTGGACAGGGCCGGCTGCGTGGCGCCGAGCACCGTCGCGGCCTTGAGGAGGCTGCGGTGCAGGTCGAGGGCGTCGATCATCCGCAGCTGCGACAGCCGCAGGCGCTGATCGAGGAAGCGGCGGGGCATCGCGGCGGGTCCGACCGGGGACCGGCGCCTCAGCGCGCCAGCGGATCGGGCCGCATCTGCAGCTTGACCACCTTGGCGAGGGCGCCCTTGCCGCCCTCGCCGTGGAAATTCGCCCGCGTGCCCGAGGTCGTCCACAGCCCGCGGCCCTTCCACCCGGCCGCGGGGTCGTCGATGCGCCCGTCCACGTTCTTGCTGAAGAACCCCATCGGGTAGGGCACCCGCAGGGTCACGAACCGTTCCCCGACGAGGGCGAGCAGCGCCTCCCCGCCATTGGCCATGGCGACCGGCACGTCGCGCCCGAGCCCGAGCGTGTCGTGCACGTCGACCCAGACGTAGTAGGCGTGCTCGGCGCTCCCGGCGGGATCGGCGCCGCGGAATTGCGGCCCCGGGAAGCGGTAGAGCGTCCAGCCCTCGGGGCAGTGCCGGCCGGTCGCCGCCTCGGGCCCGTCGAGGCGCCCGGTGCAGCGGCGGCGGTCGAAGCGCGCGAGGTGCCCGCTCGCCAGCACCGTCCAAGCGACGCCCTGCGAATCCACGTCCACGCCGCGCGCCCCGAAGCTGCCCTCCGGCGGCTGGAACAGCTCGGCCGTCGCGGTGCGGCTCGGATCCGCCCCGGGCACGAGGCGGATGAGCAGGCTCGGCTGATCCATGCGCGAGAAGCCCGGCCCCATCGCCTGGCCCCAGATCACGTCCCCCTGCGGGCTCGGCGCCACGCCGTAGAAGGCCGCCCGCACCCACTTGTCCTTGCCGGGCTCGGCCGGCTGGTCGGGCCCGACGGAGGGCGCGCGCTGCCCGCTCCCGGTCAGGTTGGCGACGATCGGCGTCCAGCCCTGCGAGCCCGCCTCGTCGCCGCTCGCCGCGAAGGCCCGGGTGTTGAGCCAGCCGACGACCCCGCTCGCCGGCTGCCCGGCGCTGAGCCAGAGGGTCTCGTCGTGGTCGTAGCCGAAGACGAGGTGGTGGGTGGTGAAGCAGGTGTCGATCAGCGTCCAGCTCTCCGCCTTCGGGTCGTAAACCGAGAGCTGGCGCGCCGATTCCGACAGGGGCGCGACGGAGGCGGAGGGGTGGGAGGTCCGGCACGGGGCGGGGTTGGCGGCGGGGCGGATTCGGGCGGTGAACCACACCCGTCCGCGCCCATCCATCATCGGGTTGTGGATGCTGGCATGCCCGTCCCAGATCGGCGCGTCGCCCCAGAACACCGAGGGGCCGGCCGGAAGGTCGCGGCTGCTCGGCGTCGCCGGGTCGCGGACGGGGTGGCGGATCAGGCGCGCCACGTGGCGCACGGGATCAAGCACCGGCACGAGGTCCGAACTCTCCTCGGGCGAGCCGTAGATGGGGCCGTTCGCGTTGACGCGCGGGTCGCGCTTGTCGGTCGAGACCGCGTCGTGGAGGTACATCGGCGGCAGGCCCCAGTCCCAGAGGCTGATGACGAGGTTGCGCTCGATCCCGCTCGGCCGCCGCGGCGCGTCGAAGGGCAGTTCGCCCGCGGCGATGCGGTCGGTCCAGTCCGCGAACAGCGGCAGGGCCGCGTCCGGCCCGAGCCGGGTCAGGGTCAGCGCCATGTTGGCCATGGCTTGGCCCGATTGCAGGCGCCGCGCCCACAGCTCCGTCGAGGTGCGGAAGCTGCCGAGCGCCGGGCTCGGCGACCGCACGGTCTTAGACCCCAGCGCGTGGCAGGACTGGCAGGAATTCTTGATCGTGTCGATCCAGTCCGCCTGCGAGCGGATCCCGGCCGGGATATGGGCCGGATTGTCGTCCGATCCCGGGAAGGCGTCGGCCGGCGGCAGGCGCAGCATGGAGTACCAGTAGACGCCCGGGTAATACTCGGCCGCCGCGGCGGCGCTCGGGGCCGGCCTGGCGGCGAGGTGCAGGACCTGGCCGGGGCGGGCCTCGGCCCTGTCGGAATCGACGAGGCCGTAGCCGCGCACCCAGACCCGGTAGCCGGCGGCGGGCAGGTCGGGGATGACGAAGCGGCCGGCCTCGTCGGTGACCACGACCTTGGCGAAGCGCGTCGGCAGGTCGGCGGTCTCGGCGATCACCCAGACGCCGGCCTCCGGTCCCTCGGGCCCGGTCACCTCGCCGCCGAGATCGCCGGGCCCGATCGCGACCTCCGGCGCCGCGCGGGCCGGCGCGGCACCGGCGAGGAGCGCGAGGAGCGCGAGCCGCGGCAGGGCGGACCGGAGGTCAGTGGCGGCACGCATGCGTCGTCCTCCCGCGGATCGTCTCGTCATGCCTGAGAACTCGATCGCGCGCGGTCCAGGACAAGGTTCCGCGAGCGACGGCGCCGTCGGGGGCCGGGCCCCGGCCGCCGGTCCGTCCTCACCGCGGCCGATCCGGCCCGGCCACGGTCGCGTCCTGGCCGTGGGCCCTGAGCGCCGCGGCGACCAGGCCCTCCGCCTTGGCGGCCTCGACGAGGTCGCGCAGGCGGCGCAGCCCCGCCTCGCGGCCCGGCCGCATTCCCACGGCCTGCGCGATCGCCATGAAACGGCCCGGGATCACGCGCAGCCCGGGATGCGCCGCCGCGTAGGCCTTGAGCGGCTGCGCCACCCCCGCGGCGGCGTCGAGCTCCTGCGCGGCGAAGAGCGCGAGCGCCTCGGCCGAGGTCGCGGCGCGCACGAGCTGTGCCCGGCGCAGCGTTCGGCTGAGGTGGAGGTCGTAGGCGCTGCCGCGCCCGACCGCGATCCGCACCCCGTCCCGGTCGGCATCCTCGACCGTGCGCAGGGACGACTCGGCACGCACCAGGTAGGTCCCCTCGATCAGCAGGTAGGGGGCCGTGAAGGCGATCGCCTGGGCGCGCTGCGGGTCGACCGCGAGGAAGCAGATGTCCCAGGCGTCCCGCGTCGCCGCGTCCGAGACGAAGCCCGCCCCCTCGTAGGTGACGAGCACGACCGGGACGCCGAGGCGGCGCCCGAATTCGCGGGCGAGATCCACCGAGACGCCCTCCGGCGCCCCGGTGGCCGGGTCGCGCCGGGCGAGCACAGGATTGCCGAAATTGATCGCCGCGCGCAGGACGCCTCCCGGCGCGAGATCCTGGCGCGCCGGGTCCGGCGCGCCCGGCGCCAGGTCCGGCGCGCCCGGCGCCAGCTCCGGCGCCGTCTGCGCCCGCGCCGGCCCGGCGAGGGCGGCCGCCAGGGCGGCGATCAGGCTCAGGCGGCGCATCCGCGACGCCGTCAGGTGAGGCGGAAGCGCAGCTCGCCCAGGCCCTCCAGGCTGCAGGCGACCTCGTCCCCGGGCTTCAGCCATTGCCGCTCGGCGCGCGGCTTCTTCTCCCCGAAAATCACGCCGTGCGGCGTTCCCGTGTAGAAGATGTCGCCCGGCTTGATCGTCATCATCTTGGAGGCGAAGCTGATCAGCTGGCGGCAGTTGAAGATCATGTCGTTGGTGTTCCAGTCCTGCCGCTGGACGCCGTTGACCCGCGTCTCCAGCCGCAGATTGTTGGGGTCCTTCACGAGGTCGCTGGTGACGAGGTAGGGGCCGAGCGGCGCGAAACCGTCCGCCGTCTTGCCGATCATGAATTGCGACGTCAGGGTCTGCAGGTCGCGGGCGCTGAAGTCGTTGCCGGTGGCGTAGCCCGCCACGCAGTCCAGGGCCTCCGCCTCCGACACGTTGGAGCATTCCCGCCCGAACACGATCACCAGCTCGACCTCGTAGTCGAACTCGCGCGCGACCGCGGTCGGCAGCTTGATGGTGCCGCCATGGTGGTTGAGCGCGTTGTTGTACTTGTTGAAGAGCGGAGGGTCCTTGGGGATGGGGGTTCCGGTCTCGGCCGCGTGGTGCCGGTAGTTGAAGCCCATCATGATGATCTTCTCGGGCCTCGTGACGAGGGGAGCGAACCGCACGGCCTCCTCGCGCAGGTAGAGGGTGTCCGGCCCGCGCGCCGCCCCGTCCGCCACCGCCCGGAGCAGCCCGCCCTTCCCGTTCTGCAGGAGGTCGTCCATGTCGGCGGGCGCGGGCAGGCCGAGGCTCGCCGCGGCCGCGGTCACGTCGAGGATGCCCCGCTCCGTCTTGACGCCGAGGCCGTAGCCCCCCTGGCGCTGCATGTTGAGCAGCGTCATGCCCCGCGGCATCTCGAAGGAGGCTGCCGCGGCCGCCGCCCCGGTCCGCAGCCCCGCGGCCGCCCCGGCGCCGGCGGCCGCCAGCCCGGCCGCGCCCATCAGGAAATCGCGACGATCTGCCTGCATGTCCGTGTCCCTCCCTGCAGCATCGTCCGACGACGCGGCGACCGGTTCGCCGGACGACGTGCGGCACAACCAAGAGCCGGCCGTCGCTTTCGTTCCAGCCCGCACCGGACCGGCGCAGGCGGGGTCGGGCGATCCCGGCGAGCCGGCTCGCCGCATCGTCGTGCCGCCGAACCGGTGACCCCACCGGCGCGGGGCGCTCAGGGCGCCGCCGTCACCTTCCGCTTCCAGAGATCCCAGGCCCGCCGGTGGATCTGGTCGAGCGCCCTGTCGGCCTTCTCGGCCTCCTCGCGGGCGAGGATGACGGGCGGGCCGTCGAGCGCCCTCGCCTGGCTCTGAATGCGCGCATTCAGCTCGGTGGAGACGCCCCGGAGGACCGCCGGCGGCAGGGTGGGGCCGACCGGGCGAGGCAGGCCGCTCGGGCGCCACCCTCATGGGCGGGCTCCTTCCGGGGCGGCCGTGACCCGGCGCGTGGGGCCGCGCAGGACGGCACCGGCGAGCGTGGCCTGTTCAGACCGCTGATCAGCGTATTCCCGGTTGAGTCAACCGGGCCCCCGCGGCGGGGCGAGCCCCGCGCGGCTCACGGCTCGCCCGGCTTGAAGGGCGGCTCCTTGCCGGGCGGCACGCCCTCCTCGGCCATGCTGAGCAGCATCGCCACCGTGACGTAGGTGCCGGTCAGGGCCGTGAGGTCGACCACGCCCTGCTCGCCCAGCACGGCCTTCGCCCGCGCGAAGGTCTCGTCCGAGACCGCGTGCTTGGTGGAGAGCTCCATGCAGAAATCGTAGACCGCCTCCTCGTCGGGCTTCATGCCGCGCGGGCGCCGATTGGCCTTGAGATCGGCCGCGACCTCCTCGGACAGGCCCGCCTTGAGGGCCAGCGGATGATGCGCGTACCACTCGACCTGCGAGCGCCACAGCCGCCCCGTGATCAGGATCGCGAACTCGTTCAGCCGCGTCGGCACCGAGGTGTGCCAGCGCAGGTAGTCGAGGAGATCGTACATCCGCTGCGCCATCTCGGGACTGCGGATCATCGGGTTGTAGGGGCCGGCGAGCCCGACGCTGGAGATCTTCATGATCTTCTCGCCGAGCGGGCGCTGCTGGTCGGTGAGGGTCTCCAGCGTGAGTTGCGGGAAGCGCGGCTCCCTGCCGAGGGCCGGCGCCCGCCCCTGCCAGGCGGTCAGCCCGCCCGCCCCGAGCCCGGCGAGGAGCACGAATCCCACGAGGTTGCGTCGCATCGGCCTGTCCTCCCTGGCGCGGGCCCGTCGGGATGCGGGCCGCGCGCGACGCGGGCCCGTCGGGATGCGGGCCGCGCGCGAGGCGGGCCCGCCGGGATGCGGGCTCCGCGCCGGGATAAAGTCGACCGCGTGGCAGCCGATGTCCAGCCGGCCGCCGCGCGGGCGCCGTCGGGCGGGGCAGGCCGGACAGCAGCATGCCGGCAGGCAGGGTCCGTCGCCGGATCAGGCTCTCGATCGTGCGGGCGGCCCCGGACGATCACGCGATCACAGGATCGGATTTCATGAGGTGCGGCTTTACCGCAACCTGACTTGGGGACATCCATGCGGCCGAGGCAGGGGCCAGGGCCGGCGCCCCGTGGCAGAGCCTTCCCGCGGGCGGCGCCCTGCCCCTCCGCACCGGCTCCGTTCCCACGGTCCATGCCGGATGAAATTCGTCATTCGCCTCTCTCTTCCGCCTTTTTTTGATATATTCATATGCCTATTTTGCGCAATGTCTCCGTAATTGAAATCATACTTTCTGATATTTATCAAATCAGATGCCTGAGATATCTTTCTGATGATTCAAGATCCGGCGCATTCCGACATGTGCGAAAGATCACGATTCTCGCCCCCGCGGCATTGACAAAACAGGCCAAATCGAGCGATACGGTGGCTGTTTCCAAGCGTCGTGTTTTCGGATGCCCCAGGGGACATCCGTGGAGATTTCACCGAGAGATCCGGCGCTCGCGACGCGGCAGAGGCCTCGCGGCCGTGCGGGCGCCTTCTTGGACGGCGGGTGGCCCGCGCCGCGCGGATCACTCTCGTCGCCCCTCACGGATCGGGAGTGCGCCCATGGTGGATTCCGCCCGCGACACCAGCCGGGACGGCCTGCGCAACACGATCGAGACCTTCCTGCTCACGCGCGGCAGGCCGTTCTGGCAGGTCGCCAACCGGCAGCCCTGGCTCGCGCGCCTGTTGAACCGGCTGATCGTCGACAATGCCGTGCGCAAGGCGCCGATGCGGCCGCTGCGGCTCAGCACCATGGCACCCTACAGCTCCTGGTCGTCGCTCACCGACAGGACGTGGTTCTCGCGCTACGCGCCGCCCGGAGATCTCGACCCGCTGCCGCCCCTGGACGCGGTGGCGCGCCTCTTCGTGACGCGGCCGGAAGGGCCGCGCCTGTCGACCCGCTCGACCCTCCTGTTCCCGAGCTTCGCCCAATGGTTCACGGACGGGTTCCTGATGACGGATCCCGCCGATACCCGCCGCACCCGGACCAATCACCAGATCGACCTGAGCCAGATCTACGGGCTCACCGAGGCGGTGCAGGCGGCCCTGCGGCGGCGCAGCGAGGCCCGCGGGGAGCGCGGGCGGCTCCTCTCCGAGATGCACGGCGGCGAGGAATGGGCGCCGCGCCTCTTCGACCCGGAGGGCCGGCGCGACCCGCGCTTCTCGGCCGTGCCCGATCCGGTGAAGATGCCCGACACGCTCCCGCCGGAGCGCAAGGCCACCCTCTTCGCCTTCGGGGGCGAGCGGGCCAACGCCACGCTCTTCACCGCGGCCATCAACACCCTGTTCCTGCGCGAGCACAACCGGCTCTGCGGCGTGCTCGAAGCCGCCGAGCCGGACTGGGACGACGAGCGGATCTTCCAGACCGCCCGCGCCATCAACATCGTCCAGCTGATCAAGGTCGTGGTCGAGGAGTACATCAACCACATCTCGCCCTACTGGTTCAGGCTGCTGGCCGACCCGACCCCCTGCTACGGCGCGCGGTGGAACCGCGAGAACTGGATCCCGGTGGAGTTCAACCTGCTCTACCGGTGGCACAGCCTGGTGCCCGAGCGGGTGCGATGGCGGGACGGCGAGGTCCCGATGGCCGGCACCCGCTTCGGGAACGGGCCGCTCCTGGCGGAGGGACTCGGCGCGGCCCTGCACGCCGCCAGCGCGACCGAGGCGTGGCGCCTCGGCCTCTTCAACACCGCCGAGATGCTGCGGGAGGTCGAGCGGGCGAGCGTCCAGCAGGGCCGCACCAACCGGCTGGCGAGCTACAACGACTACCGGGAATTGATGAACTATCCCCGCATCACCCGCTTCGAGCAGATCAGCGGCGATCCGGACGTGGTGGCGGCCCTGCGGGACCTGTACGGGACGGTGGACCGGATCGAGTTCTTCGTCGGGCTCTTCGCCGAGGACCTGCCGCCGCGGGCGGCGGTGCCGCCGCTGATCGGCCGCATGGTGGCGGCGGACGCGTTCTCGCACGCGCTGACCAACCCGCTCCTGTCGCCGCAGGTCTACAACGCGGACACGTTCACCCGGGCGGGCATGGCCTGCATCGCCGAGACCTCCACGCTGCGGGACATCGCGGCCCGCAACCTGCCCGGGGGCGGCCGGGGGCTGCGCATCACGATGGACCACCCGCTCCACCGCTCCTCCGCCTGATCCGGGATCCGCTTGATCGAAGCGGATCCCGGATCCCGAGCCCGCGCGGCGCCTGAGCGCGGCGCCTGAGCGCAGCCGACATCCGCATCGCCGAAATGCGAGATGGCGAAGCGATCAACCGGATGGCGCATGAGGGGCCGCGGCGCGGGGCGCCCCGCTCAGGCGTAGAAGGCCTCGACCGCGGCCACGACCCGGGCGATCTCGCCCCCCGTCATGTTGAGGAAGAGCGGCAGCCGCACGAGGCGCGCGCTGACCGAATCCGTGACCGCGAGGCTCGACCCGGCCCGCCCGTGGCGCCGCCCGGCCGGCGCCGAATGGAGCGGCACGTAGTGGAAGGTGGCCTGGATGCCGCGCGCGCCCAGATGCGCCAGGAGGCGGTTGCGGGTGTCCTCGTCGCGCGTCAGCAGCCAGAAGATGTGGCCGTTCGTCTGGGTGCCCGCCGCCTCCGGCAGGGTGACGAGGCCGCGCGCGGCGAGCGGGGCGAGGCCGGCCCGGTAGGCGTCGCAGAGGGCGCGCCGCTCGTCGCAGATCGCCGCCGCGCGCTCGAGCTGGGCCAGCAGGAACGCCGACACGATCTCGCTCGGGCCGTAGGAGGAGCCGACATCCTGCCACGTGTACTTGTCGACCTCGCCCCTCAGGAAGCGGCTGCGGTCGGTGCCCTTGTCGCGCACGATCTCGGCGCGCGCGGCGAGGCGGGGGTCGTTGACGAGGAGCGCGCCGCCCTCGCCGGCGATCACGTTCTTGGTCTCGTGGAACGACAGGCAGCCGAGATGCCCGATCGTGCCGAGGGGCCGCGCCCCGTCCCGCGCCAGATGGGCGTGGGCGGCATCCTCCACCACCACGAGCCCGCGCGCGTTCGCCACCGCCATGACGGCGTCCATCGCGCAGGCCCGCCCGGCATAGTGGACGACCGCGATCGCCCTGGTGCGGGGGGTGAGCGCGCCCTCGATGAGGCGCTCGTCGATGTTGAGGGTGTCGGGCCTGATGTCGACGAAGACCGGCGTGGCGCCGCGCAGCACGAAGGCGGTGGCGGTGGCCGAGAAGGTGAAGGAGGGCATCACGACCTCGTCGCCGGGCCCGACCTCCGCCAGGATCGCGGCCATCTCCAGGGCGGCCGTGCAGGAATGCGTCAGCAGCGCCCGGTGCGTGCCGAGTTCGGCCTTGAGCCACTCCTCGCAGCGCTGCGTGTACGGCCCGCCCCCCGCCATGCTGCCGTTGCGCAGGACATCCGCGATGTAGTCGAACTCCCGCCCGACCACCGTGGGGCGCCCGAACGGGATCCTGGACTCGGACTCGATCGTCATCCACCGCACGTTCCGTACCCCTGTTGCGCCGGGTATCGAGCAACGACAGCGCAGCGTCAATCCATCCAAGCTGTCCCGGTCTGCCTTATGTGGGGACGATCGCCCCGGTCCCGCCGCACCTGGGCCATTGGGACGCCGATGAGAGTCAGTTTCGATCAGCGTTCTTCCGGCAGACGAACCGGCCGAGATAGCGGAGTGACTGCTTTGATGCGACATCGCGACTGGATACGACTTTTCGTCTAGGGCATCGTCGGCGCGAAATCCGGAATGAGACCGCCGGATATCCATCCTCGGCGCGCGCCGGCGGCGCTCACCCGGGACCGGCGCGGGGGCGAGGCCCCGGGCCTCAGGGTCCCCCGGGTCCCGAGAGCCAGGCTTCGACGAGCCGGCCCACCGCCTCGGCGGCCGGCGCGGCGGCGCGCTTGGTCTCGGCATGGGTCGGGCTGCCGCCGTGCAGGCCGGCCGCGTGGTTGGTGACGATCGAGAGCGCGGCGACCCGCAGGCCGAGGAAGCGGGCGAGGATCACCTCCGGCACCGTCGACATCCCGACGAGGTCCGCGCCGAGGAGCCCGGCCATGCGGATCTCGGCCGGCGTCTCGAAGCTCGGGCCGGAGAACCACGCGTAGATGCCCGCGTGGAGGGGAATCCCCGCCCGCGCGGCGGCCCGCCGCAGGCCGTCCTGCAGGCCCGGATCGTAGGCGTCGACCATGGGCACGAAGCGGGCGTCGGAGGGCTCGCCGATCAGGGGGTTGAGGCCCGACAGGTTGAGATGGTCGGTGATGAGCGCCAGGGCCCCGGGGCCGGCCTCCTCGCGCAGCGACCCGGCCGCGTTGGTGAGAAGGAGGGGCGGGCCCCCCAGCGCCGCCAGGGTGGCGAGCGGCACCCGCATGGCGGCGGCATCGCCCCGCTCGTAGGGATGGACCCGGCCCGCGAAGAGCAGCACGGGCCGGCCCGCGAGCGTGCCCGCCACGAGCCGCCCGGCATGGCCCGAGACGCCGGAGAGCGGGAAATGCGGGATCTCGTCGTAGGGGAGGATGCGGGGCGACGCGATCCGCTCCGCGAGGGGGCCGAGGCCGGTGCCGGCCACGATGGCGAGCGCGAAGGGACCCGCGACGCCGCGGGCGCGCAGCGCGGCGGCGGCCGCGGCGGCGCGGGGATCGGGCGGGCTCACGCCCCGGCCCCGAGATTGTCCGGGCCGAACGAGGCGGGCAGCAGGGCGTCCAAGGTGAAGCTGCGCCGCACGCCCGCGGGCCCCGCCACGTGGATGGGCGTGTCCGGCGCGGCGAATTCCCGGATGCGCTGGCGGCAGGCGCCGCAGGGGGTCACCAGCGCCTCGCCGTCCCCGAGCACCAGCATCGCCGCGATGCGCCGTCCCCCGCTCGCCACCATGGCGGCGATGGCGCCGGCCTCCGCGCAGGTGCCGACCGGGTAGGCCGCGTTCTCGACGTTGCAGCCGGCATGGATCGCCCCGGTCTCGTCCAGGAGGGCGGCGCCGACGCGGAAGCGCGAGTAGGGCGCGTGGGCCCGGGCCTGCACGGCCCGGGCGGCGGCGAAGAGGGCGTCGGTGGCGGTCATGCGGTCGGCGAGCTCGCAGGCGGGCCCGATGATTGCCCGGGACGAGGGGGCGCTGTCGAGCCCCGCGCGGCCGCGGCCGCGGCCAGGGCCCGTCCCGGGCGCGACGGCCGCTTTCCCGCTCCTCCGGCGGCCGCTTGCCGCTACTCGGCCCGCGGCCGCGTGCTCTCGCGGAACGGATGGGCCGGGTAGGTGCCGATGAGGCGCAGCTCCCGCGAGAAGTAGGCGAGCTCGTCGAGGGCGCGGCGCAGGGGCGGCTCCTCGGGATGGCCGTCGACCTCGGCGTAGAACTGCGTCGCGGTGAACTGGCCCTCGACCATGTAGCTCTCGAGCTTGGTCATGTTGACGCCGTTGGTGGCGAAGCCCCCAAGCGCCTTGTAGAGCGCGGCCGGCAGGTTGCGGACCCGGAACACGAAGCTCGTCACGCAGGGCCCGCTCTCGGGCGGGGGCACGGACGGCTCGCGGGCGACCACCACGAAGCGCGTCGTGTTGTGGGCCTCGTCCTCCACGTCCTGCTCGACGATGGTGAGCCCGTAGATCTCGGCCGCGAGGCGCGGCGACAGGCTCGCGCGGGTCGGATCGCCGATCTGGGCGACCTCGCGGGCGGCGCCGGCCGTGTCGCCCGCCACCACCGGCTTCAGGCCGCGGCGGCGGACCACCTTGCGGCACTGGCCGAGGGCGTGGACGTGGCTGTGGACGCTGCGCAGAGCCTCCGGATCGGCGCCCGGCAGCGCCATCAGCTGAAAATGGATCGGCAGGAACTGCTCGCCCACGATGTGCAGCCCGGAGGCCGGGAGCAGGTGGTGGATGTCCGCGACCCGGCCCGCGATGGAATTCTCGATCGGGATCATGCCGAGATCGGCGCTGCCGTCCGCCACGGCCGCGAAGGCGTCCTCGAAGGTGGGGCAGGGCAGCGGCGTCCAGTCCGGATAGGCTTCGGCGCAGATGATGTGCGAGTTCGCGCCGGGCTCGCCCTGGTAGGAGATCGTGCGGGTCATCGGGAGGGACGCGGCCTTCTGGTCAGTTGAGGCGCCTGGCCGCCATCACGGCGCGGGCGCGATCGAGGTCGTGGGGGGTGTCGACGCCGAGCGGCACGTCGTCGACGATGGTGGCGTCGATGCGCATCCCGGCCTCGAGGGCGCGCAGCTGCTCCAGCTTCTCGCGCTGCTCCAGCGGGCTCGGGCCGAGGGCGACGAAGCGCTCCAGCGCCCGGCGGCGATAGGCGTAGAGGCCGATATGGTGGTGGAGCGGCCCCTCCCCCCAGGGCGCGGTCGCGCGGGTGAAGTAGAGGGCGCGCAGCCGCGTGGGCGAGACCGGCGAGCCCACCACCTTGACCACGCTCGGCTCGGTGCGCTCCTCGGGTCGCGTGATCACGGCGCAGAGGGTCGCGATGTCGACGGCGCGGTCGGCGAGCGGGGTCACGGAGGCGGCGATGACGGCGGGGTCGATCGTCGGCAGGTCGCCCTGCACGTTCACCACCACGTCGTGGCGCCCCTCCGGGTCGATGATCGCGAGCGCCTCCGCGAGGCGGTCGGAGCCCGAGGGGTGGTCGGGCCGGGTCAGCACCCCGAGCCCGCCCACGGCCTCCACCGCCGCCACGATGGCGGGCGTGTCGGTGCAGACCACGACCGGGCCGAGACCCGACTCGATCGCGCGGCGCCAGACGTGGACGATCATCGGCTCGCCGCAGATCTCCGCGAGCGGCTTGTCCGGCAGGCGGGTCGCCGCGAGGCGGGCGGGGATCAGGATCAGCGGATCGGACATGGACGAACCGGAGAGGAGCGAGAGGCGCGAGCCGGGATTCGCGCGCTCCATAGACCATATCCGGGTCTGCCCGCCACCGCGGCGCCGCCCGGGCCGCGCTCAAGTGCGGCCCGGGCCGCGTCTGCGACCAACCGACGTTGGTTGGAGCCATTGTCAATGGCGCGGGAGAACGGCTAAGCACCCCGCCGTGTGTTCCCCGCGCGCGCGGCCGGTTCGGGCCGTCCCCGCCACCTCCAACCGCCTACGAGGCCCTGCTCGTTCGAGCACCGGAGCTGCCGAGACATGGATTCCTTCGAGCTTAACAAGGTCGCCGGTGCCGTGCTCGGCACGCTGTTGTTCGCGATGGGCACGGGCTTCCTCGCCGAGCTGATCTACAAGCCGAAGCCGGCGGGCGATCGCGGCTACGCGCTCGCGGCCGCCACCGAGGCGCCGGCGGGCGGCGGCGAGGCGGCGCCCAAGGAGGAGCCCCTGCCGGTGCGCCTCGCCAGCGCCGACGCCGCCAAGGGCCAGTCGGCGGCCAAGAAATGTGCGGCCTGTCACAACTTCGACAAGGGCGGCGCGAACAAGGTCGGGCCGAATCTCTGGGGCGTCGTGGGCCGGCCGAAGGGCAGCCACGAGGGCTTCAACTACTCGGCCGCGATGAAGGCCAAGGGCGGCGACTGGAGCTACGAGGACCTGGACCAGTTCATCCACAACCCGAAGGGCTACGTGCAGGGCACGATCATGGCCTTCGCGGGCGTGTCCTCCGGCGCCGAGCGCGCCGACATCCTGGCCTACCTGAAGACGCTCTCGGACAAGCCGGTCGACTTTCCCAAGCCCTGATGCCCAAGCCTTGATGCCTAAGCCTTGATGCTCAAGCCCTGATCCGAAAGCCTTGATCCCGGATCCCGACCGGGGCGGACCATCGTCGGCGCGGAAGGCCGGGCGCCCGCCCGGCCTTCGTCGTGTCATGCCAAATCCGCTTGATCCCTTCGGGATGGCGGATTTGGGCTTCGCTCAGGCGCCGCGCGGGCTGGTGATCCGCTTGATCCCTTCGGGATGGCGGATGTGGGCTTCGCTCAGGCGCCGCGCGGGCGTGTGATCCGGGATCCGCTTCGATCAAGCGGATCCCGGATCACGGCCCTGCCAGCCGAGATCGCCGCGCGGGCGGGCACACCGCGTGCCGATCGGCACTTGTGCGCTCCCATCGACCCGATATCCCATCCCGCATGGGAGGCATTCGGCTGGGAGGCGATGCGTGACCGGATCCGTCGGGCGGGCGCTCCTGATTCTGCTCACGCTCTGCCTCTCCGCGGCGGCCGCCAGGGCCGAGCGGCGCCTCGCCTTCGTGGTCGGCGTCAACGCCTACGCGAATCTCCCCCAGGGGATGCAGCTCGAGCGGGCGGTGCGCGACGCCGAGACCGTGGCGGACGCGCTGCAATCCCTCGATTTCCGCGTCGCGCGCCTGACCCGCGAGGCGACGCTCACCGGCTTCCTCACCGCCTTCGGGGCCTTCACCCGCGAGGTCGAGCCGGGCGACACGGTGCTGTTCTACTTCGCGGGCCACGGCGTCGCCCTCGACGGCGTCAACTACCTGATCCCGGCCGACATCCCCTCGCTGGCGGCGGGCGGCGAGGGCGTGGTGCGCAAGCTCGCCCTCGCCGAGGCCGACATCATCCAGGACATCCAGTCCCGCGGCGCCCGGGTCACGATCCTGGTGATCGATGCCTGCCGGGACAACCCCTTCCCGAAGGCCGGGTCGCGCACGCTCGGCGCGCCCCGCGGCCTCGCGTTCAAGGAACCGCCGCAGGGCGTGTTCTCGCTCTACTCGGCCGGGGCGGGCCAGCAGGCCCTCGACCGCCTCCCCGGCAGCGACCCGAGCCCCAACTCGGTCTTCACCCGCGTCTTCGCCGCCGAGCTGCGCAAGCCCGGCACCAGCCTCGTCGATCTCGGCGAGACGGTGCGCGAGGAGGTGGCCGCCCTCGCCCGCCGGGCGAACCACGACCAGATCCCGGCCGTCTACAACCAGGTGCTCGGCGCGCGGCGGATCATGCTGGCCGGCGCGCGGGCCGAGCCGCCCGCGCCCGCCGCGCCCCGGGCCGACGAGATCGCGTGGCGCTTCCTCAAGACCAGCACCGACCCGGAGGCCCTGCGCAGCTTCGTCGCGCAGTTCGGCGACAGCCCGCTGCGGGCGGAGGCCCAGGCCCGCCTCGCCGAGATCGAGACGAGCCGGCGCCAGACGGTCGCCGCGCTGCCGCGCCCGACGCTGCGCCGGGTCGGCGACGAGGCCCTCTGCGACGAACTCGCCGCCGTCTCCGACGGGCGCGAGCGCGCGCCGGGCCTGCGCGGCGTGCCGCTCGACAAGATCGACGCCCGGCGCGCGGTCGAGGCCTGCCGGGCGGCGACGCGGGCGGCTCCCGACAACCCGCGCTACGCGGTGCAACTCGGCCGGGCCCTGCACGCCGACAAGCAGTACGGCGACGCGGCGGCCTGGTACCGCCGCGCGGCCGATCAGGGCAGCGCGCAGGCCCTCAACAACCTCGCCACCCTGACGCTGGAGGGGCTCGGCGGCCTGGAGCGCAGCCCCGACGAGGCGCTCCGCCTGTTCCACCGCGCGGCCGAGCGCGGCAGCGTCGCGGCGATGCGCAACCTCGGCAACCTCTACCGGACCGGCAGGCAGGGGGTGGCGAAGGATTCCGCCGAGGCCGTGCGCTGGTACAGGGCGGCGGTCGAGCGCGAGGATGCCGCCGCCATGGTGGAGCTCGGCGTGATGACGGCCCGCGGCGAGGGCGTGCCGAAGGACGAGGCCGAGGCGGGACGGCTCTACGCGCGGGCCGAGCGCCTCGGCAACGCGGCGGCCCAGAACAACCTCGGCCTGTTCCTGCTGCACGGGAAGGGCGGGTTCGCCAAGGACGAGGCGGAGGCCGCGCGCCTGTTCCGCCGCGCCGCCGAGGCGGGCAATGCCCACGCGATGGCGCATCTCGGCTGGATGACCAAGCTCGGCAAGGGTGGCCTGGCGAAGGACGACGTCGAGGCCGTGCGGCTCTACCGCAGGTCGGCGGAGGCCGGGAACAGCCTCGGCATGGCCTACCTGGCGGCGATGTACCGGGAGGGGCGCGGCGGCCTGCCAGAGGACGCGCGGGAGGCGCGCAGGCTCTACGAGCGCGCCGCCGAGGAGGGCAGCGCGGTCGGGCGGGCGGGCCTCGCCTTCCTGCACGAGCGGGGGCTCGGCGGCCTGCCGCGCAACGAGGCCGAGGCGCTGCGCCTCTACCGGCTCGCCGCCGAGGAGAACAACGGCGTCGCGATCGACCATCTCGGCCAGTTCCACCGGGACGGCAAGGGCGGGCTGCGGCCCGATCCGCAGGCCGCCATGGCGCAGTTCCGGCGGGCGGCCGATCTCGGCTTCGCCCCCGCCATGGCCCATCTGGGCGCGCTCTACGAGAAGCGCCGCAACGCCGCCGAGGCCCTGGCCTGGTACCGCAGGGCCGCCGACCTCGACGACCCGCTCGGGCTCTACCTCCTGGGCCAGGCCCACGAGACCGGGCTCGGGATGCCCCGGAACCGGGGCGAGGCGCTGCGCCTCTACGGGCGGGCCGCCGAACTCGGCCATGCGGGGGCGGCGGCCGCCCTGCGGCGCCTCGGCAGGAGGGTGTGAGGGCCAGGAAGGCCTGAGGGCAAGAAGTCTAGGGGCAGAGGGTCTGGGGCAAGAGGATCTGGGGCAAGAGGGTCTGGGGCAAGAGGGTCTGGGGCAAGAGGGTGTGGGGCAAGAGGGCGTGAGGGGCCGGGCGGCTGCGCGCATCGGGCAGGTGGCGCCAGGGGAGCGCGGGACGTAAACACGGGATCATCGCCGCGCCCGGCCCGTCGCCCGGGCGCCCAGACGGAGGATCGTCCCGCGTGACCGCACGCCGCCCCGCCGCGCTCGCCCTTCTTCTCTGCCTGACGGGTGGCCTCGCGCCCGCGCCGGCCCTCGCCGACCCGCCCTGGCGCCACGGCCTGACGCTGCTCGGCACGCCCAAATACCCCGCCGACTTCACCCATTTCGCCTATGCCGACCCGGAGGCGCCCAAGGGCGGGCTCCTGCGCCTCGGCCAGCAGGGCTCCTTCGACAACCTCAACCTGATCGTCTCGGGGGTGAAGGGCGACCTCGAGGGCGAGGTCCCGCTCATCTACGACACGCTGATGACCGAGGCGCTCGACGAGCCCTTCACGTCCTACGGGCTCCTCGCGGAGGGCGTGCAGGTGGCGGAGGATCTCGGCAGCGTCACCTACCGGCTGCGGCCGCAGGCGAAGTGGCACGACGGCGCGCCGGTCACGCCGGCGGACGTGATCTTCTCGTTCGGGATCCTCAAGGAGAACAGCCCGCTCTACGCCTCCTACTACCACAACGTCGCCAAGGTCGAGGCGGTCGGGGAGCGCGAGGTGCGCTTCACGTTCTCGGAGACCGGCAACCGGGAATTGCCGCAGATCGTCGGCCAGATGCCGGTGCTGCCCAAGCACTGGTGGGAGGGCCGGGATGGCGGCGGGCATCCCCGCAAGCCGACCGAGACGACCCTGGAGATCCCGCTCGGCTCCGGTCCCTACCGGATCGCCAAGCTCGATCCCGGCCGCAGCATCACCTACGAGCGGGTGGCGGATTACTGGGGCCGCGACATCCCGGTGAACAAGGGCCGCTTCAACTTCGACGCCCTGCGCAACGAGTATTTTCGCGACGGCACGGTGCTGATCGAGGCCTTCAAGGCCGACCAGTTCGACTGGCGCAGCGAGAACATCGCCCGCAACTGGGCCACCGCCTACGACGGCTTCCCGGCCGTGCGCGAGGGGCGGATCGTCAAGGAGGAGTTCCCCTCCCGCGGCAGCGGCATCATGCAGTGCTTCACCTTCAACCTGCGCCGCGCGAAATTCGCCGATCCGCGGGTGCGCCGGGCGCTCAACCTCGCCTTCGACTTCGAGGAGATGAACCGCACCCTGTTCTACGGGCTCTACAAGCGGATCGATTCCTACTTCTTCGGCACCGAACTCGCCGCCTCGGGGCTGCCGGAGGGACGCGAGCGCGAGATCCTGGAGAGCGTCAGGGACAAGATCCCCGAGAAGGTCTTCACCGAGCCCTACCGCAACCCGGTCAACGGCAGCGCGGAGGCGCAGCGCACCAACCTGCGCGAGGCGGTGCGCCTCCTCCAGGCGGCCGGCTACGCGCAGCGGGGCGGCCAGATGGTCGAGGCGGCCTCCGGCCAGCCCCTCACCATCGAGTTCCTGGGCTACGACAACTCGGCCGAGCGCGTGGTGCTGCCCTATCGCCAGCAGCTCGAGCGGCTCGGCATCAAGGTCATGTTGCGGATCGTCGACCCGGCCCAGTACCAGAACCTCGTGCGCGGCTTCGACTTCGACGCGCTGGCGCTGAATTCCTGGCCGGAATCGCTCTCGCCCGGCAACGAGCAGCGCGATTTCTGGGGCTCCGCCGCCGCCGACAGGCCGGGCTCGCGCAACCTCGCCGGCATCAAGGATGCGGGCATCGACGCGCTGATCGAGAAGGTGATCTTCGCCCGCGACCGGGACGAGCTCGTCGCGGCGACCCGCGCGCTCGACCGGGTGCTGCTCGCCCACGACTACGTGGTGCCGCAATGGGCCGCCGGGGTGAGCCGGACGCTGCGCTGGAACCGCTTCGCGCATCCGGCGGTGCTGCCGACGTATGGCGGCTCGGGCTTCCCCTGGACCTGGTGGTACGACCGGACCCTCGCCGCCAAGACCGGGGCGGCGCGATGAGCCCGACCCGCCGCGCCCTGCTGCGGCTCGCCGGCAGCGCCGCCCTCGCGGGGACGCTGCCGCGGGCCGGCCGCGCGCAGGGGACAGCTGCGCAGGACGGCCGCCCCCCCGCGGGCGAGCGCCACGGCCTGTCGAGCTTCGGCGAGTTGAAATACCCGGCCGACTTCCCGCGCTTCGACTATGTCGAGCCGATGGCGCCGCGCGGCGGCACCTTCTCGACCCAGATCGCCACCACGGCGGGCAACCAAGCCTTCGAGACCTTCAACACGCTCAACATCTACGTGCTGAAGGGCGACGGCGCGGCCGGGATGGACCTGACCTTCGACAGCCTGATGACGCGCGCCCTCGACGAGCCGGACGCGCTCTACGGGCTCGTCGCCCGCGCGGTGCGGGTGAGCGAGGACGGCCTCAGCTATCGCTTCACCTTGCGCCCGCAGGCGCGCTTCCACGACGGCTCGCGGCTCACCGCCCGGGACGTCGCCTTCTCGATCCGGATCCTGCGGGACAAGGGCCACCCGCGGATCGCCTCGGTGCTGCGCGACGTCGCCGACGCGGTGCCGGAGGGCGACGAGGCGGTCACCGTCACCTTCGCGCCCGGCCGCAGCCGCGACCTGCCGCTCGTCGTGGCGGAGCTCCCGATCTTCTCGGAGGCCTATTACGCGGCCCGCGACTTCGAGGCCTCGACCCTGGACGCCCCCCTCGGCTCCGGGCCCTACCAGGTCGCCCGCTTCGAGGTCGGGCGCTTCATCGCCTTCGATCGGGTGCGCGACTACTGGGGCGCCGACCTGCCGGTGAATGTCGGGCAGAACAATTTCGACGAGATCCGCTACGAGTATTTCCGCGACCGCGACGTCGCCTTCGAGGCCTTCAAGGCCGGAGCCTTCACCTGGCGGGAGGAGTTCACCTCGCGGGTCTGGGCCACGGGCTACGACTTCCCGGCCGCCCAGGAGGGGCGGGTCAAGCGCGAGACCGTGCCGGACGCCACCCCGTCGGGCACGCAGGGCTGGTTCTTCAACACCCGCCGCCCGGTCTTCAAGGACCCGCGCATCCGCGAGGCGATCGGGCTCGCCTTCGACTTCGAGTGGTCGAACCAGAACCTGATGTACGGCGCCTATCGGCGGACCGCCTCGTTCTTCGAGAATTCCGACCTGAAGGCCGAGGGACCGCCCGGGCCGGAGGAGCTCGCCCTCCTCGAACCCTTCCGGGGCAGGCTGCCGGACGAGGTGTTCGGCGCGCCCTGGTCCCCGCCCCGCTCGGACGGCTCGGGCCAGGACCGGGCGCTGCTGCGGCGGGCCGACGCGCTGCTGCGCGAGGCGGGCTGCACCCGCGAGGGCGGCCAGATCAGGCTGCCGGACGGCCAGCCCCTCGCCTTCGAGTTCCTGGATTCGAGCCCGGTCTTCCAGCCCCTGGTGCAGCCCTTCATCAAGAACCTCTCGCTCCTGGGCATCCGGGCGAGTTCGCGCATGGTGGACCCGGCCCAGTACCAGGCGCGGCTCAAGGAGTTCGACTTCGACGTGGTCTCGACCCGGTTCGGGGGTTCGGTGACGCCGGGCGCGGGGCTGCGGGAGATCTATGCGAGCCGCAGCGCCGCCGTGCCGGGCTCGCAGAACCTCGCCGGCATCGCCGACCCGGCGGTCGACGCGATGCTGGACCGGGTCGCCAACGCGGCGACCCGGGCGGAGCTCACCACCGCCTGCCGGGCCCTCGACCGCTGCCTGCGGGTCGGCCGCTACTGGGTGCCGATGTGGTACTCGGCGCAGCACCGGCTCGCCCTCTGGGACCTGTACGGCCGGCCGGCCGCTCTGCCGCGCTACGGGCTCGGGGCGCCGGCGATCTGGTGGTACGACGCCGCCCGCGCGCGGCGCATCGGGCGGGGGTGAGGGCGGATGGCGAACTACATCCTGCGGCGCCTGCTCCTGATGGTCCCGACGATCTTCGGGATCATGCTGATCTCCTTCGTGATCGTGCAATTCGCCCCCGGCGGCCCGGTGGAGCGGGTGCTCGCCCAGCTCCAGGGCCAGAGCGCGATGTCGCGGGTGAGCGGCGGGTCCGGCGATCTCGGGGCGGGGGCGGCGCCGCGCGGCGGCGGGGGCGAGGCGAATTCCCGCTACCGCGGCGCGCAGGGCCTCGACCCCGCCTTCATCAAGCGCCTGGAGCAGCAATTCGGCTTCGACCGGCCGGCGCCCGAGCGCTTCGCCAAGATGCTGTGGGACTACGCCCGCTTCGACTTCGGCAAGAGCTACTTCCGCGACGTCTCGGTGCTGGAGCTGATCCGCGAGAAGCTGCCGGTCTCGGTGACGCTCGGGCTGTGGATGACGCTGATCTCCTACGCGGTCTCGATCCCGCTCGGGATCCACAAGGCGGTGCGGGACGGCTCGCCCTTCGACGTCTGGACCTCGGGCGTGGTCATCGTCGGCTACGCGATCCCCGGCTTCCTGTTCGCGATCCTGCTGATCGTGCTGTTCGCGGGCGGCTCCTTCCTGCAGATCTTCCCGCTGCGCGGCCTGACCAGCGAGGGATGGCAGACCTTCCCGCCCTGGCAGAAGGTGACGGACTACCTCTGGCACATCACGCTGCCGATCGTCTCGATGGCGCTCGGCGCCTTCGCGACCTCGACGCTCCTCACCAAGAACTCGTTCCTGGACGAGATCCGCAAGCAGTACGTGCTCACCGCCCGCATGAAGGGCCTGTCCGAGCGGCAGGTCCTGTACGGGCACGTCTTCCGGAACGCCATGCTGATCGTGGTGGCGGGCTTCCCGGGCGCCTTCATCTCGGCCTTCTTCGCCGGCTCGCTCCTCATCGAGACCATCTTCTCCCTCGACGGCCTCGGCCTGCTGTCCTTCGAGTCGATCGTGAACCGGGACTACCCGGTGGTGTTCGCCAACCTCTACATCTTCTCGCTGGTCGGGCTGGTGGTGAACCTGATCTCCGACCTGACCTACAGCTGGATCGACCCGCGGATCGACTTCGAGAGCCGGGCCGCGTGAGCGCCGGCCGGGCCCCAAGCGGCGCGGCCCGTCACCGGCCGGCGCGCCGCGCCGGATCCTCGGCGGCGAGCGCGGCCGCGATGCGCCCGCAGGCCGGGTGCGGCGCGGCCTCGGGCAGGGCCGGGGCGCCGTCGAAGCCGGCCTGCCAGCTCAGGAGGCCGGTATTGGACTGGCGGACCGAGCCGGCCGACAGCACCGCCTCCCGCTGCGCCCGCCCGCTCGGCGAGGCCGCCACGACCCGGATCGCGAAGACGCTGCGCGGCGAGCGCGCCGCGTAGGGGCGCAGCGCCTCCCCGACCGTGCCGCCGAGGAGCGCGCCGAGCGGCGACGGGCCGGGATCGAACTGGCCGGTCGCGTTGTAGACCGTCAGGAACGGCCGCAGCCGGGCCGCCTCCACCTCGCCGAGATGCGGCAGCATGCCGATCTCCGCGGGGCTGCGGAACGGCGCGTTGCGGGGGCCGTAGGGCAGGCCCTGGTCCCGGTATTGCGGGGCCTCGGCACCGCCATTCGGCTCCGGGTCGGAATCGGGGTCGCGGTAATCCACCACCTCCGCCGCGACGGTCCCGGCCTCGCGGTCGGGGAGGCCGAGGGCGCGGAAGGCGGCCTCCAGCAGCGGCCGCGGGCTGGCATTGAGGTCGATGAGCCCCGCCTGGTCCTGCACGGCGACGAGGAGGCGCGCGCCCGGCACCGGGCAGCCGACCGGCAGCCCGTCCTCGGGCAGGCCGAGGCCCGGCGCCCCGCGCTGGCGCTCGTTGAGCAGGGAGGCGGCGACGAGCCGGGCGGCGCCGTCCGCGAGCCCCTGCAGGCGCAGGCTCTCGGCCCGCCCGGAGGTGGCGCCGAGATGGACCGCGAAGCGCTCGGTGGCGATGGCGGCCGTGATCGCCACCGCGGCGAGCACGACGAGCACCGCGGGCAGGACGAAGCCGTCCTCGGCCGGGACGCCCGCGCGCCTCATGGGAGCGGCTCCAGCGGGACCACGAGCGGCGCCCAGCGCCGCGGGTCGCCGGGCGGGAAGTCGAGGACGATCTCGACCAGCGCCGGCATCCGGTCGCGGCGCGTCCAGGCGTCGAGCCAGCGCGGCTGCATCTCGGTCGGGGCGACGCCGAAATAGTGCAGGCGCAGCGCCGCCGCCCCGCCGACCAGCACCTCGGGCGGGTCGGCCTCGGCCGCCGTCTCCGGGACGCGGCTCTCGACGAGGTCGATGCGGCCGTCCGCCCGGGGCATCCCGGCCAGCACCATCCGCATGTCGGCGCCCCGCTCGGTCGCGGGGCTGGCCGCGAGGATCGCCACCAGACGTCCGGGCTCGCCCAGGAAGGACGGCCCCCTGCCGTCCGCGCCCCGGCCCCGGGGCCGGGCGAGGGCGGCGCGCAGGTGGTCGCGGACCACGTCGAGATCCGCCTCCACGGCGATGCCGGCCCCGAGCCGCGACAGGAACCCGGCCGCCCGGACCGCCTGCAGCAGCAGCACGGCGATCAGCGCCGCGACCGCGAGCGCCGTCAGCGCCTCGACCAGGGTGAAGCCCGCCGCGGCGGGCCCGGGCCGCGAAGCCGGCGGCGATTCGGGCGACAGCGGCCGCGAGCAGGATCCGATCACGCCGCCATCGAGGCCCGCTCCGGGGTCCCGACCGTGCCGTTGCGG
This sequence comes from Methylobacterium sp. CB376, assembly GCF_029714205.1. Taxonomy (NCBI): domain Bacteria; kingdom Pseudomonadati; phylum Pseudomonadota; class Alphaproteobacteria; order Hyphomicrobiales; family Methylobacteriaceae; genus Methylobacterium; species Methylobacterium sp. CB376. The sequence continues at coordinate 1,833,055 of NZ_CP121648.1, read as the reverse complement.
AAAATGCGGCAAGACCAAAGATCGAGAGCGGCACCCGGTTGCAACGTGATCGGGTGCCGCTCTAGCGGGCCTGCCCGCCGGAAAGCAGCGTCGCGTAGACGAGCGGGCCGTTCGCGCTCCCCCGCCGCAGCTGGACGCGCCAGAGCGGCGGCAGACCCTGCCAGCCGAGCAGGGGCGCCACGTCCACGACGGTGAGCACCCAGGGTTCCCCATCGGCGAACCGACCCCGTTCGAGCCCCGGCTGGAGCCGACCTCCCGCCGCGCGCAGCATCACGATGGCCTCGATCTCGTCGAGGCGGTGCCGCTCGGCCGCGAGCTGGCGCGCGCGCCGGGCGAGCGACGCGCCCGCCTCCAGCGCGATGATCGTGGCGAGCGCCACGACCGCGAAGGCGACGAGCACCTCCACTAGGGTGAAGCCCTCCTGGCGGAGGAAGCTCCGCGGGCGGAGGAAGCTCCGCGGGCGGAGGAAGCTCCGCGGGCGGAGGAAGCTCCGCGGGCGGGCCGCGGCCCGCTCACCGCCCGCGGCCGCATCCTGCCCCCGCCGGGTTGAGGCCGGGTTCACGGCATCGCCTCCGCCTCCCCGACCCGGCCGGTGAGGCGGCTCACCGCGATCCGGCGCCCTCCGCCCCGCCCGTGGATCAGGATGGTCCCGCCCGAGGAGGAGCCGTCGGGGGCGAAGCGGATCTCGCCGGGGCCGGCCCGGCTGCCCGCCGCGGGCTCCACCTGGACGGCGTAGCCGGCCAGGCCGAGGGGGCGCTCCGGGCCGGCTGCTCAGGAAGAGGCCGCGGGCGGGGTCGAGCCGCAGCAGCGCCAGCTCGCCGGTGCGCCGCGCGTGGCCGCGCAGGCTGGCGAGTTCGCCCGCCACGCCGGCGGCGAGCCGGTCGAGCCGGCGGGCCGGGAGCATTCCGTCGAGGGCGGCGCCGCCGAGGAGCGCCGCCAGGGCGAGGATCGCCAGCACGACGAGCAGTTCCACGAGGCTGAACCCGCCCGCCTCCCGCCCCGGCCCGCCCGGCCGGGATCCTCGGCGTCCGCGGCGCGGCACCGGCGGCCCCGCGCGGTCAGCGGGCCGCGACCTCGGGCGCCGCACCGCGGCCCGGCGCGTCGGGATCCGTGAAGGCGATCTCGAAGGGGGCGCCGCCGGCTCCCGGCGAGCGATACAGGAACGGCCGCCCCCACGGGTCGAGCAGCCCCTTGCCGTCGCGCAGGTAGGGACCGCGCCACGCCGCCCGCGCGCCCTCGGGCGGGGTGACGAGGGCGGCGAGCCCCTCCTGCGTGGTCGGATAGGTGCCGAGGTCGAGGTAGTAGAGCTCGACCGCCTGGGCGAGGTTCTTGACCTGGATGCGCGCGGTCTCGCCCTTGGCGCGGCCGAGATAGCCGAGCACCTGCGGGGTGACCATGGTGGCGATCATCCCGATGATCGCCAGCACCACCAGGAGTTCCACCAGCGAGAACCCGGCCTTCCCGTCCCGTTCCGGGCGCCTCACCGCCTCGCCGCTGCGTCCCTGCCTCATCGCGCCGATCCCCGCTGTCCCGGCCCCATCCAGACTCCGAACCCCGAAGATAATCTAAACGCGACGCCTCCATGACTTCGCTGACTGAATTCCCCAGAGTCATCCGTTGACCGATCGTTAAGACCCGACATCTAGCGTCCGCGGCCTGGGGCCGAGCGCTGCGTGAGGATGCGGGAGCGAGAGATGCGGGGATTTCTAAGATTCGGTGCGGGGCGGGTCGTCCCCTGGGGCATCCTGCCCGGCGGATGCGGGGCGTTCGTCGGATTGTGCCTCGGGCTGGTCGCGACGGTCCCGGCGCTCGCGGCGCCGCTCACGGTCGCGCTGCCGGCGCCGCTGCCGCAGGTCCGGCTCCTGACCCCCATGATCGGCATCCACCTCGTGGGCCTGTGCCTCGGCTTCGGGGCCGCCGCGATGATGGATTTCTGGCTCCTGCGCTGGATGCGCTGGGGCGGAATGCCGCCCGAGATCGAGCGGATGATCCGCTTCATGGCCAAGGTCGTGACGGTCGGCCTCGCGCTCCTGTGGCTGTCGGGCCTCGGCTTCCTCGCCATCTACGCCGTCGAGTCGCCGGAGAAGCTGTTCAATCCGAAGATGTGGGCGAAGGTCTCGGTCGTGATCGTGCTCACCCTCAACGGCGTCGTGATCCACCATTGGGTGCTGCCGCGCGTGCTCACGGACGTGCGCCGCCCGATCCTGGAGGGCCTGTCCCCGGTGAGCGCCCGGGCCTTCCTGTTCTCGGGCGCGGTCTCGGCGGTGTCGTGGTCCTTCGCCTTCGCGCTCGGGATCCTGCGCGAGTTCAACGGCGTGGTGCCGGTGCAGCTCCTGCTCGGACTGTGGCTCGGGGGGGGTGGCGGCGGCGAGCCTCGCGACCGGGATCCTGTGGGGGCACTGGCGACGGGCCGGTCTCCTGGGCCGCGCCCCGTTCCTGCCGCCGCTCGAGACGGCGGGGCGGCCCTTCGTGGGCGTGCGCCGCCTGCTCTGGGGAGCCGACGCCACCGGGGCGGACGCCCTCGCCGAGACGCGGCCGGAGCGGGATCGCGGGGCGGTGGCTTAAGGCGGCGCGGGCGGGCCGTCACCGCCTCAGCCGCGGATCGTCCTGCGCGACGCGGCTGCGCACCGTGTACACGCCGAGGCCCGACAGGATGGCGCTGCGGGCGAGGAGACGGCCGTTCTCCCAGTTGGAGAGCCCCAGTTCGGGCTGGTTGAGGGCGTATTGCCCATCGACCCAGCGCGTGAATCCGTCGCCCACGAAGGGCGCGTTGACCGTGTCGAAGAAGCGCCGATGCGCGGCCGGGTCGCGGCTGATCAGCGAGGCCGCGAATTGCGGGCTGTAGCGGTTGAACAGCGCCACCGCGTGATCGAGGTCGTCCACGATCTTGAGGCTGACCTCGGGCGTGTCCTCCCATTCCCACTCGCGGCCGAGTTCGGCCTCGGGCAGGATCTCGGTCAGGGGCTCGGTGCGCTCGCCCTCCGCGCGCCGGGCGCGCACGGTCCCGGTCCGCCACGCGGGCGGCAGCACGGCCTCGTCGCCGGCCACCACGTGGAGCTTGCAGCCGTGGCCGCGGGCGCGGCCGGCCGCCTCCAGGGCGGCCAGGAAGGCCGGCAGCAGGTCGGCGAGCCGGGCCCTGTGGAGGCAGCACACGTTCAGCGTGTTGCACACCTTCCGGTCCAGGGAGGCCTCCACGGCGGCGGCGAAGCGCGCGGGATCCGCGTCGCGGTCGGCGACCATCCAGGCCCCGCCGGTGCCGTGCAGGCTGACCGCGGTCCCGGCCTGCCGGGCGACGCTGCCGAGCTGCGCGACCGCCCGGCCCGACCCGCGGGCCACTGCCAGGGCGAGCCGGCGGTCCGAGAACAGCGCCCAACCGGCGGCCCGGTCCGGACTGTCGATCAGCGACACGGCGCCGGGTGGGAGGCCGGCCTCCCGGAGGGCCGGGGCGAGCGCGTGCCGCTGGATGGCCTGCACGGTGGCGAGCGCGTCGCTGCCGATGCGCAGCACGGCGGTGTTGCCCGTGCGCACGACGCCTGCCGCGTCGGCGAACACGTTCGGGCGTCCCTCGAAGACGAAGCCCACCACGCCGAGCGGTGCGGCCACCTGCTCGATCGTCCAGCCGGGATGCGCCGCGCGCGATCACGCGACCGCGTCCCTCGCCGCAATCCCGCCACGCGCGCAGGCCCGCGCTCATGTCGCGCCGCATGCGGTCGCCCGCGACGAGGCGGGTGGTCGAGCGGCCGGCCTGCTCCGCGCGCGCCGCGTCCTGCCGGTTGGCCTGCGCGACCGCGTCCCAGACCGAGGAATCCTTCAGGAGCGCCGCGAAGCGGTCGAAGAACCGGTCGATGGCCTGATCCGGGACGGCCGGCAGCGCCCGGAACGCGGCCTCCGCCCGGTCCACAGCAGCGGCGGCCAGCGCCCTCTGCGCCGCGGGGACGTGCAGGAGATCGCCCGTCTCCTGCAGCACCAGCAGGTGGTCGCCGGGCTGGAACCGCGCGGCGAGGTCCGGCGTGATCACCGCGGCGCGGTCGCCGCCGAAGGGCACGAGCGTGCCGGGGATCAGGCGGTCGAGGGTGGTGATGGTCATGCGAGGGTGGTGATGGTCATGGCCGCTCGCCCCTAGAGCATTTTCCGGCGAAGTCGCCGCCGGTTCGGGGTAGAAAATGCGGCAGAATCAAGAACCGAGAGCAGGGTTCGGTTGCAACGGAACCCTGCTCTCGTGCAGAGCCGGCCCGCGTGCCAAGCTGCCCGCCGGGCCGCGCGCCCTCCGGGGAGGTGCTCATGAGCTACGCCACGATCATGGTCTCGGTCGACGCGCTCCCGGGCGCGGCCGGCCGCATCCGGCTCGCGGCCCAGGTTGCGGACCGGTTCGGGGCCTCCCTCACGGGGGCCGCCGCCCGGCAGCTCCCGCTCCCGGTGACGCGGACCTCCTTCGAGGAGCGGGAGGCGACTCCGCCGCCGAGTCGGCGCGGCTCCACGAGGATATCGGCGCCCTGCAGGCCGTGTTCGCGCGCGAGGCCGGCGGGCCGCAGCGCCGCTCCTGGCGCCAGGCCGCGATGGCGGCGACGGAGCATCTCGTCCTGCGCGCCCGGGGCGCGGACCTGCTCGTCGTCGGGCGCCCCGGCCCGGCCGACGGGATCGCCGCGGACGCGGTCCGGCCCGACCGGGTGCTGATGGAGGCCGGGCGCCCCGTCCTGGTCGTGCCGCCCGGCACCGAGCAGCTGCGGGCCGAGAGCATCGTGCTGGCCTGGAAGGACACGCCCGAGGCGCGGCGCGCCGCGGCGGCCGCGCTGCCCTTCCTGCGCGCCGCCGCGCGCGTCGCGGTCGTCAGCCTGGGACCCGCGGCGGCCGAGGAAGGGGCGGACGAGGTCGCCGAACTCCTGGCGCGTCACGGCGTCGAGGCCGCCCCGGCCGCCGAGCCGGTCCCGGAGGGTCTCGACGAGGCCGACGGCCTGCTGGCCTTCGCGGACCGGGCGGGCGCCGACCTGCTGGTCCTCGGCGCCTACGGACGCGGTCGCCTGCGGGAGTGGGTGTTCGGCGGCGTGACCCGCTCGGTCCTGCAGCGCAGCCCGCTCTGCTGCCTGATGACCCACTGATCCCGGCCCGGCGGGCGCCCTCAATGGGCCAGGAGCAGGGGCACGGGGCAGGATCCCAGCAGGGCCTGCGTCACCCCGCCGAGGACCATCTCGCGCAGGAGCGAGTGCACGTAGGCGCCCATTACGAGCAGGTCGGCGCGGGAGGCCGCCGCGTGGCGGCGCAGCGTGCCGGCCACGTCGCCGTCCCCGGCCACGAGGTCGGTGACCGTGACCGCGACGCCGTGATGGGCGAGGTGCGGCGCCAGCTCGGCCCCCGGCACCGCGCCCGAGAGGTCCTTCTCGCCGGCCACCGACACGATCTCGACGGCGCCCGCCCGCTTGAGGAACGGCAGCGCGTCGTGCACGGCGCGGGCGGCCTGGGCGCTGCCGTCCCAGGCCACGAGGATGCGCTGCGCCGCGAAGCTCTCGACCCCGGGCGGCACGACGATCACGGGGCGCCCGCTCTCGAACAGCAGGGTCTCGATCAGGCCGCGGTCGCCGGTCAGCAGACGCGACTCCGCGTCGGTCACGGTCAGGTCGTGGAGCCGCGCCTGCCACCGGACGCTCGCCAGGAGCTCGGCCTCGGGGAGCTGCTGCGTCTGCGTGCGGCAGAGGATCCCCGCGGCCGCGGCCTCGCCGCGGGCGCGCTCGGCGAGTTCCTCCGCCAGATCCCGCAATCGCCGGTTCTCGGCCGCGACGAGCATCGCGACGAAGCGGCTGATCCAGGCATGCGGCAGCACGAGCTTGGCCGAGACCGCCTGCACGGTGGCGCGGGCCCCGGCCTGTCCCGCCAGCGCCAGGCCGTAGGCGAGCGCCGCGGAGGGCGCCTCGTCCCCCGTGCGCTCCGTCACGGCGATGAGGACGGTCCTGATGGTGTCGGTCATGAGGGCTCTCCGGATACGGCGGGGTCATTCTCGGGGCACGGGTCTCGGCACACCTTGAGGTAGATCAGCGGCGGTCGCCCTAGCCCGGTGCAGGACGGACCCCCCTTGCGGGGACTCCGCGCCGGATGGTCACCTGCGCGTCGGACTGGACAGGGCGAGATGACGAAGCACCGCGCGCTGCAGGCCGATCCCGCGGGGGACGCGCGGGATCCGGCCGATCCCTCCCGCCTCGGCGCCGACGAGGTTCTGGCGGCCCTGCGCGTCGAGGCCGCCTCCGGGCTGAGCGCGCCCGAGGCGCGGGCGCGCCTCGCCCGCCACGGCGGGAACGCGCTGCGCGCCGCGCCGCCCGTGCCCGCCTGGCGCATCCTCGCCGCCCAGTTCACGGACAGCCTCGTCCTGCTGCTCCTCGCCGCGGCGCTCGTCTCGGCGGGGCTGTGGCTGTCGGAGCGGGAGTCCGGCCTGCCCTACGACGCGATCGCGATCGTCGCGATCGTGCTCCTCAACGCCGCGATGGGCGCGCTCCAGCAGGTGCGCGCGGATCGGGCGGTCGCGGCCCTGCGCCGGATGGCGGCCGCGCGGGCGCGGGTCATCCGCGACGGCGCGCTCCAGACCGTGCCGGCCGCCGACCTCGTGCCGGGCGACATCCTCCGCCTGGAGGAGGGCGACACGATCCCGGCCGATGCGCGGCTGATCCAGGTCGCCCTCCTGCAGACCACGGAGGCCGCCCTGACGGGGGAGAGCCTGCCGGTGTTCAAGCAGGTCGCGCCGCTCGCCGACGCGGCGGATCCGGAACCCCGCCGCACCATGGTCTTCAGCGGCACCGCGGTGACCAGCGGCCGGGGGCTGGCCGTGGTGACGGCGACCGGGATGCGCACCGAGATCGGGCGCATCGCCCAGATGCTGCAGGACGCGCCGGACGAGAGCACCCCGCTCCAGATCGAACTCGACCGCGTCGGCAAGCGCCTCGGGCTCGTGGTGGTCGCCATCGCCCTCGTGCTGATCGCGACCATCGTGGTCGTCGAGGAGGTCCGCAGCCTGCGCGCCCTCCTCGGCGTGCTCATCCTGGGCGTGGCGCTCGCCGTCGCGGCGGTGCCGGAGGGTCTCCCGGCCATCGTCACCGCGTCCCTGTCCCTCGGCGTGCAGCGGATGGCGCGGCGGCGCGCGATCGTGCGCCGCCTCGCGGCGGTGGAGACGCTGGGCTCGGCCGAGGTGATCGCCTCCGACAAGACCGGCACCCTCACGCGCAACGAGATGACCGTGCGGGTGATCGCGACCGCGGGCGGGCGCGTCGATGTCGGCGGCAGCGGCTACGCCCCGGTCGGACCGCTCGGCCATGCCGGCGGCGCCCTCGGCGAGGCGCTGCGGGCCGAGGTGGAGCGGGCCCTCCTCGCCGGCCTCTTGGCCAGCAACGCGGTCCTGCAGGAGCGCGACGGGCGCTGGACCGTGCAGGGCGACCCCACCGAGGGCGCGCTCATCGCCGCGGCGCGCAAGGCGGGGCTGGAGGCCGGGGCGGTGGCCCGCCGCTTCGCGCGCCTCGCCGAGATCCCGTTCTCCTCCGAGCGCAGGCTGATGAGCACGGTGCAGAGCGACGCCGAGGGCGAGGCGCCGCTCCTCCTGGCCACCAAGGGCGCGCCGGACGTCGTGCTCGCGCGCTGCGCGCAGGAATTCGTCGGCGGGCGCGGCCGGGCCCTCACGCCGGAGCGCCGCACCGCGATCGCGGCGGCGAACGAGGCGCTGGCCCGGGAGGGCCTGCGCAGCCTCGGGATCGCCTTCCGGGCGCTCCCGCGGGACGGCCTGGGCTGGGCGGCGCCGGGCGGCGCGGCGCCGGGCGCGGAGATCGAGCGGGACCTCGTCTTCCTCGGGCTGATCGGCATGACCGACCCGCCCCGCGCCGAGGCCCGCGAGGCGGTGGCGCGGGCGAGGGCGGCCGGCATCCGGCCGATCATGATCACGGGCGACCATCCGGGCACCGCCTCGGCGATCGCCGCCGAGCTCGGCATCGCCGCGGGAGGGCGCGCCCTCACCGGGGCCGAGCTCGACGCGCTCTCCGAGGAGGCGCTCGCACGGACCGTGCGCGACGTCTCGGTCTACGCGCGGGTCGATCCCGCCCACAAGCTGAGGATCGTGCGGGCGCTGCGGCGCAACGGCCTGACCGTGGCCATGACGGGCGACGGCGTGAACGACGCGCCCGCCCTCAAGGCCGCCGATATCGGCGTCGCCATGGGCCTGAGCGGCACCGACGTGGCGCGGGAGGCCGCCGACATCGTGCTCGCGGACGACGATTTCGCCACGATCGTGGCGGCGGTCGAGGAAGGGCGGGCGATCTTCGCGAACATCCGCAAGGTGCTGCGCTACCTGCTGTCGTCGAATATCGGCGAAGTCGCCACCATGTTCCTCGGGGTGGTGCTGGCCGACGCGCTCGGGCTGACCGGCGCGCGGGCCGGCGAGGTGGTGCTGCCCCTGACGGCGACGCAGATCCTCTGGATCAACTTCGTCACCGACGGCGCCCCGGCCCTCGCCCTCGGGGTCGATCCGGCGGATCCGGCGGCGATGCGCCGCCCGCCGCGCCCGCGCGGCGAGGGCGTGCTGACCCGCCGGATGTGGGAGGGCATCGCCTTCGTGGGCCTCGTGACCGCCTGCAGCACCCTGGTGGTGCTCGACGCCTGCCTGCCGGGCGGATTCATCGAAGGGGACGGCACCCTGGCCTACGCGCAGACGATGACCTTCACCACGCTCGTCCTGTCCCAGCTCTTCAACGTCCTCAACACGCGCTCCGAGGACCGCAGCGCGCGCGAGGGCCTGTTCCGCAACCGCTGGCTCTGGGCCGCGATCGCGCTGTCGCTCCTGCTCCAGGTGGCGGCGGTCTCCGTTCCCGTCCTGCAGCGGGCCTTCTCGACGGTGAGCCTCGGCGTCGGCGACTGGGCGATCTGCGCGGCCGCCGCCAGTTCCGTCCTCGTCCTCGGCGAGGCGCGGAAATGGCTGATCCGCGCGGCCGGGCGGCGACGCCGAACCGGCCAACGGTGACCCGGATCATCCGGTTGATGGCTTCGCCATGCGGATGTCGGATCACTCCTCGTCGTCCCCGTGCGCGTCGCGCCGGGCGGGTTCGAGCCGGGCCGGATCGAACTTCTCGTCCAGGCGCTGGCCCCGCGCATTCGTCGCCCGCACCCGGTAGCAGCCGTCATCCACCCGGATGGCGATGCCGCTCCATCCTTCGGCTTCGAGCCTGCGCTGCAGCGCCGCGCGGGGCTGCCAATCGGCGAGCGGCACGCGGCAATGCCCGTCCGCCGCGGCGGGGCCGCCCGGCAGGGCCGCGGAGAGGGCGAGAAGGATCGGGGCGAGAAGGATCGTCGCGCGTCGCATGGCCGGGGCTCCGGATCCGCGGGCCGTCCCGCGCAGCTCAATCACCGAAACCTGACGCCAGCCTGAACGCCGGGCGCCGCCGCTGCGGTCCGCCGCACGGGGAAATGCGGTAGTCTCGCGGGAGATCAACCGGGGCGGGCATGCGCATCCTCCTCATCGAAGACGATCCGGTGCTGGGCGAGGCGGTCCGCGACCACCTCGCATCGGACGGCCATTCCGCCGACCGGGTCGCGACCCTCGCCGATGCCGCCGCGGCGATCACGGCGGCGGTCTACGATCTGGTCCTGCTCGACCTGATGCTGCCGGACGGACGCGGCCTCGATTTCCTGCGGCAGCGCCGCACCCAGGGGGACGTCACGCCGGTGATCATCCTCACCGCCCGGGACCAGATCTCCGACCGGATCGCGGGGCTCAACGCGGGGGCGGACGACTATCTCATCAAGCCCTTCGACCTGTTCGAACTCACCGCCCGCGTGGGCGCGGTCGGGCGGCGCTACTCCGGCAACCCCAACCCCCTCGTCACGATCGGCGACCTCGACATCGATCTGGCGGCCCGCTCGGTCCACCGGGCCGGGAAACCCGTGCCGCTGACCGCCCGGGAATGGTCGCTGTTCGAGGCGCTCGTCCAGCGGCCGCACGCGCTGCTCTCCAAGGCGCAGCTCGAGGAGAGGCTCTACGCCTTCGACGCCGAGGTCGAGAGCAACACGATCGAGGTCTATGTCGGGCGGCTGCGCAAGAAGATCGGCGCGGAGGCGATCGAGACCGTGCGCGGGATGGGCTACCGCCTCGGTGCACCGGCCAGGGGCGCGTGAGGATCGCCCGGGGAGCCGGGCGCGCGAGCCTGCGCCGCCGCCTCGGGATCGGGCTGGCGCTCGGCGTGGCCGCGACCTGGCTCGCCGCCTCGGTGGTGGCCGGGCTGGTGCTGCGTCACGAGATCGACGAGGTCTTCGACAGCGCCCTCCAGGAGGTCGCGCAGCGGGTGCTGCCCCTCGCCTACGCGGAGGTGCTGGCGCGGGAGGACGGCACCGCGAGCCAGCTCATGCCCCCGGTCGGCCGGCATCGGGAATACATCGCCTACGTCGTGCGGGATGCCGACGGGCGCGACCTCCTGCGGTCGAGCGACGCCGACCGGATGGGGATCCCGGGCGGCCTCGCCCCGGGATTCCGGACCCTGAGCGGCCTGCGCACCTACACGGAGACGGGGGTTCGGGGGACGATCGCGGTGACCGCCGCCGAGCGGCTCGACCACCGGCGGGACGCGGTCGCGAAGGCGATGATGACCCTGGTCGGGCCGCTCGCCGCGCTCGTGCCCCTCGCCCTCGCCGCGGTGTGGCTGGTGGTGCGCCTCTCGCTCGGGCCGGTCCTCGCCTTCCGGGACGCGATCGAGGCGCGCGGCCGGGGCAACCTCTCGCCGATCGCCACGCTCGACCTCCCGGCCGAGGTGGCGCCGGTGGCGGCCGCGGTCAACGCCCTGCTCGGCCGCCTGCGCGGCGCGCTGGAGGCGGAGCGCAGTTTCACGGCCAATTCCGCGCACGAGCTGCGCACGCCGATCGCCGCCGCCCTGGCGCAGACCCAGCGCCTCTGCGCGGAATTGCAGGATGGCGAGCGCCTCGCGCGCGCGCGCGCCGTCGAGGGCGCGCTGCACCGGCTCTCGCGCCTCTCCGAGAAGCTGCTCCAGCTCGCCAAGGCCGAGGGCGGTGGGCTGATCGCCGAGACCGCCGCGCCGCTCGCGCCCGTGCTGCACCTCGTCGTCGACGAGCTGCGCCGCGGCGGCGGCGGCGAGCGCCTGCGGGTGGAGGCGGCGCCCGGGCCCGGCCCGACCTCGGATCTCGACCCGGACGCCTTCGCGATCCTGGCGCGCAACCTCATCGAGAATGCCCTCAAGCACGGCGACCCCGCGCGTCCGGTGAGCGTCCGCCTGTCCGGGCAGGCGCTCGCCGTGAGCAATGCCGGACCGCCGGTTCCTCCCGAAGACCTCGCGCGGCTGACCCGGCCCTTCACGCGCGGGCCGGCGCGGACCGAGGGATCGGGATTGGGGCTGGCGATCGCCGCCGCCATCTGCCGCGGCGCGGGGCTGCGGCTCGACCTCGCCTCGCCGATCCCGGGCGAGAGCGGCGGCTTCCGGGCCGTCGTCCACCTCGCTCCGGCCGGTCCGCGGCCCGCGGCGCCCCCGCCTGACACCGGGCTGAACGACGTCGGCCCGGCCTTTCAGCCCGGCGTCAGGCGCGGGCGCGAGGCTGCGCGCGTCGCAATGACCGGAGACGAACCCATGACCAAGCACGCGTTGATCGGCACGGCCCTGCTCCTGACGACGGCCGTGGGGGCCGTGCTGGCCGCGGAGGGCTCGCGGGGAGCGCAGGAGCACGCCGGCGCCCGCCACGCCGAATCCGGCCGGCCGGGCTCCTCCGGCCTCCGGCCCGGCGGGGCGCGGGAGCACGCCCGCGCGGCCGAGGCCCGCCGGCACGGCCACCGGCACGAGGACGAGGACGGCGAGGAGGACGGCCGCGGCGTGCCCGCGCCGCCGCGCCGCACCGAGGCACCCGCTCCCGACAGCGGCCTCTTCGGCGGCAAGGCCCCTCCCCGGGCCGAGATCCGCTGATCGGCCGGCCCGGACCCTCCCGCGGAGATTCCCCATGAAGCGCGCATTCTCGGTAGCCGCCGCCGCCACCCTGCTGGCCCCCGCCCTGGCCGAGGCCAGGCCGGTCACCCTCGAAGCGAGGCTCAAGGATTACGGCGGCAACCCCGCCTACCTCGCCGTCTACGTCACGGATGCGGCCGGGCAGTACCGGGGCACGCTCTGGGTGGCGGGACGCAAGGCCAGGTACCACCGCCACCTCTCGGAGTGGTACCGCGCCGCGGGCGGCGCGGCGATCGACGGCATCACCGGGGCGAGCATCGGCTCGGGCCGGACGCTGAGGGTCAGCGTCGATCTCGCGGATGCCCTGATCGATGCCGGCTATCAGGTCCGCGTCGACACCGCCGTCGAGGACGGCGTGGACCGGCCCTCCGAGGTGGTCGCGCCGCTCTCCGGCGCGGCGGCGGGCAAGCCCGTCACCGGCAAGGAGCACGTCGCGACCTTCACGGTCAGCTTCTGACGGGGGGACCGATGTTCCGCCGCATCCACTCCGTCCTGGGGCTGCCCCTGGCGGCGCTCCTCGTCGTCGCGGCCCTCTCGGGCGCGGCCCTGTCCCTGGTTCCGGTCGTCGATCGGGCGCGCGTTCCGGCCATCCCGGCCGGGACGAGCGTGGCCGCGCTGGCCGAGGCGGTCGCGGCCCGCCACCGGAGCGTGACCGGGATCGTCCGGCGTCCGAGCGGCGCCGTCACGGTCGCGTTCGACGACGGCGAGGCGCGCGGCGTCGAGATCGTCGATCCCGCCACGGGACGCAGCCTCGGCCCGTTCCGCCCATCCCAGGCGGTGCGGACGCTCACGCAGCTGCACCGGGCCTTCCTGGCCGGCGATGCGGGCCGGATCGGCGCCGCCCTCGCGGCGTCCCTCATGCTCGCCCTGTCGGCGACCGGCCTGCACATGCTGGCGCGGCGCCAGGGCGGCTGGACGGCGCTCCTGCGCCGTCCCCGCGGCGGTCTCGCGCAGAGGTGGCACGCGGAACTCGGGCGCTTCGCCGCCCTCGGGCTGATGGTCTCCTCCGTCACCGGCCTCTGGATGGCGGCGGAGGGATTCGATCTGCTCCCGGCCGGCGGAACGGCCCCGGCGGCCGTCGCGGCGAGCGGCGGCGCGCCCCTGCCGGTCGGGTCGCTCGACCTCCTCCGCCGCGTCGCACTGGCGGATCTCGACGCGCTCACCTTTCCGGATCCGGCGGATCCGGCGGATGTCTACGTGCTGCGCAGTTCGGCCGGGGAGGCCTCGATCGATCCCGCGACCGGCCGCGTCCTGGCCTTCGCGCCGACGACGACCCTCGACCGGGCAAGCCGCCTCGTCGCCGCGCTCCATACGGGGCGCGGGGCCTGGGCGCTCGGCCTCGTCCTCGGGCTGTGCGCGGTGAGCACCCCCGTCCTGGCCGGCACCGGCCTGGCGATCTGGCTGCGGCGGCGCTCGGCGCGGGGGCGGCGTCCCGCCAACCTGCCCCTCCGCGCCGCCGACACGGTCATCCTGGTCGGGAGCGAGGGCAACACGACCTGGGGCTTCGCCGCGTGCCTGCACGACGCGCTCACCCGGGCCGGCCACCGGGTGCACACGGCCCCGATGAATGCCCTGTCGCCGGCGCATGGCGCGGCCGACCGCCTGCTCATCCTCGCCGCGACGGCCGGCGACGGCGCCGCCCCCGCCTCGGCGAGCCGCTTCATGGACCGCCTGGCCGCGGTCGCGGGATCTCCCCCGGTCGCCGTGCTCGGCTTCGGCGACCGCACCTTTCCGCATTTCTGCGGCTTCGCGCGGGAGGTGGCCGACGCGCTCGACCGCAAGGGCTGGCCGCGGCTGATGCCCCCGGCCTGGATCGACCGCCAATCCGCGCAGGGCTTCGCGCAATGGGGGCGCGACCTGGGCCGGGCGCTCGGGCACGGGCGGGACCTCGTCCTCGCGCACGCCTCTCCGGTGCCGCCGACCGCGCCCTACACGCTCGTCGGCCGCGACGATTACGACATCGCCTCGGCGACGCCGGTCGCCGTCCTGCGTCTCGCCCCCGCGGACGGGGGCGAGACGCCTCCCTTCCGGGCCGGCGATCTCCTCGGCATCCTCGCACCGGGCACCGAGGTGCCCCGCTCCTACTCGCTCGCGACCTCGTCGGAGGACGGCGTGCTGGAGATCTGCGTGCGGCGGCACACGGGCGGGCTTTGCTCGGGCTTCCTCCACGACCTCCCGATCGGGGGCAGCGTCAGGGCGTTCATCAGGGCCAATCCCGAGTTCCGTCCTGCCCCCGGCAGGGCCCCGCTCGTCCTGGTCGGCGCCGGGACCGGGATCGGGCCGCTCATCGGCTTCGTCCGCGCGAACCGGGCGCGACGGCCCATCCATCTCTACTGGGGCGGCCGGCGCCCGGAATCCGACTACCTCTACGCGCGCGAACTGGCGGAGCACCTCGCCGCCGGGCGGCTGACGGCGCTGCGGACCGCCTTCTCGCGCCGGCCGGGCGGGGGCTACGTCCAGGACCGCCTCGCCGCGGACGCGGCGCTCGTGCGGGAGCAGGTGCACCGGGGCGGCCAGGTGCTGGTCTGCGGTGGGCGCAGCATGGCGCAGGCCGTGCGGCGCGTGCTCGACGGGGCCGTGCAGCCGCTCGGCCTCGACGTCACCACCCTCAGGTCGCGGAGGCGTTATGCCGAAGACGTCTACTGACTTGCCGGGGGCTATGCCCCCGGGGCCGGGGGCTATGGCCCCGGGGCCGCGGGTCGCGCTGAGCGGCCCCACGATGGGCTCGCGGTGGTCGGCGCTCCTCTACCCTTCCGGCGCGCACGACCGCGACGCGCTCGGCGCCGCCCTGCAGGAGGTGGTGAGCCGGGTCGACCGGCAGATGTCGAGCTGGGATCCGGCCTCCGACCTCAACCGCCTCAACGCCGCGCCGGTCGGGACCTGGGTCGCGATCCCGCCGGACCTCGCCGCCGTGCTGGCCGCCGGGATCGAGATCGGCGCGGCCTCCGGCGGCGCCTTCCACATCGCCGCGGGGGCCCTGGTGCGCGCCTGGGGCTTCGGCGGGGCGGGGCGGCCCAACCCGGGTGCGATCGCGGCGCTGGCGGGCCGCCCCCTGCCGAGCGGGCCCGACCTGCTGCAGATCGACCGGCCGGGTTGCCGCGCGCGCAAGCGCGCGCCGCTCGCGCTGGACCTGTCGGGGATCGCGAAGGGCTTCGGCGTGGACGAGATGGCGCGCGTCCTCGCGGGGGCCGGGGTGACCGCCTTCCTGGTCGGCATCGACGGGGAGCTCCGCGCCCGCGGGACCAAGCCGGACGGACGCCCGTGGGCGGTGGGGCACGAGCGGCCCGAGCCCGGCCTGCGCAGCCTCGCGGGGGTGCTGGAACTGACGGATTGCGCCGTGGCGACCTCCGGCTCCTACCGGCATCGCCGCAGGATCGGCGACCGCACGGTGTCCCACACGATGGATCCCCGCACCGGCGCCCCCGCGTCGAACCGCCTCGTCTCGGTCACGGTCCTGGCCGAGACCTGCATGGTGGCGGATGCCTGGGCGACCGCGCTCCTGGTCCTCGGAGAGACCGAAGCGGTTCGCCTCGCCGAGCGCTCGGGCCTGCGCGCGCTGTTCGTCCGATCCGACGGCCAGGTCGTCTCGACGCTGTGACGCGGTTCCGGATCGCTGGGTTCAGCGGCGCCGTCCGGCAAGACGGAGACAGCTGCCCGGATCTCCTCCCGGACCCGGGCGGCAGCGCGTCCGCCCCCGGCGCAGCACGTCGCCGTCGGCCGGCATACTCCTCCCCTCCCGTGTCGATCTCGCAGCAATGATGTCCTCCCAAAACGCCCATGTGAGGCATATTCTCCGACGATCGATCGACGTGATGGGCATCCTCGCTTCGAAAAATGCCGGCTGATGGTCGGACATTCTCCCTCATACCGTGCCACGCGGAGAGTTCATCCGCCGATCGACCTGAAAACGAAAACCGATTTCATTGACGGGGCGCGCGCATGTCGGTGAGAGTCCGTCCCTGCGGATCGCCGCGCCGCGGACGGACCGCACCGATCGGAGAGTGTCGATGCCTGCGACAGCGGCCCGCCGGGTGCTCCGGCGCGGGGGCCTGTGCGAGACTTGGCTCCTGCTCACGGCCTTCGCCTTCCTGTTCGTCACCGTGCTCACCGCCCGGGCCGAGGAGCGGGTCGTCCGGGGCGGCGACCGGACCTCTGCGGGGGCGATCGCGGACCAGCGGCGGGCGGCGGACGGCGTCCACCGGCTCGGCCCGCTGCCGAGGCCCCTCGCCATCGCGGACGCCGTGCGGCGGCCCGGCCCCTGAGGAATCCCATGGCCCCTCCGACCCGTCGCGCCCTCCTCGGCGGCCTCGCCGGCACCCTCGCGGCGCCCGGCCTCCCGCGGGCCGCGCCAAAAATCCTCCGCTTCGCCTACCAGCGCTCCTCGACGCTGCTCACCCTCCTCAAGACGAACGGCACGCTGGAGCAGCGGCTCGCCGCCAAGGGCTTCGGCGTGAGCTGGCACCTGTTCACCAGCGTGATCGAGCCGATGAATGCCGGCAGCACCGAGTTCCACGCCGACGTGGCCGACGCGGTGCCGATCTTCACGCAGGCGGCCGGGGCGCCGCTGACCTTCTACGCCAAGGAGGACGCCTCCCCGGCGGCCGAGGCGATCATCGTGCCGGCGGACTCGCCGATTCGCAGCGTCCAGGACCTCAAGGGCCGCACGGTCGGCGTCTCCCGCGGCTCGGGCTGCCACTTCCTGCTGGCCGCGGCGCTCAAGCGCGCGGGCCTGAGCTTCGCGGAGATCCGGCCGGCCTACCTCAACGCCCCGGACGGGGCCGCGGCCTTCGAGCGGCGCAGCCTCGACGCCTGGGTGATCTGGGATCCGTTCCTGGCCATCGTGCAGGCGAAGGCGCCGGTCCGGGTGATCACGGACGCCACCGGCTATTCCAGCTACAACCGCTACTACAGTGTGCAGACCGCCTTCGCGCAGGCGCGCCCGGACGTGGTCGGGGTGGTGTACGACGCGCTGGTCGAGGCCGGCCGCTGGGTGAAGGGCAACCCGCGGGAGGCGGCCGCGCGGCTGGCCCCGCTCTGGGGCGACGTCCCGGTGCCGATCGTCGAGACGGTGAATGCCCGCCGCAGCTACGCGGTGAGGCCGGTGCTGCGCGAGGGGCTGGCCGAGCAGCAGGTGATCGCCGACACCTTCCACGAGGCCGGCCTGATCCCCCGCCCGATCGATGCCGCTTCGGTGCCGCTCTGGAGCCCCGAGACGGGCGGCTGAATACCGATCGCCGGCGGCCCCGCCTCCGGCCCGGGGGCGGCGTCCCCCGAGAGGGATTGCGCGATGACACCTCCCCGCTTCGGCGTCTGGGCGCCGGTCCACGGCAGCCGCGCGGCGCATCACGACCCGGACGAGCCGGACGACGCCTCCTGGGCCCGCAACCGCGCCCTGGTGCGGGAGGCGGAGGCGCTCGGCTACGACTCGGTGCTGGTGGCGCAGCACGTGGTGAACCCCTACGACGAGGCCCGCGACCAGCTCGAGACCTGGACCGCCACCGCGGCCCTCGCCGCGCTGACGGAGCGGATCGAGCTGATCGCGGCGGTCAAGCCGGGCCTCTTCCACCCGGTCGTGCTCGCCAAGATGGCGCTGCAGATCGAGCACATCAGCGGGGGACGCTTCGCGCTGAACCTCGTCAATGCCTGGAACGCGACCGAATTCGAGGCGGCGGGCCTGCCCTTCCCGGCGCACGACGCCCGCTACGCCTACGGGGCCGAGTGGATCGCGCTGGTCTCGCGCCTGATGCGGGGCGAGCGGGTGAGCCACGAGGGCCGCCATTTCCGGGTGAGCGACCTGCAATTGCGGCCCGCCGACCCCTACCGGGCGCGCCCGCGGATCTATCTCGGGGGCGAGTCCGAGCCGGCCCGCGCCCTCGTGGCCGATCAGGGCGACGTCTGGTTCCTCAACGGCCAGCCGATGGAGGCCGTGCGCGGGCTGATCGCGGACGCGGCGGCGCGGCCGCGGCACCTGCCGCCCCTGCGCTTCGGGCTCGCGGCCTTCGTGATCGCCCGCGAGACGGACCGGGAGGCGCGGGCCGAGCACGCCCGGCTCCTCGACCTCGCGGGCGCGGATGCCGGGATGCGCGAGGCGAGCCGCACGCGCGTCGATCCCGAGGTGGTCATGATCCGCACCATGGCGAGGACGCGCGCGGTGGGCACCAATGGCGGCACGGCGGCCGGGCTGGTGGGCAGCTACGCCACCGTGGCGGAGCGCCTCGCCGCCTTCCACGCCGCCGGGATCGAGCTGTTCATGCTGCAATTCCAGCCCTTCGAGGCGGAGATGCGCCGCTTCGCCGAACGGGTGCGGCCCCTCCTCGCCTGAGGGGCTGACGATCGATCGGTGTCCGGCCAGCCCGTCCGCCTCGGCGCTGCCGCGGCGGGGGGATCGTGGGGCCGCACAGGTGTGGCGTGGGCGCTCGCGCCCGTCCTCATCGCCCGGACGCGCCCCGGCTTCGTGCCGGCCTGGCCGGGGGCGTGAGCCGTTCCGCCTCGCGCCTCACCCCTGCCCGACGCGGTACTGCTTGGGCGGCACGGTGCCGTTGACGGCGAAATCGCCCACGATGCGGTCGCGGTAGATGCGGGGGTTGTGCGAGGCGATGGTGCGGGCGTTGCGCCAGTAGCGGTCGAGACCGAGCGAGCGCGCCGTCGCCGAGGCGCCGAGCGCGTCGAAGAGCAGGGTCGTGGCGTCGAGGACGAGGCCCGTCACCGGCGTCACGGACTGGTTGACCTCGATATCCGCCACCGTGCCGGCGGCCTCCGCGCCCTCGGCGTCGCCCGCTTGCTCGAGGTCGTAGACCCGCTGCAGCGCCTCGGCGCTGCGCAGGGCCACCGCGCCCGCCGCGTAGGCCGCGCCGCGCACGCGCCCAACCACCTGGAGGATCTGCGGGTCCTCGGCCGCGCGGGCGGCGTTGCCGTGGCTGTAGACGCGGCGGCGCTCGCCGACGAGGCGCGCCACGTCCTCGGCGGCCGCCCGCGCGATGCCGGCGAGCGTCGCGAGGTGGACGAGCTGGAAGAACGCCATCGCGTAGCGGAAGCGGCCCGGATCCGGATTCACGAGGTCGGGCGAGAGCGAGACCTCGGTGAAGCGCACGGTGCCGCTCGCGGTGAGCGCCTGCCCGAACCCGTCCCAATCGTCGATGACCTCGACGCCCTTCGCCCGGCGGGGCACCGCGGCGCCGACCGGCGCGCCGGCCTCGTCCTCGGCCGCGAGGTGGATCCAGTCGGCGAAGAGCGAGCCCGTCGTGTAGTACTTGGTGCCGGACAGCCGCCAGCCGGCGCCGTCGCGCCGCAGCACCGTCTCGAAGGACCCGACCCTGGCGGATCCGGTCTCGGAGACGCCGCTCCCCACCGTCTCGCCGCGGCCGATGCGGGCGATCCAGGCCTCGCGCCACGCGGGCGAGCGGGCGTTCAGGGCGTCCTCGGTGAAGCCGACATGCGCCCGCAGCGCGTTGGTGACGTTCGAATCCGCGGCCGAGAGCTCGATCAGCAGGTTGAACAGCTCCGGCAGGGTGGCGTCGTGGCCGGCATGGGCGCGCGGCAGGCGCAGGGTGGTGAAGCCGGCCTCGCGCAGCCACGCGATCTCCTCGTGCGGCAGGCGCCGCTCGCGGTCGCGGGCAGCCGCCGTGTCGCGGATGCGCCGGAAGACCGGACGGAAGCGCTCGGCGAGATCCTCGTAGCGGGCGCTCGGCCCCCCGCCCCACCCTGCCTGAACCTGCGACATCGGCCTGCTCCCTGTGGCGCGCGGGGACCCGCGCCGGCGTGTAATCCACTTAGTTGATAGACAATTCGAAGAGCGTGGCAAGCGGGTCCGGCCGCCGTCCGGCCTGTTTCTCATTCCGAACGTTTTTTCCGCGGAATATCGCGAGGCCGCCCTCCGGTCCCGGCCCGGGGCTGTTGGCTCCCCGCGGCAGCAACGAAAATCTCGCCTCTCCGCCCGCGAGAGGGGCCGAGCCTCCCCGAGGCCGTTCTTTAAAAAGAACATTCTCGTTGACTTCGGCGCCGCGGCGCGAGAGCGTTCCCGGGCTTGGGCAAGGGCCGCGACGGCCGCCCCTCGGGAGACCCCTCATGGCATGCGAGACCCTCGATCCGGCCGGGTCGCGGCCGAAAGCACCGGCGCGCGTGTCCGGCCGGCGGGCGCGGGAGGCCTGACCATGCGACGCCAGCTTCTCCGGTTCGTCGCCGGGCTCGCGGTGAGCGGCGCGCTCGCGGCGAGCGCTGTGCTGGCGGCGAGCGGTGTGCTCGCGCCGGCGAGCGGCGCGCGCGCCGGGCCGGACCGGCCCGACCTCAAGGTCGGCTTCGCGCCCGGCCCCTACGAGGAGGCCTTCCGGGCCGGGGTCGAGCCGATTCTGCGGGCCCAGGGCTACCGGGTGCAGCGGCTCCAGTTCAGCACCGGCCTGGAGGTGAACGCGGCCGTGGCCCGCGGCGAGGTCGACGCCAACGTGATGCAGCACAGCGTCTACCTGAAGGCCTACAACGACCGGAACGGCACCGACCTCGTCGGCATCGTGCAGGTGCCGACCCCGCCGATGGGGCTCTACTCGCGCAAGCATCGCGACGCCGGGGCCGTGCGCCCCGGCGCCAGCGTGGCGGTGCCGAACGACCCGGTGAACCTGGAACGCGCCCTCAAGATCCTGCGCGACCTCGGCTGGGTGAGGCTGCGCCCCAACGGCAACCCGGTCGACGTCACCGAACTCGACGTGATCGCGAATCCGGCGGGTATCCGGCTGGTGCCGCTGGAGGCCGCGCAGGCCCCGCGCGTGCTCGACGACGTCGACTTCGCGGCGATCCAGGGCAATTTCGCGATCTTCAGCGGGCTGAAGCTCAGCGAGGCGCTGGCGCTGGAGAGGATGACCTCGCCCTACGTGAACGTGGTGGCGGTGCGCAGGGCCTCCGCCGGCACGGCCTGGGCGCGCGACCTCGTCGCCGCCTACCGCTCGGACGCGTTCAAGGCCGCGATCCGGGCCGACCGCTTCTACGACGGTTTCACCCTGCCGGACGACTTCGAATGAGCCGCCGCGAGCTGAGGCTGAACGCCTTCCACATGCACGCCCCCGGCCATTCCTGGGCCGGGATGTGGCGCCACCCGCGCGACGCCTCGGTGCGCTACACCTCCCTGGATTACTGGACCTCCCTCGCCCGCACGGCCGAGCGCGGGCTCCTCGACGGCATCTTCCTCGCCGACGTGTTCGGCACCTACGACGTCTACGGCGGCAGCGCCGACGCGGCGCTCGCGGGCGCCGCCCAGGCGCCGAACGCCGACCCGCTCCTGGTCGTGCCGGCGATGGCGCTCGTCACCTCGCAGATCGGCTTCGGGGTGACGGCGAACCTCACCTACGAGCACCCCTACCAATTCGCCCGGCGCTTCTCGACGCTCGACCACCTCACCGGGGGCCGGGTCGGCTGGAACGTCGTCACCGGCTACCTGGAGAGCGGTGCCCGCGGCATGGGCCTCGCGCAGGCCCGCGCCCACGACGCCCGCTACGAGGCGGGCGAGGACTTCATGGCGGCCGCCTACAAGCTCTGGGAGGGCAGCTGGGAGGACGGCGCGGTCGTGCGCGACCGCGCGCGCGGCCTCTACACCCGCCCGGACAAGGTGCACCGGATCCGCCACGACGGCCCCTATTACCGGGTCGACGCCCACCACCTCGCCGAGCCCTCGCCCCAGCGCACGCCGGTGCTCTACCAAGCCGGCACCTCCGCGCGCGGCCGCGCCTTCGCGGCGCGCCACGCCGAGTGCATCTTCCTCAACGGCCACACCAGGGCCATCGCCGGCCAGGCCGTGCGCCGCATCCGCGAGGCCGCGCGCGCGCACGGGCGGGCGCGCCACGACATCCTGATGTTCCTGGGCGCGACCGTGATCGTCGCCCCGACCCGCGCCGAGGCGCTGGACCTGCGCGACGAGTACGCCCGCTACCTCGACGTGCAGGGCCAGCTCGCGCTCGTCTCGGGCTGGACCGGCATCGACCTCTCGGCGCTCGGCCCCGACGAGGCGCTGGCCTACGTCGAGACCAACGCCATGCAGTCGCTGGTCGAGAACCTGACGGTGAACACGGACCACCGCTTCACCGTCCGGGACTTCGCGCAGTTCGGGCCGCTCGGCGCGCGGGCGCCCTTCATCGTCGGCTCGCCCGGCGAGGTCGCGGACGAACTCCTGTCCTGGGCCGAGGAGGCGGACGTCGACGGCTTCAACCTGACCCGCGTGGTCGTGCCGGAGACGCTGGAGGCCTTCGTCGACCTCGTGGTGCCCGCACTGCAGGACCGCGGCGCCTTCAAGACCCGCTACCAGGAGGGCACGTTGCGCGAGAAGCTGTTTCCGGGGACGGGCGCGCGGCTGAAATCCACCCATCCGGGCGCCGCGTTCCGGCGCCGCGCGGCGTGACCACCGCCATGCCCAAGCCCATCCGCGTCAACGGCTTCGCGATCCACAGCCCGGTCCACCTCTCGCCCGGCCTGTGGCGCCATCCGCGCGACCGCTCGCTCGCCTTCCACACGCTCGATTACTGGACCGACCTCGCGCGGCTCCTGGAGCGCGGGCTGTTCGAGACGCTGTTCATCGCCGACGGCATCGGCATCCACGACGTCTACGCGGGCAGCGCCGAGGCGGCCCTGCGCCGGGCCGCGCAGGTGCCCAAGCACGACCCGATGCTCCTCGTCTCCGCCATGGCGGCGGTGACCGCGCATCTCGGCTTCGGGGTGACGGCCTCGGTCTCCTACGAGCCGCCCTTCACGCTCGCCCGCCGCTTCTCCACCCTCGACCACCTCACGCGCGGGCGCATCGCCTGGAACGTGGTCACGGGCTACTCGGACGCGGCCTCGCGGGCGGTGGGCCGGCCCGGCATCACCGCGCACGACACCCGCTACGACATCGCCGACGAGTTCCTCGACGTGGTCTACCGCCTCTGGGAGGAGAGCTGGGAGGACGGGGCGGTGCTGCGCGACCGGGAGCGCGGCCTGTTCGCCGACCCGGCGAAGATCCACCGGATCGCGCACGCGGGCGCGCATTTCCGCATGCAGGGCATCCACCTGGTCGAACCCTCGCCGCAGCGCACGCCCTTCCTGTTCCAGGCCGGGGCCTCGCACCGGGGCCGCGACTTCGCGGCCGCGCATGCCGAGGCGGTGTTCCTGAGCGATCCCTCGCGGCGGGCGGTCGCCGCCACCGTGGCGGATACCCGCGCCCGCGCGGCGGCGCGCGGCCGCGACCCGGACGACATCCTGTTCTTCGGGTTGATCACGGTGATCGTCGGGCGCAGCGAGGCGGAGGCGCGCGACAAGCACCGCGACTACCTCGCCTATGTCGACCCGGAGGGCGCGCTCGCCCTGTTCTCGGGCTGGACCGGCATCGATCTCTCGGCCTATTCGCTCGACGATCCCTTCCCGGTGATCCGCCGCGACAACGCGGTGACCTCGATGGTCGAGTCCTTCGCGCGGGCCGAGCGGCGCTGGACCATCCGGGAGATCGTGCAGCACAACGCGATCGGCGGCCGCGGCCCGGTGCTGATCGGCTCGCCCGAGCAGGTCGCGGACGGGCTCGAAGCCTGGATGGATGGGACCGGCCTCGACGGCTTCAACCTGAGCTACGCGGTGACGCCCGAGGGCTTCGGCGACTTCATCGACCTCGTCGTGCCGGAATTGCAGCGCCGGGGCCGCTACAAGGCGGACTACGCGCCGGGCACCTTGCGCCAGAAGGTGTTCGGCGAGGCGCGGCGACTGCTGCCGGGGAGCCACCCGGCGGCGCGGTTCCGACGGGCGGAGGCCTGATCCGGGATCCGGTGATCCGACCGGATCCCGGATCACGAGCCCGCGCGGCGCGTGAGCGAAGCCCCAATCCGCCATCCCGAAGGATCAGCGGGAACGTTCCTTTTCGAAGACGAGTTGACGGCGAAGACGCATCCTGCCGGGCACGGGACGGCGAGAGCGTTCCGCGGCCTCGTCACGGGTCGAGCCGCGCCGAACGATCGGGAGCGACCCGCTCGGGCGCGGCGCCGGCCGCGCCGGCGCTCTCCGCCCGCCCCCTCTCCCGCGTCGCGCCGGAGCACGCGGCCCGCAGCTTTGCAGTGGAGTCGCGCCGATCGATGATCGAGGGATCGTGAACAGCAAATGTTAACAACTATCGTTGATCAGTCGCTGCCGGATTGCGACGCTGCTGGTCCCATGCTGCACTGGAGTATGGTAAGTGAGGCGCCCGCGGAGAACTTGCTCTGAGATCGAATGCTTGGCCCTTCTCTACCTCAAAGAGATGCCGTGCTTCGAAGACATCGAATCCGTGAAAGTGACGCTGCAGGAGGACGCCCATCGCAGACGCCACTTCACGATCGATGTGATCGGAGCCGGAGAGTCCGACCGGACGGCGATCAAGAGCGCCGTCATCCAGTTCCTCAATGCGATGTGCAGCATCTACGACGTGGTTGACGAGCAGAGGCGCGATCGAAGCGTCTCTTGAGGCTCTGGACACCGCGTCCGCCGCGCCGCCGGTGGTCACGCGGTCGCCGCGCCGCCGCGCGAGGCTCCGCCGCGCGGGCTTCCCGACCCGGGATCCGCCCGATCGAGGCGGATCCCGGGTCAGACCTGGGCCTGGCCGCCATCGACGAAGACCTCGACGCCGTCGATGAAGCTCGCGTCGTCCGAGGCCAGGAACACCGCCGCCTTCGCGATCTCGTCCGGCTCGCCGACCCGGCCCGTCGGGACCTTCGAGGCGAGATGGTCGAGCAGCCCCTGCTGCTGGGCCGCATCCGGGCCGGCAAGGGCGACGAGGCCCGGCCTGCGGGTCGCGCCGGGGCTGAGCGTGTTCACCCGGATGCCGCGCCCCTTCAGGTCGAGGATCCAGTTGCGGGCGAACGACCGCACCGCCTTCGAGGCGGCGCAGAGACCGATTCGGCTCGCGCGTCGTCGCGGGGCGGGGCCAGCGGAGAACGCCGCGCGACCTCGGATGCCGCTCATCCCAAATCCGCTTGATCCCTTCGGGATGGCGGATGTGGGCTTCGCTCAGGCGCCGCGCGGGCTGGTGATCCGCTTGATCCCTTCGGGATGGCGGATTGGGGCTTCGCTCAGGCGCCGCGCAGGCGTGTGATCCGGGCCCGGCAAGCCGCGGTTGCGCGCGTCCCTCGTCGCGCCCCCGCCCGGCATCGCGGCGCAGGCTGGCGAGGGTCGCCGCGAGAGCGTCGAAAGGGGAGGAAGGGCTCCGAGTCGAACTCCCACCTAGTCAAATATGGTTCGGATACGCTCGACGTATCCGAGCGTTTCTTCGATGTGCCTCAACGCCAGAGCCGTATTATCTTTGAAGCAACAGATTGCGCCAAATAGACGATCTTTGGCGAAATTGATGATCATCTTCGCCTCGATGTCGGCATCGTAACGCTTTATCAGCTCGTCAAAATCCAACCGACTGGCTTCGAGGCCAACCTTGCTGATTTCTCCGGTTTCCAAAAAATGACCCATATGAGATTTTAGGATGATTTTTAAATGCTCAACATAATCGATCTCGCTCAACTCGTCGATCACGACGGATGCAGGATCCGTATAATCTTCATAAAGTTCTTCGTGATAGTTTTTCACAATTCCGCCCCCGCGAGAATCGCTCAATGCTCAAATCATATCCCAGAATATAATCTATGGGAATGATACCCTACGTACGTGGCGCGCTGGCGCCGGCACGCGCCGGGCGCATCGCGGCCGCCCGGTCGATGCCGTCCGCGAGGGCTGAGGCGCGGTCGTTGCTCCTCCGCCGATCTCGCGCCTCGCGCGGATCACGCGGGAGCCGCGGCGCCGGCGCGGCGCCGGCGCGGCGCGGAGCGTCGGCTCCGAACGCCGTCGCGACGCGCGGAGGGAACCGGCCCGGACGCCGCACCGAGCCAGACCCGTCGTCGGCCCTCGATGCGCGCTTGCCCCCGCGCGGAACGCGGGGGGCCGTGAAACCGAGATGACGCGGATCGCCGCCCGTCCCGACGGGGCGAACCGGCACGGCGCGTCCCGCGGGAATGCAGCCCGGTCAGTAGGGGCGGCAGACGCCCGCATACGCGTCGTAATAGGCGTAAGGCCCGCACTCGCCGTCACCGGCCGGGCTCGTGAGAGCATATCCCGCAGCCGCCCCGACCGCGGCCCCGGCAAGGCCGTACCCGTAGGGACGGTACCCGTAGCCGTATCGGTGATATCCGCCGTAGCCCCAGCCAGGCCGCCCGGCGATCGGCCGCGCTCCCCACCCGGGCCGCCCCGCACCCCAGCCGGGCCTGCCCGCGATCGGTCCTGCCGCCCCCCAGCCCGGGCGGCCCACGCCACCGCGCCACCCCCACCGACGGACGCGCCGCGGAAGCCGCCCCCTTGGAAGCCGCCCCCGCCGCGGAAGCCCCGCGCCTCCGCGACGATACCGCTCGAAATCAGGACGGTGATGGCTGCCGCCGGCAGAATCAGACGCCTCATGGCCCAGCCTCCTGGACAGTTGGATCCTGGTCAGGTGGGCGCTGCTCGGATCGTTCCGCCGCGCGCAACGGCTCCGAAAGCGCGAGACCACCGTCGCATTCCCGACATGCTAAACCATGGCGCCGGCGCAGCTTGATCGGACGAGACAGGCGGGCCCGAGGTCAGGCTGGTCAGCCGGCGGACCTTCGGCTCCGCGGCCGCGATCCACGCGGCCGCGAACCACGAACGGAGTTTCGGCCGTCCACCCGCCGCCACCGGCCTTGACCAGAACGAGAGCGCGACAATTGCCGAACGTCCTCCGCGAGATCGCTCGGATCGGATGCCCGCAAGAGCACTGACGCTCTCGCGTCAAGAATGGTGAAGATCGAGAGCCAATCTCCACCATCCATGCAGCGCTGCGGACGGCCGAATTTTCAGAACAGAGCCGTCCGTCTTTGGCAATCTCCGGAACCTGCTAGGTCAGCAGCATGACCAGGACCATTCCCCATATCGTCAAGAAGGTGTTGCTGACCGCATAGGTGACGGTGTAGCCGAGGCCGGGGATCTGGCTCTTCGCCCGATCGGTCACCATCCCGAGCGCGGCCGTCGTGGTGCGCGCTCCCGCCACGGCCCCGAGCAGGATCGCGTCGTCGAAGCGGAACAGGTATTTCCCGGCATAAAGGGCAAGGATGAGCGGCAGCGTCGTCGCGAAAATTCCCCAGAGGAAGATACCGTAGCCGAGCTGCTGCAATCCGGCGACGAATTTCGGGCCGGACGAGATGCCGACGATCGCGATGAACACGTTCAGTCCGACGGAGTTCATGAACCAGACGGTCGAGGACGGGATCCGTCCGAACATCGGACGAACCGACCGCAGCCAGCCGAAGAAGAGGCCCGAGATCAAGGCGCCCCCGGACGTCGAGAGCGTCAGCGGCACGCCGCCGACGGTGTAGACCACCGCACCCACCAGGGCGCCGATCGCGATCGCAGCGCCGATGAACATGACGTCGGCGACGTCGGTGGCGCGGTCGGGATGGCCGATCGCCTTGGTGGCCGCGCTCACGTCCTGAGTTCGGCCGACCAGCGTGAGGATGTCGCCGCGATTGATCCTCGTGCTCGGCAGGATCGGGATGTCGATCGCGGTGGCGCCGCGCGTGATCTTCCGCAGGAAGACGCCGCGCGCCCACGGGCTTTGCGCCAGCTCCGCGAGCGACTTGCCATCGACCTCCCTGCTCGTCACGTAGACGTCGAGGCCCTCGACCGGCACCGCCAGCAACTCCCTGTCATCGACCTCCTCGGCCGCCGCGCCGATCAGGCCGACCAGGACCTCGCGCCGTCCCGCGACCGCGACCACGTCTCCCGCCTGGATCACGGTATCGGCGGTCACATCCATGACATTCGCGCCGCGGCGAAGCCGTTCGATGTAGAGCCGCTGCTCCGGCACCATCCGCTCCGCCTCCGCGGCCGTCTTTCCGACGATGATCCCGTCGGGCCGCACGCGATAAGCACGCAGGTCGAATTGGTGCCACGCGGTTCCGGGGCCGCCGGCGACCTTCGTGCCGCCGCGCTTCTCCTCGTAGCGCTTGCAGGCGGCCTCGAGGTCGATGCCCAGGAGGGCCGGGCCGAGCAGGGCGATGATCACCGCGGAACCCAGCGTGCCGAAGATGTAGGTGATGGCGTAGGCGACCGGCATGGCGTCGAGGAGAGCCTTGGCCTGCTCGGCGGGGATCGGCAGCCGGTTGATCGCGTCGGTCGCCAGACCCATGGAGGCCGAGATCGTCTGGGAGCCGGCGTAGAGCCCGGCCGCGGACCCGGCATCGTAGCCCCCGAACCGCGCCGCGAGATAACCGCCCGCAAGGCAGAACACGCAGACGATGACCGCGAAGAGGGCCTGCGGAAGACCGTCCTGCGCGACGCCCCGGACGAATTGCGGTCCGACCGCGTAGCCGATCGCGAACAGGAACATCAGGAAGAAGAACGGCTTGAGCGGCCCGGTCACGCTGATGCCGATCTGGCCGATGACCACGGCGGCGATGAGCGTCGCCGTCACGGCACCGATACCCAGCCCCTTGTAGGTGAAGGACCCGAAGTAATAGCCGAACGCCAGGGCGATAAAGATGGCTATCTCAGGATACTGGCGAAGCGTGTTTGCGAACCAGTCGAACATGGAAGCCCTCTCCCGTCAGATCCGCCTCGTCCAAGTGCTCGCACCTCATCCCATGGCTCGCACCTCATTCCATGGCTCGCACCTCATCCTACGCGGCTCGCGAGGTCTTGCTCGTCGCAGCCGGTGCTTTAGACTTGCGCTTTGCCGCGATCGCATCCGGTTTGAGCAGCTTGAGCCCCCTCGTCTTCTCGTAACCGTGGATCTCCTTGACGTCGAGCTTGCGCATGAAGTCGACCGTCTCCCGCGTCAGCACCTGGCCCGGCACCATGATCGGGAAGCCGGGCGGGTAGGGGATGACGAAGTTCGCCGAGATCATCTCCGGTCCGTCGCGCAACCGGCGGTCGCATTCCGGACCGAACAGCGGCACGTATTCGCAGAGCGAAGGATCGTAGGCACTGAAGAAGGCCGAGCGGATATCGCCCTCGGGCGTATTCTCGCCGGCGTTTTCCCTGAAGCTCTGGTGGAAGTGGCTGAAATTCGGCAGATCCGGCACGTCGGTCATCAGCGACTTGACGCGCGCGTCGAAGGCGGCGCGCTCCGCCTCGCCGCCCGCCGCGAGGCGGTCTTCGATGCCGTGAGCGATCTCGACCAGCACGCGGATCAGGTGGGCGACGTCGCTGCGTGTATTGTTGATGTTCGATTGCAGCAGCACGCTGTTTCGTGATGTCTTGTTGAGCTGAATACCGTACTGGCTCGCCAGAAGGCCCTTGAATTGCGTGCCGTCGAAGCCCGCCGTGCCACAGACGAGCGTCATGCGCGTGGGATCGAGGTAGAATTCGTCCTCGTGCATGGCGCGGACGACGTCGGCCCAGGTCGCGTCCGGGTCGAGGTAGTCCTTGAAGCCGGACTGGCGGTACGCGGCCGGGATCATGCGCTCGGCACCAAGGACGTTGAAGTAGCGCGACACCAGCGGATGCGTGTTGACCGCCCGGCGGATCCGGAGCGCGATCTCGATCGCGTTCATGACCAGCCCGTAGCCTTCGAGCTCCATCTGGCGGCGGGCGACGTCGAGGCTCGCGATCAGCTGCTGGTTGGGGCTGGTCGAGGCGTGCGTGAACACCGCCTCCCGGAACTGCGCCTCCACGGAGTGGAAGTCGACATCCTTCACCAGGAGCATGGAGCCCTGCCGGATCGCCGACATCGACTTGTGCGTCGAGTTCGTCTGGTAGACGCGAAGCCGCGCGCGGCGCGGATCGGGAATCAGCCGCGTCCTCAGGAGCGCCTCGTCCGAAGGCTGGGGTCCCAGCTCGCGCTGCTGCGCCTCGTAGGCGTCGAGCGAGGCCGGGTCCCGCAACCATGCCTCGATCTCGGCCGCCGCTCCCATCGCGGTGCGGGGCCGAAGGAAGGGTGAGAACCGGGCGAAACCGGACCATGCCTCGTCCCACAGGAAGACCAGGTCCGGCTTGATCGCGAGGCATTCCTCCATCACGCGGCGCACGTTGTACATGTGGCCGTCGAAGGTGCAGTTGGTCAGGTCGAGCAGCTTCAGCCGCTCCAGACGACCGTCGGCGCGCAGGGCGAGCAGTGCCCGCTTGATCGTGGTCAGCGGAACCGCCCCGTACATCGAGTATTCCGTCATCGGAAATGCCTCGACGTAGATGGGATGCACGCCGGACAGCACCATGCCGTAGTGGTGTGACTTGTGGCAATTCCGGTCGACGATGGCGATGTCTTCGGGCCCGAGCAGGGCCTGAACGGCCATCTTGTTCGATGTCGAGGTTCCGTTGGTCACGAAGAACACGTGGTCGGCGCCGAAGGCGCGCGCCGCCATGTCCTGCGCCCGCTTGATGGTGCCGGTCGGTTCGAGGAGGCTGTCGAGGCCGCCCGTCGTCGCGCTGCTCTCGGCGAGGAACAGGTTGATGCCGTAGAACGCGCCCATGTCCCGGATCCAGTCGGATCTGAAGACCGACTTGCCGCGCGCGATCGGGAGTGCGTGGAAGGTGCCGATGGGCCGCCGCGCATAGCGCTTCAGGTTGTCGAAGAACGGCGTTTCGTAGCGGTCCTGCACGCCTTCGAGGATCGAGAGGTGAATCTCCAGGGGCTCCTCGACGGCGTAGAAGATCCGGCGCACGCAATCCGCGGCGGGGTCGCCCGCCAGATCCTCCACCCGGCGCTCGGAGAGGATGAAGATGTCGAGCTCCGGCCGGATTCGCTTCAGGGCCGCGGCGAGCCGCAGGGCGGAGGTGCTGCGGTCATCCTCCACGCCCAGCGTGTGCAGCACCTCCCGCAGCACGGGCGCGTCGTGGCGCGACCGGAACGCGAAGCCCTCCGGCACGACCGCCGAGATGATGGACGGGTTGATCGCCGCCGCGCAGAGAGCATCCTCGAACGACCCGACGAGAACCGGCTCGTACACGAACGAATCCTCGGGGCGGCGGAGCCGGCGCAGCTCCTCGGCGAGGGCCGGCCACCGCGAGGCCGGCTGGGCGGTCACGAACAGCACCTCGAAATAGGGGCGGTGCGGGTCCGCCTCGCCGAGGCCGGGCGGCATCACGTCGCCGACCTCGTCCGGTGCCAGTTCGGCACGCGGGTCCCACTCCGCGGCCCGCTCGCGGTAGGCCCGCGTGAGCAAGGCATTGGAGATCCGCAGCGCCATGCGGGCCGTGCCGCCCGCGTCGTCCTCCGCGATGGCGTTGCGGAGCGCCGCCAGGAGCCGCGATCCCGGATAGGCGTGGTAGCCTTCGACCGCTTCCATGGCCTGGACGGCCGCCTCGACATCGTCCCGCTGCCTGGTCCCGGCCTGCCACGCTTCGGCAACGACCGCGATATCCCGCCACTGGTCCAGTCGGGCGGAGTGCATGAGCAAGAATTGGTCGACGCGCTGCGAGGATGAGGCGCCACCCTCATCGACCGATCGCGGGCCAAGCCTTCGTGAGGATCGCTCGTTAGTCCGCAAATTGGACGGCGTGTGCGGTCGGTCAGCCTTCGACATGGAGGTAACCCTCTCTCGGCCTCGCCAGTGCGGGCGCTGATCTTGCTGGAAACCCTCGTCGATCGATGTATGTTAAAGCCGCCGGTTCCGGCGGCGCTTGATCCAACGGGACACGTCAGGATTGCTTCAATTCGAAAGCACGCGCAGTGCTACCATTGGCTGGGCGGGCGATCACCGCGAGTATTCGATCTCAAACCTGAAGCAGACGGGAGCGACCGCGATGCCAGAGCCTCTCCGCATTCTCCGGTGGGTCGGATCGGCGCCGGCGGCGGCTCGGCCGGAGCCCCTGTCGGCCAGCCCGCGCCCTGCGATGAGATGCGCCGCTCAACCGCGCCCCGCCCGTCGTCGCGGCTCCGCCCGCGCTCCGCGGCGCGCCCGCGAGGTCAGGCCCCTGGCAGAGGGACGGGACGTTCGCTGATCGGGTCCCCTGCTCGGCGCGACGCGCCACCCCCGGGAGGATTCGCTCCCGATCCGCGGAGTCGTCCACATGGCTGAACTCGGACCACCCATGCAGGCTCGTCCGGCAGGTGCGCCGACGGGGCTCGGCTCGGATGCCGTGGCGGGCGCCACGGTCGCGGCGGTCGTTCTGCCCAAGGCCATGGCCTACGCGACCGTGGCCGGATTGCCGGTGGCGGTCGGCCTCTACACGGCCTTCGTGCCGACCATCCTCTACGGCCTGCTGGGCTCGTCCCGCGTTCTCAGCGTGAGTTCGACGACCACGCTGGCCATCCTGACCGGGGCTGAACTCGGCAGCGTGGTGTCGGACGGCGATCCCGCGAAGACAGCCGCCGCGTGCGCGACCCTCACCGCCCTGGTCGGCGCGCTGCTTCTCGCGGCGCGGCTCCTCAAACTCGGCGTCGTCGCCGATTTCATCTCGGTGCCGGTCCTGACGGGCTTCAAGGCCGGGATCGGTCTCGTGATCCTGCTGGACCAAGCCCCCAAGCTTCTCGGGCTCCACGTCGCCAAGCAGTCGTTCTTCGCCGATGCGCTGAGCCTCGTGCGACACCTCCCCGAAACCTCCCTGCCGACCGCGGCCGTCGCGGGGATCACGCTGGCCGCGCTCATCGTGATGGAGCGCCTCAGGCCCCACTCGCCAGCGCCCCTCGTGACCGTCGCGGGGGCGATCGCGGCCTCGTGGCTCCTCGACCTCCACGCCCGGGGCGTCCCGATCGTCGGTCCGATCCCGCGCGGCCTCCCCGCGCTGTCGTGGCCCGACCCGGCCCTCGTCCAGGCGCTTCTTCCGGGCGCGATAGGCATCGCGCTGATGAGCTTCGCGGAGAGCATCGCCGCGGCGCGAGCCTTCGTGGTTGCGGGCGATCCGCCCATCGATGCCAATCGCGAACTCATCGCCACGGGAGCGGCCAATCTGGGGGGAGCGTTCCTCGGCTCCATGCCGGCCGGCGGCGGGACGTCGCAGACGGGCGTCGTCCGGGCCGCCGGGGGCAGGACGCAGACCGCCTCGCTCGTCGCGGCGGCGGCGGCTCTCGCCACGATGCTGGTCCTGGCGCCGATCTTGAGCCTCCTTCCGCACGCGACCTTGGCGGCAATCGTCGTCGTGTACTCCGTCGGCCTGATCCAGCCAGGGGAGTTCCGGGCCATCCTCCAGGTGAGGCAGATGGAGTTCCGCTGGGCCATCATGGCGGCCATCGGGGTGCTCGTCTTCGGCACGCTCCAGGGCATCGTCGTCGCGGTCGTCCTCTCGCTGGTCGGCCTGGCCCTCCAGACCGCGCGCCCCGCGGTCGCCGTGATCGGTCGCAAGCGCGGTGCGGACGTCCTGCGCCCCCTCTCGCCCGAGCATCCCGACGACGAGACCTTCGACGGCCTCCTGATCATACGGCCCGAGGGACGCCTTTACTTCGCGAATGCACAGAACGTGGGTGACAAGATCAGGCTGCTCATTGCAGAACACAAGCCTCGCGTGGTCGCCCTCGACCTCAGCCGCGTTCCGGATATCGAGTATTCGGCCCTCAAGATGTTGCAGGAGGGCGCGAGACGAACCAGCGTGACGGTTTGGCTCGTCGGCTTGAATCCCGGTGTGCTTGAGATGGTGAGGCGCTCTGGTCTGGACAGGGAGCTCGGACCGGATCGCCTGCTGTTCAATGCGCGAGTTGCTATTCAGCGATACCAGGAGAGACAAGCGAAATGCGTGCCCGATTAGAGCATTTTCCGACGAAGTGGATGCCGGTTCGTCGCAGAAAATGCGGCAAGATCAGAGATCTAGTGCACAGACACTGACGAACGCACCACGCGCTCATTTGCTAAACGTCTACAAACGCCCGAGAAATCGCGCTGAGCTTTGTACGTTTTGAAGGCGTCAGTGCACTAGAGCGGCACCCGGTTGCAACGTGATCGGGTGCTGCTCTAGACTCGTCGGCGCCGGACGAGCGGCGTGCCATGCGCGCTCGGCATCGGGACGCAGCCACCCCGACGGCTTCGCGCCCGGCCTCGGTCCGCGCCTCGGCCTCGTGAGGCTGCCCGTCGGATCGGATCCCGCCTCCCTCGGCGAAGCACGCGATCCGAAACTCTCGCCGAAACTCTCGCCGAAACTTTCGCCGAAACTCTCGCGCCGGCTGCCGGTTATGGCTGGCACCGATGACCGCCGCCCCTCAAGCCCGGACCGCCCCCTCGCTCAAGGGCCCCGCCCGGCCAGCCCCGCCGCCTCGGGGACAGGCCCGACGCACGCGCGACGATCCCCCTCCCGATCACCGCTTCGTCGGCGGTCACCGGCGGGGGGCCGACCGGCTGCGCTCGTCCGCGACCCCACCCAGGCGCGCCCGCGCGCATCTCCGGACCCCGCGCAGCGATCCAGCAGTGCGCTCCTGCACCGACGCCGTGGCGGCCTATCAAGTAGATACTGGATGTTTCGAGGCTCCCATCGCCTGCGCAGACCGCCGCATTGCCCGATCATCCGCTTCAACGCAGCATTCAGGCATGCCAGAGTAGAAGTTTGCCCATGATCGACACTCCCACCATCGGGGATCTCCACAAGCGCAAGCGCGTCACCGACGAGCAGCTCGACGCTGCCGTGGCGGACTACCTGAACGATCCGGCGCCCGGGCCGCGACAGCTCGCGGAGGGCATCGCGATCGACGTCTGCGCGATCATGCAGGCCAACCCTCAGGCCCGCGAGGTGCTGGCCATGCATGGCTCGTCCGACGCCCAGATGCGCGCGGCGGTGAGGACGGCGATCCTGCTGGCAACGCCCACGCGCGACCGGGACGCGGCCGCCGCGCGGGAGGCAGGGCCCGCGTCTCCGACCGTGAGGCGCCGCCGGGCCCCCGGTGCGCGGGGAGCAGACGCGGGACATCCGACCGTCCAGGACAAGTGAGGCCGCCGCGACGGGAGCGAAGCCCTGCCCGTCCGCGGCTCGGCTCGGCTCGGCTCGGCTCGGCTCGGCTCGGCACGAGGCCGTCGGCATCGCGGCGTCGTCGACCCCCTGCCCGGCCCGCTCCCCGCCACGGGGTGAGGGCAGCGCGACGAGGGAGGTGCGAGGCGCGTCGGTCCGCGCGGAGACGGGGCCGGAATCGGAAGGCGCGGATCCCCGTCGGGGCCCGGGACCGGCCGCTCGTCCCCGCCGCGCGTCGACGGAGCGGGACGATCGGGGACCCGCGCCCGCGCGAACGGGGCCGATGTCCCCGTCCCGAGCCTCCACGGCCTGTCCATGCCACGGCTATTCGCCTCGCGCCGGATAAGATCGAGCGCAATTCGCTGACACTGGCGCATTCCGCGGCACGGCCACGTTCTTGAGACGTGTATTGCGAAGCCGCCCCATTTATGATCTACATGACAGCCCTGATCCAGAAGCACTGGAGGCACGACTATGCCTTCCGATGTGCCGTCGAGTGGCAATCAAGGCCGCGACCCAGAGTTTCAGAAGGGTCTTATATCAAAAGATTCAAAATGTTTCAGCGCACCGTCTATCCCATTCAATTTCACCCACGTCTTCGCAGTCAAGGCCGTCTACGATATACTGTTAGAGCTTGAGCTAGATCCTGAAACTGTCCTTGAAGAAGCCGGGATCGATGCCCAGATCTTCGAGACGGTGGAAACGGTCTCTTTCGCGGCGTTGGGCCGCCTGACGGCACTGGCCGCCGACCAGGCGCGGTGCGCCCATTTCGGCCTCCTCGTTGGTCAGCGCACCACCCTCGGCTCGCTCGGCCTGCTCGGGACGCTGATGCGCCACTCCGAGACGATCGGCGACGCCCTGCAGGCCTTGCAGACGCACCACGATCTCCTGAACCGCGGCGCCATGATCGAGCTGGCGGTCGATGGTGCCGTCGCGACCGTGAGCTACGCCCCCTACGCGTCCGACGTCGACGGCGTCGCGCTCCACTGCGAGAGGGCCGTCGCGGCCCTGACCAACGTCCTGCGCGCGCTGTGCGGCGCGAAATGGAGCCCGGACGAGGTGCTGCTGCCGCGGCTCGAGCCGCCGGACACGACACCCTACACGGGCTTCTTCCGGGCCCCGGTCCGGTTCGCGCAGGAGATCGCCGCGCTGGTGTTCCCCGCACGGCTCCTGAAGCGGCCGGTGGAGGACGCCAACCCCGTCATTCGCGCGAGCGTGGAGCGGCGCATCCAGCAATGCGAGGCCATCCTCCCGTCCGACGTCACCGACGAGGTCCGGCGGCGCGTGCGCTCCAGGATCATGCAGAAGCGAATCGAGAAGGATCAGGTCGCCCAGACGTTGGCGATCCACCAGCGCACGCTGACCCGCCGCCTGAAGGCCGAGGGAACGACGTTCCGGTCCATCGCGAACCAGACGCGGCTCGGCATCGCCAAGCAGCTGCTGGCCGACACCACCATGAGCTTGGCGCAGATCTCATCCGTGCTCGAATTCTCGGAGCCCGCCGCCTTCACGCACGCCTTTCGGCGCTGGACAGGCATGACGCCGAGCGCGTGGCGCAACGAACGATGGGCCAAGTAGCGGCCCTGCGCGGATCCGCGGTCCGCGGCGCGCGATTCGGGACGGGGCCGCCATCAGCCTCGCAGGTTTCGCGCGTGCCGCCGGGCTCGGTCCCGGCGTCGGCGGCCCAGGCCGATCTCTCGGGTTCCCGAGGCGCGTGGTTGTCGAGCGGGCGCGACTGCGCGAATACGGTCGCAGCCAACGCGGTCGCGGTTCTCATGGCAGCCGTGCCGAATGGCGGTCTCACGCGCGTCCACGGCGATCATGATCCGACCGAGGTCGCGTATCAGCGCTGCTCTCGGTCTTGGCGGCGCGTTGTCCCGCACGATCAAGCCTGTCGACGCCGCCCGGGTCATTGAGCGTCATGGCGAGGCGGGTCGCAGGTGGCAGGGCGATGGGCACGACGGTGCGCTGGCTCGTTGTCGCTGCGGGTCTCTGCCTCGTCGCCGGGCTGGCCGTCGCGGCGTGGCGCCACCTCTCGAAGCCGGCGATCCTGTCGGTCGCGGTCGGGCCGGCCGAGTTCGACGACGCCGTGCTCATCGCCGCCTGGAGCCGGGCCCTCACCCAGGGCGGCGCTCCGGCGCGCCTGTCCGTGATCCCGACCTCCGGCCCGACCGAGGCGTTGGCGCGGCTGGCCGCGGGCAAGGCGCAGCTCGCGGTCGTGCGCGGCGACGGCGCAGTCTCGGAGAAGGTCCGCGCCGTGGCGATCCTGCACAAGGATCCGGTGGTGATCGTCACTCTGAGCAAGACGAGGATCGCCGGCTTCGCCGACCTGAGAGGCCGGGTGCTCGGCGTCGTCGGCCCGCCCAACGCCAACGATCAGATCGTCGCGACGCTGCGCAATCACTATGCGGTCTCCGTCGACGCGAGGACCGTCCCGCCATCGGCGATCGAGATCTCGGACGCGATCAGGAGCCGAAAGGTGGACGCGCTGCTGTTCACGGTGCCGGCCACCCGCGGGGCGAGGATGAGGGAGAAATGGGCGGCCGTGCGCCGCGCCAGCCGCCGGGAACTCGCCTTCCTGGAGATCAGCGAGGCCGAGGCCATCGCGGCGGCGACCCCGGTCTACGAGGCCACCGAGATCGCAGCCGGCCAGTTCGGCGGCTCGCCCACGCTGCCCGCGGAGAGCCTCACGACGCTCGAGGTCGCGACCTTCCTGGTCGCGGACCGGGAGGTCTCGAACGACGTGATCACGCAGCTCACCCGCCATCTCTTCGACAATCGCCAGAAGCTCACGCCGGATGCCCCGCTCGCCGCGCTGGTGGAGGCTGCCAGCACCGACAAGGACGCCGTCATTCCGGTTCATCCCGGCGCCAGGGCGTTCTACGACAGCGAGGAAACCACCCTGATGGAGCGCTACGGCGACTGGCTCTTCTACGGTCCCATGATCCTGGGGCTGCTGGGCTCCGGACTGGCCGCGATCCTGCGGTTCCTCGGCGTCCCGCGCGTCCAGGATGCTCCCACGATCCTGTCCCGCGCGCACGAGATGATCTCGTCCATCGCGCGGGCCAGCACGCTGTCCGATCTCGAGAGGATCCGCAGCCGCCTCGACGAGGCGGTCGCCACGATCGCGTCGCAGGCGGCGCGCGGCCGCCTGGAGGAGCACCAGGCCGCGGTGATCCACTTGGCGGTCGACTACGTTGACCAGGCGCTCACGAAGCGGGAGGAGGCGCTCCGGTCGGCGCGCCGCGCGGAAGCCGCCGGAGACGTCGCGCTGCAAAGACGTGAGCCGCTCCGGACGGGCCGGGAGGCCGGTCTTCCCACCTGATCGCGGCCATCGCGCGCGGGATCCGCTTGGGTCAACCGGATCCCGGATCAGGCGTGAGGCCAGAGGGAATCCCTCGCGAGCGGCTCCCCGGCAGCGGCTGCGCCCCGACGCCGCGGGACCTGCGCGCCGGCCTGCCCCGGCGCGACGGCCGCCCCGCGCGGCTCGCTCCGCCTCGCGGCGTGGCGGGCGAACGCGTCGCTGAGCGGATTGGCGGTCAGGCCATGGGCCACGACGCTGAGGATCACCGTGCAGGCAACCGTGGCCGCCATGAGGTCGCTGCCGGGCACCTCGGCATCCAGCACCAGGACGGCGAACACGATGCTGGCCAGCCCTCGCGGGCCGAACCAGCCGAGGAACACCTTGCCGCCGGCGTCCACACCGGAGCCGGCCAGCGCGATCCACGCGGGAGCCATCCGGATCACCGTGAGGCTGAGGCCGGCATAGGCGACCATCTCCCAGCCGAGGCGCGGCGCGAGTTCGCTGACCACCGTCGCGCCGAAGAGCGCCCAGGTGAGGAGCGCCAGCACGTTGCCGGCGCCCTCGGCCGCCATGAGCAGTTCGTGCTTCACCGTCCGCCGCCGCGCCATCCAGCCGGCCGCCAGCCCCCCCACGAAGGACGCGATGAAGCCGCTGCCGCCCAGCGCCTGCGCGGCCGCGAACGACGTGATCGCCAGCGCGACGGCGGGCATCTGGCGCCACCCGGTGCCCATCCAGCCGCGGCGCTCCGCCCATCGCAGCCCCCAGACGCCGATCACCGCGAGCCCGACCCCGGTGACGAGCCCGATGCCGATCTCCCGAACGAAGTGCGACATCACCAGCTGCAGGTGGTCGTTGTCGGCCGCCCGATCCGCGGCCAGCGCGAGCAGGATCAGCAGGACGGGCACGCAGATCCCGTCGTTCAGGCCGCTCTCGACGTTCAGGCCCTCGCGAACGGCCGCGGGCACGGACGGGTTGGTGACGACGGCCTTCCCGAGCGCGGCGTCGGTGGGGGCCAGGATGGTGGAGAGGAGCGCGCAGCCGAGCAGGCCGATCGTGGGAAACAGCAGGTACGCGGCCGCCGTACCGAGCACCAGCGTGAGAGGAAGCCCGACCAGGAGCAGGCGGACCGGGATCGCGTAGGAGCGCCGAAGCACACCGAGATCCGCGTTGGCCGCATCCGTGAACAGCACCAGCGCCAGCGTCAGTTCAGCGAGAGTCTTGAGGACTTGCGCGCGTGAGCCGATCTCCAGCAGATTCAGGCCCATCGGTCCCAGGGCGAGCCCGAATGCCGTGAAGACGAGAGCGCCGGCCACCGGCGTGCGCTCCAGCGGCGCGGCAACCAGACTGTAGGCGAACACGAACGCGAACAGGATGGCGATATTCTGGTACATGGGCCAGATCCCCGACCGAGAGTGTTTCCCGTTGCGCCTGCCTCGATCTCCGGACGCGTGCGGGGTGCGGGACGTTTCGTCCGACGCGATGCCGCCGCCCGGCGCGAAGCGAGCCCCTCCGCAGGCCTCGGCGCTCAGGGCTGCCCGCTGCCGGAGGCCCGGGAGCGCAAGCTGAGGATGTAATCGATGAGGGCGTCGCGCTCCTCGCGCGAGAGCTGGAAGCTCGGCATCCCGGGGTGATGCTGCTGCAGGAAGACGCTGAGCGCGACGCCGGTCGTGGAGGGCGCCTGCGCGACGGCGACGAAGTCGGGGGCCGGGCCGCCCCTCGGCCGGGAGATGGAATCGACGCGGTGGCACTCGGCGCAGAGATCGTCGGCGAGGCGGCGCCCCCGGGCAACGCT
Organism: Methylobacterium sp. CB376; assembly: GCF_029714205.1. Classification (NCBI taxonomy): domain Bacteria; kingdom Pseudomonadati; phylum Pseudomonadota; class Alphaproteobacteria; order Hyphomicrobiales; family Methylobacteriaceae; genus Methylobacterium; species Methylobacterium sp. CB376. The sequence goes on along the minus strand of NZ_CP121648.1, from coordinate 1,793,163 downwards.
GTCCTGCGACCAGCCTCGGTCCGCGCCCGCGACGAGGAGGGTGAGGATGAGGAGGGCGCGGGTCGAGCCGGACAGGAGGTCCGGACGGTGTTTCGGCGTCCCGCGTCCTCGGTGCATCGCCTGCCTCCCCGCATGGCAGCGCCGGCGCGACGCCTGGGCGTGGCCCTCGGCATCGATCGGCGCTGCGGCCTCGGCTGAACTCTCGCGATCCTATCAGGGCGGAATCGTCGCTCGCCGCCTTGATGTAGATCAGGTTGAAGCGGCGCCGAACGCAAATCTCCTCGCTGCGCCCGGCGCCCTCCGATGGTCGCGTCGAAAGGCCGGCAGGATCGCAGGGTGTCGGCCCCTTCGGCCTGCTCGCGCGGCACCGGCATCCCGGTCCGCCTCCCGCTGCGCGGCGGGTGCGGCCGCGCGTTGCGCCGCGCCCCCCATCCGGAACGGCAGCCCATCACCGCGGAGGCGACCTCCGGACCCTCCACGCCCTCGAGGAGGCGATCCGTTGCAAGATGTCAGGGTTCCACCTCTGGCAGCGCCCGATTCAATATCAATTGTGAAGTTTGGCAAGCCTCTTCATCGCGCTCACGGTGGTCAGACCGGACAGATATTGACTTATGTCAAGGACCACAGCATCGAGAAACATACGATTGTGCCAGGCAAGACGGTGGCTCGAAGCCTCAGAGCGGCGGCCGGCAGGTGGACCGGACGCATGGGCATTCCGACCGCGCCATCAGGTCAGTCCTCGCTCCGACCCGGCGGGGCGAGGAGGTCATCGCTCGGACGAGGCCGGATGGCGCGGCTCCTGCCGCACCGATCCCGCTCGGCCGGAACCGGGTGAGACGGTCGGCGTGGCGACGAATTCAGTTTCGTTGCCAAACGACTGAATTTTTTCAAGTATCATCTCCGAATTTTGCTTCATATCATATCCGACAGAGAGTGCTGGTCGGGGTCGTATTTCGCGCAACTGCGTTTTGGCTCGGGTAAAGTACTTGGCGGGGGCGGCCGATCGAAGCGGCGTTCGGTCATCATGCGTCGCAGCAAGACCGCAGCATCGGCACCGAAGAAGGGAGGAGTGGGCATGATGTCAGCCATCAGTTGGAGTTGCGAGCGATCGCGGCCGGAGGCGAGGCGTGCCGAGACCAGCATCCCTCCGCGCCCGGCCGCCCCTGCCGCCGTTCACGGCAGCGCCGTCGAGGCGATCTGCGAGGTTCTGGTGGCGCTCGGGATCGAGCCGGCTCCGCTGCTGGTGCAGAGCGGCATCGGCCCGCGATGCCTGGAGGGAGCCGGGGCGCTCTCGTTCGAGAGTCTCGGACGCTTGATGGCGCTCGCCGCCCGCCGGAGCGCCTGTCCGCATTTCGGCCTCCTGGTCGGCCAGCGCACCACGCTGGCCTCGCTCGGGCTGCTCGGCGTGCTGATGAGGAACTCGGAGACGGTCGGTGACGCCCTGCGGGTGCTGGAGACGCATCACGGTCTTCTCAACCGAGGGGCCGTGATCCGCGTCGCGGTGAACGGCCCGCTCGCCATCGCCAGCTACTCGCCCTACCGGCCCGAGGCCGAGGGGATCGCGCTCCATTGCGAGCGGGCGCTCACGGCGATGACGAACGTGATCAGATCCCTCTGCGGGGGCGATTGGGCGCCCGAGGAGGTGCTGCTGCCGCGCCTGGGGCCGGACGATGCGACGCCCTACGCGAATGTCTTTCGCGCTCCCGTCCGCTTCGGACAGGAGATCGCGGCGCTGACCTTCCCGGCGCGCCTCCTCGGGCGGCCGATCGGGGACGCGAGCCCGATCGTGCGCAAGCTTGCCGAGCAGCGCATCCGCCAGTTCGCGGCCAGCATGCCCGCGGACCTGACGGACGAGCTGCGCCGGCACCTGCGTGCCACCTTGACGCAAGGAGAGCTGAGCGCGCGCCAGGCCGCGGAGGCGCTGGCGGTTCACCGGCGGACGCTGAGCCGGCGTCTGAGGGCCGAGGGAACGAGCTTCCGATCGGTCGCGAACGAGACGCGCCTCTCCGTCGCCAAGCAGCTGCTGGCCGACACCAACCTGAGCTTGGCGGAGATCTCCGTCGCCCTGGAATTCTCGGAGCCCGCCGCCTTCACCCATGCCTTCCGGCGCTGGACCGGGACGACGCCGAGCGCGTGGCGCAAGCAGCGGCGAGATCCGAGCGGCGGCGAGATGAGCGACGGCCGTCGCGCTGCCGCGGGCGCGTGAGGCGTGAGGCGTGAGGGAGGAGATCCGCAATGGGACCTGCACACGGAGTTCGTGCCGCCGCGCTCGGCCTGGCCCTTTTCGCCTCGGCCGGGGGCACGCGCGCGACGGCGGCGCCGGCCGGGCTCGCCGGCTACCAGGGCGCCTGGGTGCTGGGCGGGCGCGACTGTGCGGAGGTGTACTCATCCGCCGGGAAAGGAACGTCGTTCAGGACGCCGCTCGACATCTTCGCGCCGGCCTTCATCGTCTCCGGCAACCGCCTCAGGACGCCGATGGCGTCCTGCCGCATCAAGTCGGTGCGCCCGGTGAGCGACCGTCAGCGGCTCGTCCTCGACTGCGCGAACGTCGTCGCCGTCAACGAGGTCAGGGTTCTCCTGGCGCTCGGGCCGAACGGAACCCTGAAGCGCTACTACGGCGATCAGGACCCCACGGGCGTGGAGTACCGGCGCTGCTCGGGCCCCTGACGGCGCGCAGCCCGGCGCCGGCCGCCGAGAGCCGCCCCTGGTCCGGGCCCGCAAGGCCCCCTCACCGAGACCCGCAGCGATGCGCCTGCCCCTCGTCTGCCTGACCCTCGCGGCCGGCCTCGCCGGCCCGGCCCTCGCGCAGCCGGGCGCCACGGTCGGCCTGCCGATCGGTGCCGGACTCGCCCCCAGGCCGGCGCCCGGTCCGCCCGCGGCGACGCCGCCGGGGCGCGGGCCGTGTCCCGCCGCGGTCGCGCCGGACCGCGCCGGCGAGCCGGCCGGCGGGGTTCGGCGCCGGACGTGCCGGGCGCCGTCCCGCTCGGCGGTCAGGCCCGCTCCACCTCGGAGATGACGTCGGCCAGGTAGAGCTCGATGCGGCGCACCGCCTGGTCGTCGTTGCCCGCCACCGCGACCGCGATGGCGGCGCCGCGATGGTGCGCCCGGCGGATGAGCCCCTCGGCCTTGGCGGCCGCCGCGCGCTCGGTCGCGGCGCGCAGGATCGCCCCCGCGCTTCCCGTCGTGACCCTGATCTCGAATGACGGCACTTCAGTTATGACCGAATCGATGCCGCGCCGAACCCGCGTGACTCGCCCGCGTCGCCCGGCCCCGACCGTCTCCAGGCGGGACGTCTCTGACGCAGCGACGCGGACCCGCCGCGCTGGCGCGTGAGGGTCGATGAGCGAACGCCGTCGAGCGTAGTGCAGGGTGGATCCAGCTGCAATCCAGACGTTCAGTCCGACTGCGATCTCGGCTGTCCTGTCCGATCAAGCGCCAAGGCACGCCAAGATTATCGTTCACATCGCAATGACCGGCGGAGCTGCTGCCGATCCCGAGCTCCTGATCGGCGGCCAGCAGCCCGTGCCGGCCGGCCCGTTAGGTCAAGGACACGACGCCATGAAGCGCCTCATCATCGTCACCTCCGCGATCGCCGCCCTGATCCTCACCAGCATCACCGCCGAAGCGCGCGGCTTCGGCGGCGGCGGGTTCCGGGGCGGAGGGGGTTCCGGGGCGGAGGGGGTTCCACGGCGTCCGTGCCGGCGGCTTCCGCGGCGGACGGGTGGCGGGCGTGCGCGGCGGATACCGCGGCGGCTACGGCCGCTACGGGTACCGCGGCGGCTACGGCCGCTACGGATACCGCGGCGGCTACGGCCGCTACGGATACCGCGGCGGCTACGGCGCCTACGGCTACCGCTATCGTCCCTACGGCTACGGGCTGGCGGCCGGCGCCGCGGCGGCCGCGGCGGCGGGCTATTACGGCTCCACCTACGGCGGATGCGGCCCGTCCCGCTACTACGACGCCGCGTCGGGTGTCTGCCGCCCCTACGGCTACTGAGCGGTCGCTCCTCGGCGCCCGCCGGGGCGGGCGCCGCCCGGGGATGGCCGCAGAGTGGAGGAAGGCCTGCCATGATCCGTGAACTCACGCCCATCGTCCTGGCCTTCGGCCTGGCCTCGCCCGCGCTGGCGCAGGCGCCCGCCGCGCCGCTCGCGCCGAGCCTGCTGATGCACGGCAATTACTGCGGCCTCGGGAACCGGGCGCCGCTGCCGCCGGTCGATGCGCTCGATGCGGCCTGCGCCCGCCACGACGCCTGCACGCCGGCGGGCGGGCTCCCGTCCCGCCGGTGCAATCTGCGCCTGCAATGGGAGGCCGACCGGATCTCCCGCGACCCGCGGCAGCCCGACGACGTGCGCGCGGCGGCCGGCTTCATCGCCTTCAGTGCCGCCCTCCTGCCCTTCGATCCCGCGCCTCCGGTCGTGGTCGTCAGGGTTCCTGCCTGGACGGATCCGTTCGCCTACCGCCGCGTGCGCGCCGCCGCCGTCTACTGAGCGGGGCGCGCAGGGCAGCCCTGTCCGGGGGACGGGGTGACCGGGCCGCCGTTCGGGCGGACGGCGGAGCCGATGCCGAGAGTTCGTCGCGCGCCGAGGCGCGCACGACGGATCCTCGCCCGTCGCCGGTCGCGGGGCCGAGTTGCCGGCGCCCCCCGGACCGCTCACCCGGGCGGCACGGGCAGCCCGGCCCGCCCGGGGCCGGCGGTGCGACCGCACCCTCCCTCATCACCGAGCGGCAGTCTCCCATGCGGATCAGCTCACTCGCCGAGGCGGTTTCCCTGATCCCCGACGGGGCCAGCGTGATGATCGGCGGCTTCATGGGCGTCGGCACGCCCGAGCCGCTCGTCGACGAGCTCGTCCGGCAGGGCCGGCAGGACCTCACCGTCATCGCCAACGACACCGCCGCGCCCGGGCGGGGCATCGGCAAGCTCGTGGCGGCCGGGGCGCTGCGGCGGGCGGTCGTCAGCCATATCGGGCTCAATCCCGAGACCCAGGCGCGGATGATCGCGCGGACACTGGAGGTCGAGCTGGTGCCGCAGGGCACGCTGGCCGAGCGCATCCGGGCGGGCAGCTGCGGCCTGGGCGGAATCCTCACCCCGACCGGGATCGGCACCCTCGTCGAGGAGGGCAAGCGGCGGATCACCGTCGACGGCCGCGATTACCTGCTCGAACCGGCCCTGCGCGCCGAGTTCGGGCTCATACAGGCCTTCCTGTGCGACTATCTCGGCAACCTCACCTACGCGCTGACCGGGCGGAACTTCAATCCGCTGATGGCGATGGCGGCCGAAACGGTGATCGTGTGCGCCGAGCACATCGTCCCGACCGGCGTCATCGCGCCCGACCACGTCGTGACGCCGGCGCCGCTGGTCGATCACGTCATCGCCTGCGGGTGAACCGATGGATCCGCACGTCGTCATCGCCAAGCGCATCGCCCGCGAACTCCGCGACGGGATGCTGGTGAATCTCGGGATCGGCATCCCGACCCTGGTCGCGAACCACGTCCCCCCCGGGCTCACGGTGTTCTTCCAATCGGAGAACGGCTTGATCGGGACCGGCCCGGTCCCGGAGCCCGGCATGGCCCTGCGCTGGCTGACCGATGCGGGCGGCAAGGCCGTCACGGCGCTTCCGGGCGCCTCGGCCTTCGACAGCGCCACCTCGTTCGCGCTGATCCGCGGCGGCCACCTCGACCTGACCGTGCTCGGCGGCCTCGAAGTCGACCAGACCGGGCGCCTCGCCAACTGGATGGTGCCGGGCCGGATGGTCCCGGGCATGGGCGGCGCGATGGACCTGGTGACGGGAGCCAAGCGCGTCGTCGTGGCCATGCAGCACACCGCGAAGGGCCGGCCCAAGCTCGTTCGGGAATGCACGCTGCCCCTCACCGCCGAGAGGCGGATCGACCTCCTGGTGACGGAGCTCGCGGTGATCGCATTTCCGGACGGGCGCGCGACCCTCGTCGAGACGGCGCCGGGCGTCAGCCTCGACGCCGTGCGCGCCGCCACCGAGGCCGACCTCGCCATCGCCCTCACCGAGGGCACGTGAGGGAAGCCCATCACCGCGCGGGGACGCGCGAGAAGGAGGAGAATTGCCCATGAGGATCATTCTCATCGTCGCCGGTCTGCTCGCGAGTTTGGTCGCCCTCGCGCCGACCGAGGCCGAGGCCGTCGTCTGCGCGCGCGGCGTCTACCGGGCCGGCTGCGTCGGCCCGCGCGGGGCGGTCGGCGTGCGCCGCGGCGTCTACGGCGCGCGCGCCGTGCGCGTGCGGCGCTACTGATGCCGGCGGCCCGGGACGCTGACGCATCGGGCCGGTGACCATCTCGCACCGTCGACAGCAGGCCGCAGGCTTGGCGACGATTCGCGAATCGCACCGGCGGTCACGAGACATGACCGCCGGTGCGAGGCGCCCGAGCCCGGCCTGATCGGTGCGCCGCCCCTCCGACATTCGAGGTCCGCCATGACGGAGCAGGCCAGCACGGGCCCGGGACCGCACTACGCCGCCGTGGAGCACCTGCGCGACGGGCAGGCGCTGTCGATCCGGGCGCTGCGGCCGGGGGACCGGGAGGGCCTGCTCGCCGCCTTCGCCGGCCTCGGCGAGCGCTCGCGCACCCTGCGCTTCTTCGCGCCCAGGCGCGGCTTCAGCGAGCGGGAGGTCGATTACTTCGTGAATGTCGATTTCCGCGAGCACGTCGCCCTGGTGGCGGAGGCGGGCGGCGCCCCGACCCTGGTCGGTGGCGGCCGCTTCATCGTCACGGCGCCCGGCACGGCCGAGCTCGCTTTCGCGGTGGCGGATGCGTGGCAGGGCCGGGGCGTCGGCGCCGCGTTGATGCGCCACCTCATCGCCCTGGCGCGCCGGAGCGGCCTCTCCGAACTCACCGCCGAGGTTCTGTCGGACAACGCTCCCATGCTCGCGCTGTTCAGGCGCTGCGGGACCCCGGTGGAGATGCGGCGGGAGGGCCGGACGGTCCACGTCGTGCTCCGGTTGCGCTGACGGGAGTTCGGGCGTCCCGCACCCGCCAGCGCCGCGGCGCCGCTCCCGGCCGGCGCGGTCCCGGGCCGATCGCAGCCGCCGCGCCGGTGTCCCGCCCGATCAAGCGGCGGGGCGCGTCCTCTGGAAGATTGCCCCGCGGACGCCGCCGGGGGGCGGGTGATCGGGAAGGCGCGGGCGCCCCTCCGGTTCGCGGCCGAGGCCGGTCCGGCCGCGCGGCCATCGGCGGCGCACCGTGCGCCCTGTCCGATCAGGAGAGAGCATCGTGGCGAGTTCGACGACGCAGGAGGCGCCGGCCCGGCACCGCCGGCACGAGAAGTACGAGCGCTTGGTCGCCGCCGCGCGGGCGCGGCCCCGGCTGAAGGTCGCGATCGCCCATCCCTGCGACGAAGCCTCGCTCGGCGCGGCGCTGGAGGCGGCGGATCTCGGCCTGATCGACCCGATCCTGGTCGGCCCGCCTCAGAGGATCGCCGCGGCCGCCTCCGCGCTCGGCAAGGATCTCGCGGCCTACCGCGTCGTCGAGGCGGCCCACAGCCACGATTCCGCCGCCAAGGCCGTGGCGCTGGTGAATGCGGGCGAGGCGGAGGCCCTGATGAAGGGCAGCCTCCACACCGACGAGCTGATGGGCGCGGTGGTGCGCCGCGAGGGCGGCCTGCGCACGGCGCGCCGCCTCAGCCACTGCTTCGTGATGGACGTGCCGAGCCACGACGACCCCCTCATCGTCACCGACGCGGCCATCAACATCGCGCCGAGTCTCGAGGAGAAGCGCGACATCGTCCAGAACGCCATCGACCTCGCGCGGGCCTTCGGGATCGAGACGGTGCGGGTCGCGATCGTGTCGGCGATGGAGACCGTCAACCCGAAGGTCCCCTCGACCCTCGACGCCGCGGCGCTCTGCAAGATGGCCGATCGCGGCCAGATCACCGGAGCGGTGCTCGACGGGCCGCTCGCCCTCGACAACGCCATCGATCTCGGCGCGGCGGCGATCAAGAAGATCCGCTCGCCGGTCGCCGGCCGGGCCAACGTGCTGGTCGTGCCGGATCTCGAGGCCGGCAACATGCTGGCCAAGAGCCTGACCTTCCTGGCGGATGCCGACGCCGCCGGGATCGTGCTCGGCGCGAGGGTTCCGATCATCCTGACGAGCCGGGCCGATTCGCGCCTGACGCGGCTCGCCTCCTGCGCCGTCGCCTCGCTCTTCGCGGCGGCGCAGCGCGCGGCCAAGCCCCTGCCCGAGGTCTAGCCATGATCCCGGCCTCGCTCGTGCTGAACGCCGGCTCATCGAGCCTCAAGTTCCAGGTCTTCGAGCCCGGGGAGGACGGCGCCCCGCGCCGCCTCTATCGCGGCCTGTTCGAGGGGCTCGGCAGCGGGCCGCACATGATCGTGCGCGACCGCGCCGGCGCCGTGGTCGCCGACGCGTGCTTCGAGGCGGGCGGCTTCGGGCACGAGGAAGCGCTGCTCCAGATTGCCGCGTGGCTGCGGGCCCACCGGAGCGAGCACCGGCTGGCGGCGGTCGGGCACCGGGTCGTGCACGGCGGCACGGCGCACAGCTCGCCCGTGCGGGTCGACGACGCGGTGCTGGAGGCGCTGGAGCGCCTCGTGCCGCTCGCGCCGCTGCACCAGCCCCACAACCTGGAGCCGATCCGCGTCGTGCGGCGGCAATTCCCGGACCTGCCGCAGGTGGCCTGTTTCGACACGGCTTTCCACCGCGGCCAGCCGGAGGTGGCGCAGCTCTTCGCGCTGCCGGCCGAGATCTCGGATCGCGGCGTGCGCCGCTACGGCTTCCACGGCCTGTCCTACGCCTTCATCGCCGAGCGGCTCGGCGCCGCTTTCCCGGTCCTCGCGCAGGGCCGGGTGATCGCGGCGCATCTCGGCAGCGGCGCGAGCCTGTGCGCCCTCGACCGCGGGCGCAGCGTCGCGACCACGATGGGCTTCTCGGCCCTCGACGGGCTGCCGATGGGCACGCGCTGCGGCAGCCTCGACCCGGGCGCGGTCTTCTACCTGCTGCGGGAGATGCGGCTCGACGCGGACGCGCTGGAGCGGATGCTCTACACCCGCTCGGGGCTCCTGGGCGTCTCGGGCCTGTCGAACGACATGCGGACGCTGCGCGCGCTGGCGGGCACCGACCGCCGCGCGCGCACCGCCATCGACCTCTTCGTCTACCGGATCGGGCGCGAGCTCGGCTCGCTCGTGGCGGCCCTGGGCGGCATCGACGGCCTCGTCTTCACCGGGGGCATCGGCGAGAACGACGCCGCCACCCGGGCCGAGGTGCTGCGGGGCGCCGCCTGGGCGGGCTTCCGGCTCGACGAGGCCGCGAACGCGGCGGGCGGGCCGCTGATCACGCGCGGTCCCGGACCCCAGGCCCTCGTCATCCCCACCGACGAGGAGACGATGATCGCGCGCGGGATGCGCGCGGTGCTCGACGACGCGCGCCAGCCGGCGCTCTGACCCCATGGAGACCGCTATGGAGACGCTCACGACCAAGCCCGACGCGGTGATCGGCAACGATCCGTTCATGTCGGCGGACGACCTCGCCGCCTACTCGGCCCGCATGCGCGCCGCGAAGGCCCTCAAGGAGATGGAGGGGCAGGACCGCGCCACCAAGGCGCGGACCGAACTCGCCAAGCAGCTCGCGGAACCCCTCGATCTCACGCCCGAGAAGCTGAGCGAGATCACGCAGCGCCTCCTGCACAAGCTCCGCATCGCGGCCGAGCAGGGCCAGAAGGAGCTCCTGGTGATGCGCTTCCCGAACCTGATCTGCACCGACAAGGGCCGGGCCATCAACGGGGCGGAGGCGGGCTGGGCCGAGACCCTCACCGGCCGCCCGCGCCAGGCCTACGAGTTCTGGCGCGACCGCCTGCAACCGGCCGGCTACGGCCTGAAGGCGATGATCGTCGACTGGCCGGACGGGATGCCGGGCGATGTCGGGTTCTTCCTCACCTGGGAGACCAAGCCCCACTAGAGCGGCACCCGATCACGTTGCAATCGGGTGTTGCTCTAGGTCTCTGATCCTGCCGCATTTTCCGCGACGAACCGGCATCCACTTCGTCGGAAAGTGCTCTGGGACCGAGACATCGGCACGCGATCATGAATTTGGGGCAGCAAGGCGCCGCGCGGCCGCCCGCCGCCGCGCACGCAACCGGGACAGGATGAGGGCCATGGCAGACCCAGGAACACGTGTATATCCTCGGCAAGCTCCGACGACGGGCAGCCTGCAGCCGCTGCTCCCGCTCCAGCTGCGCATCGCCGAGGTCTACCGCGAACGCTGCGCCACGGCCCTGGACGCCTATCTGGACGCGGTCCAAGGGGCGAACCGCGCCTGGATCGAGGCCCTGACGCCCCGGACGCCCGCGCAGGCGGCCGGCGACGCGATCACCTACTGGACCGACTTCGCCCAACGCTCGGTCCTGTTCTGGGACACGCTCCGGCAGCGCGGCAACAATTGGCTGGCGCACGAGGCGGCCGGCAAGCCGCCGCTCCTCGCCTTCCCCTACGAGGTGGTCGCCGATGCGCGCCGCTTCGCCCGGCCGGTGAACTACGCCCTGGCGCGGATCCTGCCGCCGCCGGAGCGGCCGAGCGACGCCGAGAAGCGCCCCTACATCATCATCGATCCGCGGGCGGGGCACGGGCCGGGCATCGGCGGCTTCAAGCCGGATTCCGAGGTCGGGATGGCGCTGCGCGCCGGTCATCCGGTCTACGTGGTGATCTTCTTCCCCGAGCCGGTCCCGGGCCAGACGCTGGCGGACGTCGCGCAGGCCGAGGCGGCCTTCCTGCGCCTCGTGCGCGAGCGCCACCCGACGCGCGGCAAGCCGGTCATCGTCGGCAATTGTCAGGGCGGCTGGGCCGCGATGCTGGTGGGCGCGCTCGATCCCGAGGGCGCCGGGCCGATCGTGGTGAACGGCGCGCCGATGTCCTACTGGGCGGGCAACGACGCCGAGAACCCGATGCGCTACGCGGGCGGCATGCTCGGCGGGAGCTGGACGGCGCTCCTCGCCAGCGACCTCGGCGGCGGCGTCTTCGACGGCGCGCACCTCGTCGACAATTTCGAGTACCTGAACCCGGCCAACACGTGGTTCGGGAAATCCTACAACCTCTTCTCGAAGATCGACACCGAGCCGGCGCGCTACCTGGAATTCGAGCGCTGGTGGGGCGGGTACTTCCTGATGAATCGGGAGGAGATCCGCTGGATCGTCGACAACCTGTTCGTCGGCAACCGGCTGGCCTCCGGCAGCGCCGAGTGGGCGGAGGGCAGAACCTTCGACCTGAAGGCGATCCGCTCGCCGATCATCCTGTTCGCCTCGCTCGGCGACAACATCACCCCGCCCCAGCAGGCCTTCAACTGGGTCGCGGACCTCTACCCGACGACCGCCGACCTCAAGGCGAACGGGCAGGTCATCGTCGGGCTGATGCACGAGAGCGTCGGGCATCTCGGCATCTTCGTCTCGGCCGGCGTCGCGCGCCGCGAGCATGCGCAGATCGTCGACCTCCTCGACTACATCGAGCACCTTCCGCCCGGGCTCTACGGCATGAAGGTCGAGGAGGAGCGCGCCGACGGGGGCGTGCGCTACGATGCGGTCCTGCGCGAGCTGCAGGTCGAGGACCTTCAGACGCTGCAGAAATACGCGCGCAAGGACGAGGTGCCGTTCGCCGCGGTGAGCCGGGTCTCCGAGCTCAATGCGGCCGCCTACGAGACCTTCGTGCATCCGGTGCTGAGCGCCTGGGTGCCGCGCGAGATCGGGGCGCTGTCGCGGGCGCTGCACCCCCTGCGGGCGCGGCGCTGGGCCCTGTCCGATCTCAACCCGGCCCTCGCGTGCCTCGGCCCCTGTGCCGATCTGGTGAGGGGGCACCGCGTCCACCGGGACGAAGCGGGGGCCTGGGCGGCGAGCGAGCGCGGCGCCGCGGCCGGCATCATGGCCGGGTGGGACTTCTACCGGCAGATGCGCGACGCCGCGGTCGAGAACCTGTTCTTCACCGTCTACGCGACGCTGAGCGCGGTCGCGCCGCCCGGTGCGGAGCCGGCCGTCGCCCCGTCCATCGATGCGGCGCCGCCCGAGGCCCTGAGCCGGATCGCCGAGGGCGGCTTCACCGAGGCGGCCGTGCGGGCCGGACTCCTCGTGTCGCGCTTCGGCAGCGAGCGGCGGCTGTCCACCTTCAAGCGCATCCGCGAGATCGCCGGCCGCGAGATCGGCCTGCTCGACCTGCCGGCCAGCGCGGCGGCCCGGGTGGTCCGCCAGCAGGCGGAGATCATCGCGCACGCGCCCGAGCGGGCGATGGCGACCCTGCCGGACCTGCTGCGCACGGCCGAGGAGCGCCGCCGCCTCCTCGACATCCTGGAGCGCCTGACGACGCGGCTCGACCTCGCGCCCGAGCAGCTCGCCGTGATGCCGCGGCTGCGCGACCTCCTCGGGCCGGCCCCCGCGGCGGTTCCGGCACCCGAGCCCGCCCCCCGTCAACGCAGAGCCGGCTGACGCCCGCTCCGGAGACAGAGCCATGACGCAGATCCCCGATGGCAACGCCCTTGCGGGCAAGAACGCGCTGGTGCTCGGCGTCGCCAACGAGCACTCGATCGCCTACGGCTGCGCGCGCGTCTTCCGGCGGCTCGGGGCGCGGATCGCCCTGACCTACCTCAACGAGAAGGCGAGGCCCTTCGTCGAGCCGCTCGCGCGCGAACTCGACGCGCCGCTCTTCCTGCCCTGCGACGTCCAGCGGGAGGGGGAGCTCGAGGCGGTGTTCCGGCAGATCGCCGAGAGCTGGGGCCGCCTCGACATCGCGCTCCACTCGATCGCCTTCGCGCCGCGCGCCGACCTCCAGGGCCGGCTGGTCGACAGTTCGGGCGAGGGGTTCGGGATCGCCATGGACGTGTCCTGCCACTCCTTCATCCGCATGGCGCGGCTCGCCGCGCCGCTGATGCACGAGGGCGGCACGCTGCTCACCATGAGCTACCACGGCGCCAGCAAGGTGGTGCCAAACTACAACCTGATGGGACCCGTCAAGGCGGCGCTGGAGAGCGCCGTGCGCTACCTCGCCTACGAGCTCGGCGACCGCGACATCCGCGTCCACGCGGTGTCGCCGGGCCCCCTCAAGACCCGCGCCGCCTCGGGCCTGAAGGATTTCGACCTCCTCCTCAACGAGGCGATCCAGCGCTCGCCCATCGGCGAACTCGTGGACATCGACGATGTCGGGCTCACCGCCGCCTACCTGACGACGCCCTACGCCGCCCGCCTGACCGGCATGACGGTCTACGTCGACGGCGGCCTCAGCATCATGGCTTGAGCCCGGCCGCCGATCGCGCCCCGCCCGATCGGGGCGCGCACGGCGACCGCGCCGCCCGCCCCGCGCCAACGGCCCAGGATGCCGACGCATCGGGCCGTCGTGCCTCCCGATGATACGCGGTCCGGACGATCACGTCCGGACCGCGTATGATCCGTGATCCGCTTGATCGAAGCGGATCCCGGATCACGAGCCTGCGCGGCGCCTGAGCGAAGCCGACATCCGCATGGCGAAGCCATCCGTCGGATGTCGCATGCGACGTGACCGTCGGGATCAGTAGCGCTCGGGCACGAAGCGCCGGTCGCGCAGCGTGTCGTCGTAGGCGTCCTTCTTGCTCCGTTTGGGCAGCGTCACCTTCTCGGCCTCGAGCTCCTTGTAGGGGATGAGGTGCAGGAGGTGCGCGATGCAGTTGAGCCGCGCCCGCCGCTTGTCGTCCGAGCGCACCACGTACCAGGGCAGGTCGTCGGTGTCGGTGGCGGCGAACATGGCGTCGCGGGCGCGGGAATACTCGTACCAGCGCCGGTAGGATTCGAGATCCATCGGGCTGAGCTTCCACTGCCGCAGCGGGTCGTCGATGCGCGCCTCGAAGCGGCGCTTCTGCTCGGCGCGCCCCACCTCCAGCCAGAACTTGATGAGCTGGATGCCGCCGCCGGTGATGAAGCGCTCGATCTGCGGGCAGAGGGCGAGGAAGCGCCGCCGCTCCGCCTCGTCGCAATAGCCCATCACGGTCTCGACGCCGGCGCGGTTGTACCAGGAGCGGTCGAAGATCACGATCTCGCCGCCGGCCGGAAACTGGGCGATGTAGCGCTGCAGGAAGAGCTGGCTCTTCTCCCGATCGGAGGGCGCCGGCAGCGCCGCGACCCGGAACACGCGCGGGCTGACCCGCTCGGTGATCGCCTTGATGGTGCCGCCCTTCCCGGCCGCGTCGCGGCCCTCGAAGACGACGATGATGCGCGCGCCGGTCGCCCGCACCCAGCTCTGCAGGTGGCAGAGCTGGACCTGGAGCTTGCGCAATTCGCGCTCGTAGGGCTTGCGCTTGAGCCGGCCGGCCTCGGAGGCCGGCACCGCCTCGTCGTGCGCCTCCGCCAGCAGGTCCTGGTCGGTGTCGTCCATGGCGCCCCCTCCCCCCTACTCCGCCGGCTGGTGCCCCGCCGCACCGGTCGGCGCGGCCGGCCGCGTCGCCGGTTGCTGCTTCTTGCCGCCGAGCAGCCGCCACGCCCGCTCGCGGAGGCCCTGGAACACCACGTAGAGCGGCGGGATCACGAAGATGCCGAGGAAGGACGCGGCGACCATGCCGCCGAAGACCGGCGTGCCGACGTTGCGCCGGGCGAGCTGCGAGGCGCCGGTGGCGATCACGAGCGGCAGCAGGCCGAGGATGAAGGCGAAGGAGGTCATCATGACCGGGCGGAAGCGCAGCCGCGCCCCCTCGGTCGCGGCCTCGCGCAGCGCGACGCCCTTCTCCCGCTGCTCCTTGGCGAACTCGACGATGAGAATGCCGTTCTTGGCGGCGAGCCCGATCAGCACGACCATGCCGATCTGCGCGTAGAGGTCCAGGGTGAGCCCGCCCCAGACCATCGCCGCGTAGGCGCCGACGATGCCGACGGTGACCGAGAGCAGGACCGGCACCGGGATCGTCCAGCTCTCGTAGAGGCCGACCAGGAACAGGAAGGCGAACAGCACCGCGAAGGCGAGGATGATCGCGGTCTTCCCCTCCGCCCGCTTCTCCTGGAAGGCGGTGTCGGTCCACTCCCCGCCGAAGCCGGTCGGCAGGGTCCGGGCCGCGACGGCCTCCATGGCGGCGAGGGCCTGGCCCGAGGAGATGCCGGGCGCCGGCCCGCCCTGCACCGTCACCGCGCGCAGGTTGTTGTAGCGGATCAGCGAGGGCGGTCCGACGACGATCCGCACCTCGGCGAGGCTGCGCAGCGGCACCATCTGGCCGTCCTTGTTGCGCACGTTGATGCGGTAGATGTCGTCGATGCTCTGGCGATCGGCCGCCTCGGCCTGGACCTGAACTTGCCAGGTGCGGCCGAACAGGTTGATGTCGTTGACGTAGTAGCCGCCGAGCGAGGCCTGCAGCGCCTGGAACACGCTGTCGAGCGACACGCCCAGGATCTGGACCTTGTTGCGGTCGATATCGAGGTAGACCGACGGGTTGGTCGCCGAGAAGGTGCTGAAGACGCGGCTGAGCTTCGGCTCCTGGTTCGCCGCGACGATGAGGCCGCGCAGGGCCTGGGCGAGTTCCTTCGGATCGCCGCCGCGCAGGTCCTCCAGCACGTAGGCGAAGCCGCCGCCGGTCCCGAGCCCGATGATCGGCGGGGGCGCGAGGGGCACGACGAGGCCGCCCGGCACCTCGCGGAAGCGCTGGCCGAGCCGCGCGATCAGGGCCGCGGCGCCGTCGCCCGCCCCCTTGCGCTCCTCGAACGGCTTGAGCGTGACGACCAGGAAGGCGGCGTTGCTCTGCGAGTAATTGTCGATGAAGTTGAGGCCGACCACGGTCGTCGCGTCGGCGACGGCGTGCTCCTCGCGCAGGATGGCCTCGGCCTTCGCCGCCACGTCCGAGGTCCGCGCGACCGAAGCGCCCTCGGGAAGCTGCACCACCACGAAGAAGGCGCCCTGATCGTCCTCCGGCAGGAAGCCCGTGGGCGTGATCTTCGCCAGTTCGACCGTGCCCCAGGCCGCCGCGAGCGACAGCACGAGGCCGATGATCGAGAGGCGCACGATGCGGGCCACCGCGGCGCCGTAGCCGTCGCGGACGGCGTCGATCGCCCGCATCACGAATCCCATGATGCCGCGCCGTGGCCCGTGATGGGGTCTCAGCAGCACGCCGCAGAGCGCGGGCGAGAGCGTGAGCGCGTTGATGGCCGAGAGGAACATCGAGACCGCGACCGCGACCGCGAACTGGCGGAACAGCTCGCCCGAGATGCCCGGCACGAAGGCGACCGGCACGAAGACCGAGAGCAGCACCAGGGTGATCGCGATGATCGGCGCGGTGATCTCCGCCATGGCGCGCTTCGTCGCCTCGCGCGGGGACAGGTCCGGGTGCTCCTCCATCACCCGCTCGACGTTCTCGACCACCACGATGGCGTCGTCGACCACGATCCCGATGGCGAGCACCATGGCGAGCAGGGAGACCGAGTTCGCCGAGTAGCCGACCGCCTTGAGCGCGATGAAGGTGCCGATCAGGCTCACCGGCACGGCGACCGTCGGGATCAGCGTCGCCCGCAGGCTGCCGAGGAACAGGAACACCACGATCACGACGAGCACGAAGGCCTCGACGAGCGTCTTCTGCACCTCGTGCACGGTCTCGGTGATGAAGGCGGTCGGGTCGTAGGTGACCTTCCATTCCAGCCCCTCCGGGAAGGCCTTGGCCAGCGCGGCGACCCGCGCCTTGACCTCCTTCAGGGTCGCGATCGCGTTGGCGCCGGGCGACTGGTAGATCGCGATGACCGTGGCCGGGCTGCCGTTGAGCCGCGTCTCGCGGTCGAGGCTCGCCGCGCCGAGCTCGATCCGGGCGACGTCGCCGAGCCGCAGCAGCGACCCGTCCGGGTTGGTGCGCAGCACGACGTTGCGGAACTGCTCGGGCGAGGTGAGCCGCCCCTGGGTCTGGATGCTGAGCTGGAGCTGCTGCTCGTCCGAGATCGGCCGGGCGCCGATGCGGCCGACCGGGGCCTGGACGTTCTGGGCCTTGATCGCGTTGATGACGTCGCCCGTGGTCAGGTTGAGGCCGGTGAGCTGGTCGCTGCGCACCCAGGCCCGCATCGCGTAATCCTGCGGCCCCCACAGCGTCGCGTCGCCCACGCCGGGCGTGCTCTTGATCCGGTCGAGCAGGTTGATGGTCACGTAGTTCGAGATGAAGAGCGGGTCCTGGATCGCCTTCGGCGAGTAGACCGCGAGCACGCCGAGCAGGGCGGAGGATTTCTTCTTGACCGTGACGCCCTGCTTGCGGACGTCCTCGGGGAGTTTCGCGAGCGCGATCTGGACCCGGTTGTTGACGTTGACGGCATTGATGTCGGGATCGGTGCCGAGCTCGAACGAGCAGGTGAGCGTGTAGCTGCCGTCGTTGCCGCTGACGCTCTTCATGTAGATCATCTTGTCGACGCCGACGACCTGCGACTCGATCGGCTGCGCCACGGTCGATTCGACCACGTCGGCGGCGGCGCCCGGGTAGGTCGTCGTCACCGAGACCTGGGGCGGCACGATGTCGGGATACTGCGCCACCGGGATGGCGAGGAGCGCCAGCGCCCCCGCGATCGAGGTGACGATGGCGATCACCAGCGCGAGGCGCGGCCGGTCGACGAAGATCGCGGAGAGCATCGGATCAGGTCCTTCCCGCCGCCGCGCTGGCCGGGACCGCCCGCACCGGGAGGCCGGGGCGCACGCGCTGCAGCCCGTCGACGATGACGAGTTCGCCGCCCGAGAGCCCCGCCTCGATCACCGCGTCGCTCCCGCCGGCCCCCGACGCCACCGTCACGCGCCGCGTCACCGCGCGGCCGTCCTCGACCACGAAGACGTAGACGCCGCCCTGGTCGGCGATGAGCGCGCCCTGGGGCACCACCACCTTCTCCTCGGGCATTCCGGTCTGGAGCGCGACCTGGACGAGTTGCCCGTCCCGGAGGGTGCCCGCCGGGTTCGGCATGCTGGCGCGCACCAGCACGGTGTCGGTGCTCCGGTCGACGCTGATGTCCACGAAGTTGATCCGCCCGACCTGATCGTAGGTCGAGCCGTCCGAGAAGCGGATCCGCACGGCGATCTTGCTGCGGTCCGGCTGCGGACCGCCCTGCTGCATCCGCAGGAACTCGCGCTGGCTCACCGGGAAGCTGACATACATCGGGTCCTGGCTGACGATGGTGGTCAGCACGCCGCTGTCGGGCCCCACCACGTTGCCCTTGGTGACGCTGGTCCGGCCGATCCGGCCGGCGATGGGCGAGAGGATCTTCGTGTAGCCGAGGTTGATCTCCGCGGTCCTCAGGTTCGCCTCGTCGCCCGTCACGGCACCCCGCGACTGGTCGAGGGCGGCGCGGGCTTGGTCACGCGCGACCACGGTGCCCGAACTGCGATCGAGGAGGTCCTGCGCCCGCTGGAGCTGGATCGCCGCGAGCGTCTCGGCCGCGTGGCTGCGCTCCAGCGCGCCCTCGGCCTGCTTCACCGCGGCCTCGAACAGGTCGGGCTCGATCCGGTAGAGGGGCGCGCCCTCCTTCACGAGGTCCCCCTCTTTGAACAGGACGGTGTCGAGGAAGCCGGTGACGCGGGCCCGCACCTCGACGCGGCTCACCGCCTCGACCCGGCCGACGAAGTCGAGGGCCTTGTCGATGGCCTTCTTCTGGGCGGCGACGGTGCCGACCGGGAGCGCCGCGGCCGGATCCGTCTCGGCCCGGGCCGCGGCGGGCGCGGCGGCGAGGAGGAGGAGGAGGAGTAATCGGGGACGGTGGAGCATGATCGCCCCTCGCGCGGAGAACGGCAGCCCATGGTCGCAGGTCGCGCCCGACCGGCTTGATCGGATGGGACAGCGGGCCGGTCAGGCCGCGCGGCCCGACAGCATCAGGGCCCGCAGCCGCTCGCGGCCGAGCACGCGCCCGAGCTCGCGCCACGTGAAGTAGGGCACGAGCGCGACGGTCATGATCACCGCGATGACCACGAATCCCCGCACGCCGCCGCCGCCGATGGCCGGGAGGCTCTCGGCGAGCGGGCGCCCGTTCCACAGGTGGATCAGCGTCTCCTCCACCGCGTAGGCGCAGACGAGGAGGAGCGCGAACCCGGCGGAGCGCAGGCCGATGGGCAGGATCAGCGGCCTGCCCTCGAAGCGCAGGCGGGTATCGAAGGCCTCGGCCACCAGGACGACCTTCGCGAGGATCCAGGCATTGAGGAAGGCGAAGCCGTAGAAGCGGAAGCCGATGCCGTGCCGCGACAGCACGATCGATTCGTGCAGCACCAGCACGCCGAACACGACCCAGAGATAGGCGAAGATCGCGGCGATCCGCCGGGCCTCGTCGGCGATCCGCCGGCCGATGCGCCGCCAGCGGCCGTCGGGGACCTGATCGGACACCGTGTCGGTGGAGATGCCCGTCATCCCGCCCTCCTCTGGATCATCCCCGCCGCCCGCGACCCTCCGCGGCGAGCGCGGCCCTGCCTCATGATGCGGCCCAGGCCCGCGCAGCCCCGATCGCCCGCCCGCGGGAGCGCCGGCGCCGCGGAGCGAGGCGCAGCGCGGGCCGCCCGGCCCGCGCGGGCGGCTCCCACCGGCCGGCTCGGGCGGCGGCCCCTACCGCCGGCCTCTTCGGCCGCCGAAGCCGCGCGCGCCGTAATGGCCCACGCGGGCACCGTAGCCCCGGCCGGCATAGCCGCGGTGGCCGTACACGCGGCCGCCATAGACCCGCCGGCCGTAGACGCCGCCCCGGTAAACGCCGCCCCTGTAGACGCCGCCCCGGTAGACACCGCCCCTGTAGACGCCCGGCGCGCCGTAATAGCCGCCGTAATTCGGTCGGCAGACGCCGTAGACGTTCCGGTGGAAGCCCGGGCCACATCCCTGCGCGGCGCTCGCCGGGGCGGGGCCGAACCCGAGCAGCGTGCCCAGGAGCAGGGCCGCCAGGGTAACGGGAGAGAACAGCTTCATGGAGGCCACTCCTTGTCTCCGGTTGTCAGGACTCTGAGAGCCGGGTCCGGTGCCCGGCATGGCGCGAGATCGGCCATTCGACGGGGTCGTACCGCCCTTGCGGCGACCCGGCCCGGCACGCGGGGCCGGGTCGAGACCGGTCGGCCGGCCCGTCGCGGCGCCGGCCGGACCGGGGGCGGCGAGGACGGGGCCAACCTGCACGAGGGTGGGCGACGACATCAGAACATCCACTGGAAAGCGCGGCGGAGGCGCGCGCGCGCGATCCGTCCGTCGCGCAGATGGCGCCGGAAGAGCTTGCGCAGCGAGTACGCGGCGAGGTCGTACTCCGCCCCGCACTGGGCGGCGCGCGCCCTCGGCAGGGCACCGCCCTCGACGAGGTAGCCGAAGGCGCGGCGGTCGGCGCCGTAGGCGAGGCAGAGAAGATTGTAGAGGCGCTGGAAGGCGAGGCTGTGGTCGTCGGCGAGCACCGCCTCCTCCGCCTGTTCCTCGGCCGCATGGCTGCGGAAATGGTGCGCGATGCCGTCGATGATGGGCCGGGCCTGTGCGGGCGGCAATTCGAGCAGCACCATCGCGGCGAACTGGTCGGCCGCGTCCTCCTCCCGGCCGAGCACCGGGACGTCGAGCAGATCGTAGAGGGCGTGCCCGGTCTCGTGCAGGACCACGAGAGCGATGGGACCGAAGACCGCGGCGTGCCGCGCCACCCCAGCCTGGGGGGTCTCCTTGGGCGCCCGATCCTGGACGTCTCGGACGTACTCATAGCAGATCGTGACCAGCCGGCTCTCGGGCGCGTACCACGCGTTGACCTCGCCGTCGCAGGCCGAGAATTTCAGGGTGAGCGGCCGCGGCAGGCGGACGCCGATGATGTTCCGCAATTCCTCGAGCACGCGGCGCCCCTTGAGGTCGCGGTAGATCGCGAGCGCCTCCGCTTGCACCGGACGATCGTAAACGACGCGGATGAGAGCATCGCGGGACGGGGTCGCCCAGCCCGGCACGGCACTGCCGGCCAGCGCCAAACCCGCCGTCAGCCCGAGGGTGCGCCGCATGTCGCCGTCTCCGGATATGCCGCGCCGATGCGAGACGACGCGCACGACCGCGCCGGGGGCAAGGCGGAGCGGCGTCCCCCTCGGGGCCGGCGCCCGCCTCATCCCGCGAGCCGGGCACCGCGGTGGTACCGCGACCGGCGCACGGCGATGTACGAGGGAGGTCTCGGGCCATCGCTGCCTTCATCTCCGATCGAGGTCACCGCCGAGGCGGGTGAGCCCGTCCCCGCGAGAATGACCGCTCCCGCGGCAGGTGCTTGATCGAACGAGACCTGGATCGGCATCCGCCGCGCGCGAGACGGTGAGGGACGAAAGGTCATCGCGGCGGCACCGATCGAGGGTCCGGCGGTGGCGCTGCGACGCGTGGCGCAGATCGGCGTCGCGCGCCGAGGGATCGGCGGGAGCCGCGCATGGCCGGCGCACCTCGCCGCGGCCGCCGGTGCCGGCATCGACACACGACGGCGGGCCCGTCCGCTAACGCGACCGCCACGCGCGCCGAAGATGGGCGCCGCGATGGGGGCGCACGCGAAGGTGCGGGGCGATGAGCCGCTCGAACGCGTACGAGACCTGCGCGGCCTCCTCGCCGCACCGCTCCGCCCGCTCCTTCGGCAGATACCCCTTGGTGACGATGTCGGCGTAGCGGCGCGGATGCGCGCCATAGGCCAAGCAGGCGAGATTGTAGAATCGCTGCCACGACAGGCCGTGCACGTCCGCGAAGCTGCCCTTGTCGACCGGCTCCTGTCGGCCGAGTGCCGCGAAGAAGTATCCGCTCCCGCTCACGACGTCGCGCGCAGGGGCCGGCGCGAGTTGCAGCAGGATCAGGGAGGCAAGCTGGTCAGCCGCGTCCTCCTCGCGCCCGAAGATGGGGACGCGCAAGAGGTGAAACAGCGCGTGGCTGGTCTCATGCATCAGGATCTGCGCGACCGGCCCGCGGATCGCCTGATCCCGGGTGACGCCGGCCGGAGACCGCGCGCGAGGCGCGAGGGCCACGACGCCCGCGACCATCTCGTAGCACATCGTGACGGAGTGATTGTCCGGATCGTACCACGCGTTCGGCTCGCCGCCGCACCCCTGCATGCGGAAGGTGAGGCGGTGGGGAAGGCGAACGAGGCGGATCACATCGGCCAGCCGCTCCAGCACGCGCTGCCGCCGCGCGGTCCGGTAGATGTCGCGATGCGCGGGGTCGCTGGGCGGCACGTAACTCACGACGACGCGCGCGGGCTTCGCGGCGGCGTGAGCGGGAACGCACGTCACGAGACCGGCCGCCATCAGGACGATCGCGCGGAGTGCCCTGCGATGGATGCGCGATGCCCGGCCAGGTTCGCGGTCCGGCCGACGCGGGCTTCGCAGACGCACCTGACCCACCGCGCCCTCCCGATGTCGCGCGCGCCGTCGCGCTCGCGGATGCGCCCGATCCGGCCGGCGTGATCAGTGGGTCGCCACGCCGCGCCCGAGCCAAGCGATCAAGCCGCGCGATGCTGCGTCGCAATTCCTGCTGAATAGAGCCGCCACCGCCCATACCCTCGCACCGCACAAGATCTGTGGCAATGAGATTTTACGTAATTCAGTGAAGGCGTACCGATCCGTGTCCCGTTCGATCAAGCACCCGGTCGGTCGCACCGTAAACACTTTAGGAAACGCTGCCTCGGCTGTGCCTTCGGACCGCAACGCGATCTGACGGAAGTCGAGATACGGCTGCCCGCGGAGACCGCCTCGTCCTCGAGGGGGGCCTCCTCGGTCGGGCGGCCATGCGGGGAGGGAGGCCATGACCGACCGGCGCGTCAGGATGTCCCGTGCTCATCCTGATCTGGCCATCGTCTCGTCCCTCGTGTCCGGCCTCGCGATCACGCGGAGGAAGGTCGCGGGACCCGGTCCCGGACACGTTACGGCAACCCTGCCGGCGGTGGTCGCGGTCGCGCAGCCCGCGATCGCCGGCGCGACCGAGGTCGGATCGGCCACACCCTCACCCGCACCTTCGTCGCGATCGGGTCGGCGGCCACCTCGGCGCAGACCGGGTCCGCGCCGCTGCCGGGATCGGCTCCGGGATCCGCTCTAGGACGAGGGCCCCGGCTCTCGGCGTCGGCCCGCCCCCGGCCCCATCGGGCTCGTCACCTGCGGCACGGTCACGGCCATTGTCTTGCACGACAATTCATATCTCCGGGAGGATGACGATGACTGATGTGCTGAACCTGAAGAACTTCGAGTCGCTCAGCCCGTTCGAGATCAAGGACGAGTTGATCAAACTGGCCAAGGAGACGTCCCGCCGGACGCAATCGGCGTTCCTCAACGCGGGTCGCGGCAATCCGAACTGGGTCGCGACGACGCCGCGCGACGCCTTCTTCCTGCTCGGCCAGTTCGCGATGAGCGAGAGCAGGCGCGTGATGAGCCACCCCGCGGGGCTCGGCGGCATGCCGCAGGCCGCCGGGATCGCCGGCCGGCTCGACGCGTGGCTGGAGCGGCATTCCGATCTGCCCGGGGCCTCCTTCCTGGCCGCGATGGTGCCCTTCGCCGTGAAGGCGTTCGCGTTCGATCCGGACGCCTTCGTGCACGAGCTCGTCGATTCGATCGTCGGCGACAACTACCCGGTGCCTGACCGCATGCTCGTCCACAACGAGCGGATCGTGCACGAATACCTGATCTGGGCGATGTGCGGGAAGCGCGCGCCGGCCGGCCGGTTCGACCTCTACGCGGTCGAGGGCGGAACGGCGGCGATGTGCTACCTGTTCAAATCGCTCAAGGCCAACCGGCTGCTGCTGCCGGGCGACACGATCGCCCTCGGCACGCCGATCTTCACGCCCTATCTCGAGATGACGCATCTCGAGGATTACGCGCTCAACGTCGTCCACATCAAGGCGCCACAGGAGAACAAGTTTCAGTACACGGATGCGGAGATCGACAAGCTTCTCGATCCCAAGGTCAAGGCCTTCTTCGTCGTCAATCCCGGCAACCCGACCGGGATGGCGATGAGCGCGGAGACGATCGCCAAAATCACCGAGCTGGTCAAGAGCAAGCGGCCGGATCTGATGATCCTCACCGACGACGTCTACGGCACCTTCGTGCACGATTTCCGCTCGCTGATGGCCGAACTGCCGCACAACACCATCGGCGTATATTCCTTCTCGAAGTATTTCGGCTGCACAGGCTGGCGCCTGGGGGCCATCGCGATCCACGAGGACAACATCTTCGACAAGATGATCGCGAAGCTGCCGGCCGACGTGACGGCGGACCTCGACAGGCGCTACGGCCCGCTGACGCTGGAGCCGCGCAAGCTCAAGTTCATCGACCGCATCGTGGCCGACAGCCGCGACATCGCGCTCAACCACACCGCCGGCCTCTCCCTCCCGCAGCAGGTGATGATGAGCCTGTTCTCGCTCTCGGAGCTGATGGACGACAAGAAGGCCTACCAGGAGGCCTGCATGGAGATCGTCAACCGGCGCGTCTGGTCGATGATCGAGGGCCTCGGCCTGCATCTCACGCCGAATCCGAACTTCGACGCCTATTACGGCCTGATCGACTTCGAGTTCTGGGCGCGCAAGAACATCGGCGAGGAGGCGGTGGAGTACCTGAAGCGCACGGTCCACCCCCTCGACCTCGCGTTCCGGCTGGCCGAGGTGCACGGGATCGTGCTGCTCAACGGCGGGGGCTTCGAGGCACCCGACTGGTCGCTGCGGGTCTCCCTCGCCAACCTCCCCGACGAGGTCTACGCCGATATCGGTCGGGGCGTGCGCGCGGTGGCCCGCGGCTACCGGGACGCCTACGAGGCCGCCAAGCGTGCCAGCGGCGCGGAGGCGACGAAGGACGTCGAGCCGGTACCGGCCGAGTGATCCGGGATCGGCTTGATCGAAGCGGCTCCCGGATCACGCGCCTGCGCGGCGCCTGAGCGCGGCGCCTGAGCGAAGCCGATATCCGCATGGCCGAAATCGGAGATGGCGAAGCACTCAACCGGATGGCGTATGAGTCCGGCTCGACCGGGGAACCGAGGATGGGCGCGATCGACGACGCGGCCGGCACCGGGAAGGCCCGTCCCGTCCTGCCGGCGGGACGGCTCCGGCGCATCCTCGCGGCGGGGCTGCTGCTCCTGGTGGCGCACCCTGCCGCGGCGCGGACGATCTACGTCACGCCGGAGGGAGGCGGCCCGGGATACGGCGCGGACGGCCGCATGGTCGCCCCGCGCACGGAGGCGTTCGCGACGGAGACCCTGCAGGGATTGCGGCCGGGCGATGTCGTGCAGCTCCTCGCCGACAGCCCGGCGCCGGATGCGGTGACCCGCTATGCCCGGCGGGTCACGCTGTCCGGAGCGGGCGAGCGGGACGCCCCGCCGGTCGTCGTCCGCGGGCTCGGCCTGCGCACCCGGATGGTCGGGCGGACGATCGAGGAGATCCGCGGCTGCCCGATGCCGGAGGCCGACGTCGAGCAGCCCTGCGGCGACCTCGCGACGGCGCTCGCGGTTCCCCGGGCGCCGGATCTCCTCGGCGCGCTGACCGTGGCGGCCTCGGCGGTGGAGCGGGACCGCGGCCGCCGCTCGCGGCTCGCCATGCCGATCGGGCGGGCGGGGCGGCTCGCCGAGGCGGCCTGCCTCGACATCGACCGCGCCGACGGCGTCGCGATCGAGGATCTGACATTCCAGGGGTGCTGGCTCGCGGCCGTCCGGGCGATCGACAGCCGGCGCGTCACGCTGCGCCGTTCCCTGGTGATCGGCAGCAGCTACGGCCTCGCGGCGCGCGGCAGCCCCGACCGCCCCGCCGACACGCTCGTGGTCGAGGACGTCACCTGGGTGCAGGACGCGAGCGGCTACGAGGAGGCCGCCCTGACGCGCGAGGGACCGTTCCGCTGCCGCGACGGCCGGGTCGGCGCGTTCGGCTGCGCGGGCCTGATCTGGCGCAGCATTCCCTGGGGAGTGACCCACCACGGTGCCTACGACCACTTCAACGGCGCGCTCCTGGGCGGTGCCGACGTGCGCGGACCGATCATCTTCCGCCGCAACACCGTCCTGTCGGCCTATAACGGCCTCCGGGTCAAGGCCGCCGCCTGCGAGGATCTCAAAGCATCGGCCCTGTCGCCGGCGACTTGCCCGTTCAACCGGGACGTCTGGATCTACGACAACTTGTTCGCCTTCGTGCGCGACAATCCGGTCGAACTGGAGACCTGGGCGATGGAGGTGCGCATCGCCCGCAACCGGATCGTGAATTCCCACGCGTGGTTCTCCTTCGACGACATGGGGGGCGGGCCGGTCTACGTTTACGGCAACCGCGGCTGGTTCGACGACGTTCCGGCGATCGACCGTCCCGGTCGCCCCTCTCCCCTGCCGCCCTGCGCGCGTCAGCCCATCGAGAAGCCGGAGGCCGGCGGGGCCTTCGACCCGAAGCTCGACCGCCGCTTCGATTTCACGCGCGCCCGCTGGCTCGCCGTCGGAGTCGAGAGCGTCGCGCCCTCCGGTGAGGTCACCTGGATGGATCCCCGCGATCAGACCTGCGACGCGAGCCTCCAGGGCCGGGTCGTCAAGCTCGCGCTTCCACCGCGGGGCGCGGAGCCCGATTCCTACCGCTACGCGGAGCACGGCCCGATCTACGTGTTCAACAACAGCTGGTACCTGCGCTCGCCCGTGACCGGGATCGGCGCCGCCGCGAACCTTCGGCACTGGAACAATGCCCTGCTGTTCTGCGAGCCCGACGCGCCCGGCTATGACGCGGATCTGTGCCGGACCCGGCCCGAGACTTTCGACGCGAGCACCTGCGGCCGAGGCGTGGTGCGGGGGGACGACCTCGCGCGCTATCCCGGCGAGACCGGATCGAGCCCGTTCTTCGACTGCTTCCGGTGGCTGCCGGTCGACGAGCAGGGGCACGACCGTCCCGAACTCGCGAGCGCGTTCGATCACGACGTCAGCAGCAACGGCTTTCCGGTCGCGCTCACGCGGCAGCGCGGGATCGAGAGCCACGGGCGAACCGGCAGCCCCGGCTTCACGGCCCCGGAGCGGGGAGATTTCCGGCTCCTCCCGGGGGCGCTCGCCGCCACGGCGGCCTGTGCAGTGACGGAGACGCCCGATCACGGCCTCGTCTGTTCGCAGGCCCCGGGCGGCCGCGCGTTCGCCGGCGCCTACGATCGCGAGGGCCAGCTCTACGACGGACCCGCGTCCGCACGCTTTCGTCCCCCCGAGTAGATCTGACGGCGAGAGCACTCGGCTCACGCCGATCGAGCGACGGAGGGGCCCCAGGCGGGCTCCCTCGCGGCCGCCGGGTCCACCGCCAGGGACACGACCGTCGGCACGCGGCCGGCGGCAGCCATTGTTCCGGGACATGTTCGGAGAATGCCCGCGCGCCGCGCCGTGCGGGGAGAGTGCGGCTCATGCCGAGCGGTCGGACTCGGCCCCTGCTTCTCTCCGCTCGGCGGCGTTGCCGGAGCTTCGGCGCGTGCCGCCGGGATGGCCGCTCATCACCCGACGGCGGACAGCCGAAAGCCGGCATTCGCACCTGCGCCCCTCATCCCGCTCGCAGAGCGATGGCGGAAACAACCCGGCTCGTGAGCGAGGCGGATGGTGACGGCGTCCCGCGCGAGCATCCGCCGCATCACTCGCGCCGACCCTGCGTAGATCGGGACGGCCCTCACGACATCCTCCTCGCAGAAGAGGCGGTCGAGGACGGGCACGTCGCTGAAGGTGGGCGGGACGGGAACGGAACCGGCGATCAAGGCGAACGGGATGCCTCGCCGACGCAACTCGTGAGCGAGCGCGAAACAAGGACCCTGGCGGAGGTTCACGCTGACGAGCGCGAAGTCGGGAGGGGCTGCGTCCAGGCTCTCGATCGCGTCTCGGCAGGTGGCATAGGGGCCGCTGACCCCGCACCCCGCGTCGGTCAAGATGTCCTCCAGCCACATGCCGGGCAAGGCCTGCGACTCGGCCACGAGCACGATCAGTTGCGGCTTCGCCCCTCTCACCTGCATCGCTTCGCTCCCCTTCGTTCTGTTATGGCCCCAGCGTACATCGGACAGGCTTCTCCGCATTGCGCTAGATCAAACCCAGCCTGGACGCGCCGCATACTGTGGGGCATGCCGGATTCGCTGCCGCGCGATAGCGTTGCATGCGATCGAACAAGAACGAGATCGTGAGGGTTGCCGACGAATGCTGGTCCAGGCCAGCGTGCCGCCCGGCACCATGCTGGATCCCGAGCGGGTCGGCTTCGCGCACGGGACCATCGTTCGCGCGCGGGCGACGAACGCGCCTCAGGTGCCTGCGCGGGACGCATTCGGGTCCGGCGCCCCGCTGCCGCTTGCGTCCGGCCGAGTCTCGCGAATGATCGCGCCATCCTCGATCTGCACGATCCGGTCGGCGAAGTGGAACAGCCGCGCGTCGTGGGTCACGACCAGGACGGCGCGCCCTCGCGCCCTGGCGATCGAGGACAGGATGGCCATGACACTCCTGCCGTTCTCCGTGTCGAGCGCGGCCGTCGGCTCGTCCGCGAGGATGATCGAGGGATCGGCGACCAGGGCGCGCGCGATCGCAACGCGCTGCTGCTCGCCGCCGCTCAGCTCGCGCGGGAAGGACTTCAGCTTGGCCGACAGACCAACGCTGCCGAGGACCGCGACGCTCTTGGCCACCGCCTCGGGGCCGCGCTCGCCGCGAACGTCGAGCGCAAGTTGCACGTTCTCCGCCGAGGTGAGCGTCGAGAACAGGTGGTAGGACTGGAAGACGAAGCCGATGTGCTGCCGCCGGATGGCCGCCAGCGCTTCGGGACGGGCGTCGCGGGCCGACACGCCGCAGACCCGAACGGTGCCGCTCGTGGGCGTCAGCATGCAGCCCAGAATGGACAGCAAGGTCGTCTTGCCGCTGCCCGATGGCCCCGCGAGGATGGTCAATTCGTGGCTGCGGATCGTCAGATCGAGCGTCCGCAATGCCTCGACGCAGGTCGGCCCGCGCCCGTAGGTCTTGCTGACCCGTTCGGCTTCGATGATCGCCGCATTCATCGCGTGAGCACGCTTGCGGGATCGACGCGGATGATCCGCACGATCGAAGCCAGCCCTGACGCGACGCACATGACGAGCGTCACCGCGAAGGCAATCGTGACGAGGCCGGGGGTGATGACGACTGGGATGATGCTCGTCGCGGTGAGGTGTCCGACCGCGATGCTGATCACGGTGGCGACCGAGAGGCCGATCAGCGCGTTGACGAGCGCTTGGCAGGCGATGACCCGGTAGATGTAGCGGTTGGAGGCGCCGATCGCCCGCACCATCGCGAATTCGTAGAGGTGCTCCTTCGTGCTGGAGTAGAGCGTCTGCGCGATGATCACCGTTCCCACGATCACCGACAGCAAGGCTCCCGCGACGAGTGCCGCGCCGGCTCCGGTCCGATAGAGCCAGAAGTTGCGGGAGCGCGCGCGGAACTGATCCGGCGTGAGGGCCTCGATGCCGGAAATGCGCGAGAGGGCGTCCTGACGGAGGCGTTCGAGGTCGGCTCCGGGCTTCATCCTGACGAGGAAGTACGTGACGAGATTCGCGGGCAGCCCGACATAGGACCGGGCGTTGCGGAAATCGGCGAAGACGTAGGGCCTGGTCGTGAAGGAGCGGAGGCCGGAGGTCACCGGGCCGACCGTGACCGGGTGACCGCGCACCTGCGCCGCCTCGCCGCGCGCGGAAACCCCGAGCTCGGCGGCGTAGGAGCGTTCGAGGGTGACCGTGCCCGGGGCCGCGAGGTCGTCGAGCCCGCCCTCGACGATGTTCCACGGTGCCAAGCCCGAAGCGGGGTCCGAGGCGATGACGAAGATGCCGACCAGCCCGCCTTCGGGCGGGATCCAGGCGGAGAAGCCCGCCACCACCGGAATCGCGTCCGCCACCCCGTCGAGGGCGCGCAACTCCTCCCGCATGTCCGAGTCCAGGATCGAGAGGTCCTCGAAGTATTGCGTCCCCTTCGACATGATCCAGATGTCGGCCGAGGTATGATCGACGATGAGCGTCACCATGCGCCCGAAGCCGTAGAACAGGCCCATCTGCACCAGGATGAGAACCACCGAGAACACGATGCCGGTCACCGCGGCCGCGAAGCGGAGCCGGTCCTGGAACAGATTTCGAAGCGCCAGGGTCAGGACGAGCGGCATTCCGGAGTCCAACTTGCGCGATCAGCAGGTGCGAATTAGAACATGATCTTCGGCAAGGCTACTTGATCCGGGTCAACAATGAAGTGCCGAAGCTGGCTCCCTGTGCGGCCGGGCGGAGCGCATGATGTGCTGGTAGCCCCTTCGCGAACGCATCCATCGCGACCGGGGCTCCGCGGGAGCGCCGGCATCGTCGTCGCCGTGATGGCCCTGGGCCACGCGGCGGCCCGGGCGGAGGAGGCCATCGAGGGCCGCTACCTGCAAAATCGCCCCTGCCGCGGCGACAACAGCGATCCCGCAAACCTCAAGGTGGCGATCACACCACAAAATATCACGTATTCGGGCGGGACCTGCGCGATCAAATCCAGACGCAGCGAGGGCACTAAGATCATCTTCGGGGTTTCGTGCCGGTTCCGCGGGGGCGGCACGATGGGCTCGGACATCGCCTTCACACCCGGGCAGGGTGGAACATGGCATATGACCGAGAGGGAAGGCACGTTCGAAACCGACATTCACCGGTGCCCGGACTGATCCCAGGACGTCTCTCACCGGAAGGTCGGACCTTCCCTCCTTCGGACATGCCGCAGCGCGCGTCGGTCCCTCCTGGGACCCGCAAGAGCATCGCGATTGGCGCCTGCGCGGCTCGGGCCGCGGGCGGTCTCCTCGACCGGCGACCATCGGCCTCCGGACAAGCGTCCTGCGGGCCTCCGCCAAGTCCAGGTCGGTCGCCTGCGCCGCGTCGAGGATGAGGGGGTGCCCGCCCTCCCCGCGCGCCGGCCTTCAGCGTCGAGCGCGCGGCTTGCGCAGGTTCCGGGCCCGCCTACCGGGCGATGGCGGCGGAGGACATCTCAGCGCGATCCAGCGCGTTGAAGACCTGGCGGCACGCGGTGCTGAGGATTTTACGCTGGCGTCGCAGGCACGCCCTGATCGCCGGGACGTCCGGGATCTCGCTGCTGCAGAGACGCCACACGTCCGGGGTGCAGGCCGCTCGGTCGGCCGCCGTTTCCGCCAAGCTGGTGGTTGCCGTACAGACGATCAGGCCGACGGTGGCGACACCGAAACCAAGCTTACGCATGCTCGTCTCCCTGAAGGCAAGTTCTCCCAGCTCTCCATCCCCGTCACGTGATGGAGCGCATTTTTTTCTTAATTGGCTACATAGATCGGGCGCCAAGCCACGTCTGCGCCATGACACGTGGCAAATTTTTTCGTTTAATGCTGAATTTCGTCAGCATCTCGCGCCGAATGTTCGAACAACGGCGCCTTCTACAGACAGGTTAACGCATGGCTTGGCCGTGGCAAGTGGGAGATGCGAGAAAATTGCAGAGCTTTTGGCGGCACCGGGCCGGAAGCATCGGCCCAGCGTCGGGTCGGCCGGGTTTGAACCTTGCCGAACCCGCCCGCGACCTGAGATACCTCCCGCTCGCGCATCGACCGCGAGGAGCATCGGCTTTGTCGGTCAAGAACAGTGCTGCCGTACTTGCGCTGGTGACAGCAGTCGCGGCGCCCATCGCGGCCCGAGCCTGGGGCATTCCCGGGTGCGCCAACCTCCCCGAGTACAATCGGGCCCTGGGCGCCCTCCAAGGACTGACAACCTGCGGCATGACCATCGAAGAGGCTCGCCGCGTGGTCGCGGCTCATGCCGGCCCGGCAGCCGCGGATCAACCCGTGGGGCCGGCACCGCGCGCCCATCAGCGCGGCCAGCGAAGGCCGCCCCATGTCCAGGCACCGGGCCGCGACGTCACATCGCCTCACGCCGATCCGAAACGCCGCGCTCGGACGCCCAAGGGCAGCCCAGGGTAGCAGGACGGGTTGGGATGCCCGCCGGGCGTTCTGCTGCCGGCAGGATTGCATCGAGCAGCCCGCGGCAGCCTGCAGCCAACCGAACCGGACATCCCGACCCGGCGATGGCGGCGGCCCGGCCGCGACGCGTTCACCGGGCGCGAGGCGCGCCCCACGGACATCCTCATCCGACATCCGGTTGATGGCTTCGCCATCTCCCATGTCGGCCATGCGGATGTCGGCTTCGCTCAGGCCTGTGATACGCGATCCGCTTTGATCAAGCGGATCGCGTATCACCCGTCCGCTCGCGTCGCGGACCAGAGCGGGCGAAGGCCGCGCCAAGCACCTGCCGGGAGGGATCCTGCGGGGGCTGGTCGCCGCACCGGCGCCCGGGTCAACCAGACCTGCCGGCCCGGCCGCCGCCCCTCCTGCCACGCACGACGGACTCGCCGCGATCCGCGCCAAAAGAAGAGGCGCCCGGACGCGTGACCGTGCCGGGCGCCTTTTGAAGGCGTGCGGCCCATCGTGATCGAGGACGTGGATGCGGACCGCGACTGACACTTGGATTGCCATGGTTAACAAATCGTGACCAGCAATAGGACCAACGCCCCGCATCGGGCGACGAGGCAACACGCGCCGGCAGCTCGAACCGGTCGGCCGCACGGATCCCGCTGAGGCCGAGGCGCGCCGCCATGCCCGGGCGCAGGAGCAGGCCCTGGCCGCCCGATCCGAACCAGGCGGCCTCCGCGAAGCCCGGGGGGTGGTTCACTCGGTCGCCACGGGGCCCAGCTGGATGGAGGCCGGCTCGTGCCGTCCCGAGCGGCGGGGCCGCGGGCTCGCCGAGCGGTACGGGGCCGCTCACCGCGGTTCCGCTCAGGCCGCGTCCGAGGTGTTGCGCGAGATGGGCGCAACCGGGTGAGCGTGACCCTGAGCAGCCGTGCCTGCGCCCGGCGCGGCCGCATCGCCGCGCGAGGTCGCGCCGCTCATGAGCCAGGCCACCGCCAGCGCCAGGGCTTCGTCGATCGGTCTCGGCCTGTATCCGAGTTCCCTGCGGGCCTTGCCGTCGTCGAACGGGGCCGAGCGACGCGCGAGGCGCACACCTTCGCGCGTGGCGACCGGAGGGCGTCGCGTGAGGTGATCGGCGGCCCACTCGGCCACGGCCGCCACCGTCATGGCGATGCCGCCCGGGAGCGCCACGGACGGCATCGGCCGGCCCGACAGATGCTCCAGCCTGGCCAGGAGTTGCCGAAGCCGAACGTTCTCACCGCCCAGCACGTAGCGCTGACCAGGACGCCCCCGCGCGCCCGCGAGGCGGAGCCCTTCGGCTGCGTCGCGCACGTCGACGAGGTTCAGCGTGCAATCAAGGAAGACCGGTGCATGCCCGTTCAGGAACAGGGACAGCATGGCCGCGGGCGGCGTCATGTTCCGGTCGTCGGGCCCGATCGGCACCGTGGGGCTCGCGATCACGACGTGGCGTCCGGCCGCCGCGGCGGCGAGCGCTGCCTGTTCGGCGAGGCATTTCGACCGCGTATAGGGACCGGACATCCGGTCGAGGGGCGGGAGATCGTCCCCGCGCACCGGCGCAACGTCGCGCGATCGGGTGAGCAGCACGGCCTCGGTCGAGCAATGGACCACCCGCACCGCGGCAGGCGCGGCGGCCAGCAGGCACCTCGTCCCGTTCGCGTGGACGCGGGCGAAGGCCCCCCGGTCGGCGGACCACAGGTGCGGGATCCCGGCGAGATGGTAGACCTGCCCGACCCCGTTCATCGCGGCCGAGAGCGCGGCTTCGTCGAGCACGGAGCCGCGGCGATACTCGACGCAAGCCGGAAGGCCGTGCGGGTCGCCGCAATCGAACACCCGCACGGTACGCCCGGCGGCAAGCAGCGACGCGACCAGATTCCGGCCGATGAAACCGCATCCACCCGTGACGAGATCGACGGAGGGCATCGGTAGCCTCAGCAGATCGATAGAGAATGCTAACGCCCCACCGTGATGTGCAATTGATCTTGCTCAAGATGCTCCGAACGGCCGTGCGCCGTGTCCGGCCTTCGGGTGGGGTGGCCGCGACGCTGCGGCCCCCGCGGGCCGGACGCTCACGCCATCTCACGGATCTGCCGCATGGCTTCCGGCGTCAGGAGATGAGCGCCCCATCCGCGCCGCACCACCGCCCCGGCTCCGCCCGGCCGTGCGAGAAGCGCCAGCGCCGCACCGATCACCGGCAGGGCACTCGGCGGGTCGAGACGCACCGGGGTCAACTCCTCCCGCGCCTGCGCGAACGGGCCCGAGGCCGCGAGAAGCTGCGCGGCCGTCGCGAGCACGGCCCGGCGGTTGCCGCTTCGGAGCGCCGCACCCAGGAGCGCCTGCAACGAGAGGCGTGTGCGAATTCCCGGCCGCCCCGTGAGGCAGCGCGGCACGGGTCGTCCCAAGGACACCTGGACCAGCAGATCCGCGAGGTTGAGGCCCGCGAGGGTGGCGGCCATCGGCTCGACGAGGCGCGGATTGCCGTCGATGTAGAGCGGGTGCGCCCCGCTCTCGTCGATGAAGTAGTCGACGGACAAGGCCCCGTGCCAGGCCAAGTGTGCACCGATTCGGGCGAGGTCGCCCGCGACTCCGGGCCGGTGGACGCTCTCCTTGAGGGCCGCTCCACCCCCGGCTCCCTCGATGAGGCGGCGCGTGGCGTGAAATCCGACGAGGCGCCCCTCCTGGAACACCGCCTGGGCCTGCTCCAGCGGCGCGCTCACCCACTCCTGCACGAGGATCGGTTCGCCCGCGGCCGTCGTCCGCGCGATCTCGGCCGCGGCGCGGTCCCGGTCCGCCCGGCACCGGATCGGCCACGTGCTGCGGCTCGCCGTGCCCAGGGCCGCCTTCACCACGAAAGGGTAAGCCTCGTGCCGGGCGATGCCGCGCGGGTCGTCGAGGAGGATCGTTCGCGGCTGAGGCAGGGCGAGTTCGGTCAGGAGATCGCGAAATTCGAGCTTCGTCTGAACGCGCTCGAAGCAGGCGAAGGCCGGAACGGCCAGGGCCGCCAGCGGGTGCAGCTCGTCGGCGACGCGGGAGACGAGGTAGGCCTGCTCGTGGATCGGGAGAAGAACGTCGAATCTGTCCTGCGCCAGCACCTGGCGCAGGAACCGCCGAAAGCCCTTCGGATCCGTGCCGAGCGGCGGGCAGCGGTAGCCGCGAGAGACGAAGCGTGAGAACCGCCCGAGGCAGAACGGCGCCGGGTCGCAGAACGCGATCTCGTGTCCTGCGAGCGCCAGGGCCGTGATGGCTTGGCGGGCAGAGGTGCTGCCGCCTTCGGTCAGGAGAACGCGCACGCGGTGCTCAGCCCAGGTCACCCGGTCATGCCATGGCGGGCTCTTCACGCTCTATACTGGAGCTTACGCGGATCGGCGTGGGGATCAAAGGCGCGATCGTCGGCCTCGAAGGACCGCCGTCGGGCGCCGGGCGGCCAATCCGGCGGCAGTGTCGACGGTCCGGACGTGGCGCGTCATGGCACCTCAGGCCGCGCGACGCCGGACGCGCGAGCCCCCCGGCCACAGCGACGCCAGGCGGAAGCGTGTCAGCGCGATGAGGAGTCCTCCGCCGGCTGAGACGATCCGCCGGAAGCGACCGAGGCAATCTCCGGAAGGTCGATCATCGGCCGCACGGCCGCTGATCAGGAGTGATACGGGATCCGCTTGATCGAAGCGGATCCCGTATCACTCGCCCGCGCGGCGCCTGAGCGAAGCCCAAATCCGCCATCCCGAAGGGATCAAGCGGATTTGGTATGATCGCTCCGTTCGATCTCATCGAGCACGGCGTCGGGCGCCACATCCTGTCTGAGCTCATCGACTTCGGGATCGGCTTCCGTCTCGATGCCCAGCCGCTCCGTGAGGGCCGATACCATCGCGACGAGCTTCGTCACCTCGTGCTCGGCCAAGAGGCTGATGTGAAGATCGAGATCAGCTCGCTTGTCGGCCGCCGCGGCCATGCGGTTCTGGCTGATCAGCACGAAGGTCGACAGGAAGATCGCCTCGACGGACGCCGAGGTGCCCAGGATCACGAAGGACTCGTCCCACTTTGGCAGGATCGGGAGCAGCCCCGCGTTCACGAGGGTCCAGAAGCCGAAGAGCACGACGTGCAGGTAGACGAATGCCATGCTGCCCGTGAAGCGCGTGATCGCCTCGGCCACGCGCTCCTGCGCGGAGGCGGCTCGCTCGGCCGCACTCCTGCGCTCCTGCAGCGTCCGGATGTTGCGGATGAGGGCGGGAGCCAGTCCTTCCGGTTGAGGCGGCGGAAAGGTCGTCCTTGCAGGGGGGCTTTTCCGCTCGTCTTGCCTCGGCATTCGGACAGGCCTCGTGAGGGGGTTTGCCTGACCAACCAGCCTCCGCAACGGGGTGTTCCCGCCGCGGGACGCGGAGCCACCCCGAGGCGCGTCCCATGAGCGTGCCTGCGCGTCCACGTCCAGCGACAAGGATGCCGGCACCCGAGCCCAAAGCGGTCGCCGCCAAGTCCTGACTGCCCAGGGCGCCCTCCATGTCCCGCCGCGCCAGCGTCGAGGCGGTCCCCGGCATGCGTTTCTCCAGCGACGCCGGACACTGTCGCGCTCGATCAAGCGGGTCGTCGCGAAGCGGCCTAGCCTCGCAGGGTGTCCACGCTGACGGCCGGGCCGCATGGGGCGTCCTGCTGGAAAGTTGCCTCGCGGACGAATTGGCCATCATCGCGCGGACCCGCCGCCTGATCCGCACCATCGAGAGCAAGCACCCGGTCAAGCTCGCAGCCCGACCCCGACCCGTCAGGCCCTGCGCCGCAACGCCGGTGCGGGGCCGCCAACCCTGTGAGTGGGCTATGTCCGTCGTCGCATCACCTGTCGTCACGAAGGTTCGGCGCGCGCGCCTGCCCGGTTCGGCGGATCCCCGGCCGCGGCTTCGTCGCCGGGCAAACCCGTGGCCGCGGCGCCCCCTCGTCGGGGCCGTGATCTGGCTGGCTCTGACCGGGCCGCTTCACGCGGGAGCCTGCACGGGCGCGATCGAGAGCCTGCAGCGCGAGGTGGACGCCAGGATCGAGCAGGAGGCCGGGAGCGGGCGCACGGCCCCGGAAAGTGCGGCTGCGATGCGTCACCGGCAGCCGACGCCCGGATCGATCCTGCAGGCCGAAGTGGCTCTCGGCGAGGGCGGCGCGGCGGCGGCGGCGCGGGCCGCGCTCGCCCGAGCGCGGAGCGCCGACCAAGCCGGAGACCCGGGGGGTTGCGAGGACGCGGTCGCCCAGGCGCGCCGGATCCTGAGAGGATCGTGAGCTGACGGGAGCCCCGGAGAACGAGCGATGTCCCCCGTATCCCCACGACAGCTTGCCCCCCTTGCTCCTGGCCCGCAGGATCAGGCGAGCGCCGGCGCGAGCACGACGTCCCACTCCCTGGCGCGACGGGCCGCCGCCGAGGCGAAGCGCTACCTGGGCTTCGCCTCTTACCTCGTCGTGATCTTCGGCACCCTGATCCTCTTCAGCGTGAATATCTACGCCCAAGTCGACCAGGAGGTTCAAC
Source organism: Methylobacterium sp. CB376 (assembly GCF_029714205.1). NCBI lineage: Bacteria > Pseudomonadati > Pseudomonadota > Alphaproteobacteria > Hyphomicrobiales > Methylobacteriaceae > Methylobacterium > Methylobacterium sp. CB376. The sequence goes on along the minus strand of NZ_CP121648.1, from coordinate 1,755,896 downwards.
ACTTTCCGAGTTATCATTTCTACGCGCTCGGCCTGATCAATGCCCTGGTGCTGGCCAAGTTCATGCTGATCGCCGAGGCGGCGAAGGTCGGGTCCCTGACCGGCATTGGCCGGCGCCTGGAGGGAGGGCCGCTCCTCTACGTGATCCTGTACCGCTCGCTTCTGTTCACGGCGGTCCTGGCGGCCGCTTACGTGCTGGAGGAGTTGCTGGTCGGGGCTTGGCACGGGAAGCCGCCACGCGCCGTCCTGCCGGAGATGGCCGGCGGCCCGCGCGGCCTGGCGACTTTCGCCTGGGTGATGTTCGTGGCGCTGATCCCGTACTTCACGTACCGGGAGATCGACCATGCGACCGGTGGCGCGCAGCTGCGCGCGCTCCTGCTGGGGCCTGCCGGGCGGCGTCACGCGGGATCGGGCTCCGAGCCCGGTCGCCCCCTCGGCTCCTGAGGACACGAGGCCATGCCGCGCAGGACGGGCCGCGCAGGACGGGCCCGATCCAGCCCCGGAATCGGTTCACGGCGCGCCGCCAGGGGCACCTCGTGTTACCTGGAATGGACCAGGGTGGCCGCGGGCCGGGAGCCCGTATCGGGGCCGAGCGCGGCGCGCCGGCCATCCAGGGCGTGCCGGGCATGCGCGAGGGCCGTCGAGAAGGCTGACAGCTGATCGGCTGCCATGGTCCCGGGCGACCGGCCCAGAACGGACGACACCAGCCCCTGAAACTCGCCCTCCAGCGCCACCAGTTCGGGCGCCTCGGCGCGAGGCGCTCGGTCGGCGATCTCGACCAGCCGCTTGATCGGCCGCCAATCCTCCTCCGACCTCCGCCGGCTCCAGTAGCTCGAGACGGCCGCGAACAGCGAGCCGGCGAGGCTGATGACCAAGCCGCCGACATAGAAATATTGCTGGAACTGGTCGAAGAAGCTCTGGTCCCCGTTGCTGAGATAGGCCGCGACGCCCGGGTGGACGGGCAGGATCGGGCTCTTGTCGTCGGGGTCGGGCGCCTCGATCTGGTTGGCGAGCGGCGTGATGGCCGCGAGCTTGGCCTTGGTGGTCAGGATCGAGCGGGCGATCGCGGCCGCCACGACGTTGGGCATCAGTTCCGACGCGGCGAACCGGTAGGTGACGGCGAGCGTCGTGACGGTGTCGCTCGGCGTGGCGGGCCTCGCCCGGAACGCCCCGGCGGGCACGTCGATCGATTCGAAGCCGGGGAAGCGCTTGCCGATGGCCTCCGCCTCGTCGAGATCGAGGATCGTCGGCGTCCCTCTGGTCGCGTGCGCGATCGCCGCGACCACATCGACGACCTCGCCCGGGGCCACGGGGCCGACCGCGAGGATCGCGGCCAGCTTCTTCTGCTGGACGGCCTGGGCGAGGTCGTCCACCGGCAGGAAGACCCTGCCCACATCCTTGGCGGCGACGTTGAAGTAGCCCAGCACCGTGTCGAGGACCCGGGCATTGGCGGCCTGCAGCGGCCCGGCGGGGATGCCGACCGTCTTGCCCGCCAGGTTGGCGACGGAGCTGACGTGGCTATGGGGCGGCAGGACGAAGGCGACGACGTCCCTGCGCAGGATCACGATGGTCTGGGCATTTGCGGGCGGGGCCGCGTCGCTGCGCACGATCGCGAGGTCGGTCCGGCCCTCCTCCAGAGCCTTGGCACTCCCCCCGAGGTCGTCCACCTGCACGAGTTCCAGGTTGACGCGGGGATGCTGGACCTTGGAGACGGACGCGAAGGCCGCGATGAAGCGGTAGGCCGCGCTGCCCGGCGGGCCCGTGGTGATGCGCAGGTTGGCGTGCGGCGACCAGACATGCGCGAGCCCGAAACCGGCAGCTGCGGCGAGCAGCACCCCGACGAGGGCCAGGGCTCGGCCCCATCCCCTGCGCCGCGGCACGACGGCGACGGAGCTTTCCGGGCCCGCCCGGTCAGGCTCGGCATCGACGGGCTTCGCGTTCCTCATCGTCACCCCGCTCCGGGCGCTTCGGCCGCATCATGCTGGCGCCCCAGGGACGGTTCCGGCTCCGCCATGCGGCGATGGCCCAATCCAAGCGAGCCTAGTCCAGACGTGGACGCGCCTCCCGGGCCCGCTCAGCAATCGTCGCAGGCGCCATCGTGCTTCGGGCGCCTCCGATCGCCGCCGTGATCACGCCGTTCGATCTGCCGGGTCCGTGCGCCCTGACCGCCCCCCTGCGCGCCCTCGCTCACGTCGAGCGGGGGCGTGCTGATCGCTTCCCGTTGCATGCGCTCCAGCTGCGCATCGCTGGGGATGGTGACGCTGCCCTGCGCGAGGACCACACGGGGTTCGGCTCGGCCGGTTCCACCCGCTGCCCCTGCGAGAAGCGAGAGCATCAGGACGGCGGCGCCTGCGTGTGAGTTCGTCATGACCTCATGACCTCCTCCGCGGCAGCCATAGAACGGACAGGGATGCTTCATCTTAGCCCTCATGGGTTCTCATGACTTGATCGCAAGGGACAGGACCTTACAGCTCCGGCATCGAGGCAGTTTCGGCGGCAAAGGAGCCGCCGCGTTCTCCGCTGCCCCCACGAGTGCCCCCAACGAGCGCGCTGTCCCCATCTGCCGGCAGATTGTCCCTGGCGATCAAGCGGGAGGGGCGGATCTTCGGATGATGCGAGCGGCGAGCGCGAGACTTCGCGTGGGTCTGCCGGCCGGTGGTGCCCTGGCCTCTGCCTCGTCAGCCCCGGCGAGGCGGTCGAGGCGGTGCGCGCAACGCAGCGGCGCGGCATGTCTCGTGCGACTTGTCTCGTGCGACTTGTCTCGTGCGACTTGTCTCGTGCGACTTGTCTCGTGCGACTTGTCTCGTGCGACTTGTCTCGTGCGACTTGTCTCGTGGATGCGTCCGCAATCCTGCTGGCCCGTTCGCGATGCTCCCTGCCGAGATCCGGCCGTGACGGTGATGCGCCCGTCGGGATGGAGAAGACGAGGATGCGACCAGCCAATCCGATGGCGGCGGGGATTCGCAAGCTGCTGAGCAAGCTGCTGAGAGAGCCGCTTCTGCATTTCCTGTGTGCTGGTGCCGTCCTGTTCGGCGGCTATTCCTGGCTGAACCGGAGCGCGCCGTCATCGCGCGAGCCGGAGCCGATCAGGATCGGCGAGGGCGAGGTCCGCTGGGTGCGGGACACCTTCTCGAGCCAGTGGCGACGGGACCCGACCCCCGACGAGATGACGGACCTGCTCACCACGCTGCTCCATGAGGAACTACTCGCGCGGGAAGCCCGGGCGCTCGGCCTCGATCGACAGGACACGGTGGTGCGGCGGCGCTTGGCGCAGAAGCTCAGCTTCCTCGTCGAGGACACGGCCCGCATCGCCGAGCCCGGCGAAGACCAGCTTCGGCGCTTCTACCAGGATCATGCCGAACGCTACCGGACCGCGCCGCGGCTGTCCTTCCAGCAGATCTTCTTCAGCCCGGAGCGCCGGCCGCAGGCCGCGGCGGAGGCCAGCGCCGCGCGCACCCTGCTCTCATCGGCCAGCGCCACCGAGACCCTGCCGGACGGGGACCCGCTGGCCCTCGATTCCAGCTTCGCCGACATCGACCTCCAGGCCCTGTCGAGCCTGTTCGGCCCCGCCTTCGCCCGGGCCGCCTTCGCCCTGCCCGTGGGGTCGTGGAGCGGCCCGGTCGAGTCCGCCTACGGCACCCACCTCGTGCTGGTCTCGAGCCGAGCGCAAGGCGCGCTGCGCGGCTACGACGAGGTCCGCAACCTGGTCTCGGAGGACTGGCACAGGGCGAAGGAGCGCGAATTGAAGGACGCCTATCTCGGCAGGCTGCGAGACAAGTACGGCGTCGTCTGGGACGCAGGCGTGCCGCCGCCCATGGTGGGCCCGCTCGGTCGCGAAGCCGCCCCGTCAGCCCGATGAGGGAGCGTCCCGGAATGCTGGCCCGCCTCTGCGCCGTCGCGGCTTGTCTCGGTCTGCTGAGCGTGATCGGCGGCTCGGCCAGTTCTGCCCACGAGGTCCGGCCCGCCTACCTTGAGCTGCGGGAAGAGGCACCGGGCCTTTTCGACGTGCTGTTGAAGACGCCGATGCGCGGGGACCTCAGGTTGGCGTTGCGCGTCAGCTTCTCGGGCGAGGCCGAACCCCTGTCCCCCGTCGTCTCCCGCAGGACCGATGGGGCCATGGTGCAGACTTGGCGGGTTCGCGCCAAGGACGGCCTCTCCGGTCAAAGCGTGCGTCTGGTCGGCCTCGAGAGCACGGTCTCCGACGCCTTGCTGCGCGTCAGCTTCGCGGACGGGCGCTCCTTCGCGCATCGGCTCACACCCGCGGCACCGCAGGCCACGATCGCGGCGGCGCAGAGCGGGATCGGCGTCGCGCGCACGTACCTGTCCCTCGGGATCGAGCACATCCTGCTCGGGTTCGACCACCTGCTGTTCGTGCTCGGTCTCATCCTCGTCACGGACTCGACCCGTCGGCTCCTCTGGGCGATCACGGCCTTCACGGCCGCGCACAGCATCACCCTGAGCGCGGCCGCGCTCGGCGTCGTCCATGTGCCGCCCAAGCCCGTCGAGGCGGTGATCGCGCTCTCGATCGTGTTCGTGGCGGTCGAGATCATCCGTGCCCGCGGGGGCAGGCCCGGGCTCGCGGCGCAGGCGCCCTGGCTCGTCGCCTTCGCGTTCGGGCTGCTGCACGGTTTCGGCTTCGCCGGCGCGCTGAGCGAGATCGGCATGCCCGGGGGGCACATCCCGGTGGCGCTGCTCCTGTTCAATCTCGGGGTGGAGGCGGGCCAGCTGCTGTTCGTCGGCGCCGTGCTGGCGCTTGCCGTTCTTCTCCGGCGCCTGGGCGGCCCGCTTCCGCACTGGACGCAGTTCGTCCCCCCTTACCTGATCGGATCCGTCGCGATGTTCTGGGTCATCCAGCGCGTTGCGCAGTTCTGAACCTCGGTTCGATGAGGCAACCATGGCTCACCGCACGATCCTGAAGCTCGCGCTGCTCGGCGTGACGGGTCTCTCCTTTGCTGTGCCGGCCTTGGCGGCCGACGGCACGGCGACCGACGTCGGCACGCTGACCAAGGACGCCGCCGACAAGCTCTACCCGGCGAAGCGCCCCTACTCGCCCTACGCGAACCGCAGCTTTCCCAGCCGGCCGTTCTTCGGCGACACCCACCTGCACACATCCTTCTCGTTCGATGCCGGCGCGTTCGGCGCCCGGCTCGGGCCGAGCGAGGCCTACCGCTTCGCCAGGGGCGAGCAGGTCACCGCCTCCTCCGGCCAGCCCGCGAAGCTGTCCCGGCCTCTCGATTTCCTCGTCGTCGCCGACCACTCGGACAATCTGGGCTTCTTCCCGGACCTGCTAGCCGGCAAGGCCAGCATTCTGGCCGATCCGACCGGCCGGAAATGGCATGACATGATCCTCGATGGCCGCGGCGCGGACGCGGCCATCGAGATCATCATAGCCTTCTCGCAGGGCACCTTCCCCAAGGCCCTGGTGTACCGACCCGACGGGAGCCCCTTTCGCTCGGCCTGGCAGGAGATCGTCAAGGCGGCGGAGCAGGCCAACGATCCCGGCCGGTTCACGGCCCTCATCGGCTACGAGTGGACCTCCAACACCGCGGGCAACAACCTTCACCGCAACGTCATCTTCCGCGACGGTGGGGAGAAGGCCAGCCGGATCGTGCCCTACACGACGATGGCCCCTTTCGGGAGCGACAACCCGCGCGATCTCTGGACGTGGATGGCCGCCTATGAGGAGAAGACCGGGGGCCGCCTGCTGGCGATCGCCCACAACGGCAATGTCTCCAACGGCCGCATGTTTCCGATCGTCGAGCCCGGCACCGGCCGGCGCATCGACCGCGGCTATGCCGAGGTTCGGGCGAAGTGGGAGCGCCTCTACGAGGCCACGCAGATCAAAGGAGACGGGGAGACCCACCCCTATCTCTCCCCGAACGACGAGTTCGCGAATTTCGAGCGCTGGGACAAGGGCAATCTGGACCTGACCGCGCCCAAGACGGCGGACATGCTGCAGTACGAGTATGCCCGCTCGGGGCTGAAGCTGGGCCTGAAGCTGGAGGCCGAAACGGGCGTCAATCCCTACAAGTTCGGCCTGGTCGGCTCGACCGATTCCCATACCGGGCTGAGCGCGGTCGAGGAGGACAACTACTTCGGCAAGACGTCCGCGATGGAGCCGAGCGCGGAACGCAGCAGCCGCGTCTTCGTCAAGGGCGCGGCCGGAACGATCTACGAGTGGGAGACCTCGGCCTCCGGCTACGCGGCCGTGTGGGCGACGGAGAACACGCGCGAGGCCCTCTTCGACGCGATGGAGCGTCGCGAGACCTATGCGACGACGGGCCCGCGCATGCTGGTGCGCTTCTTCGGCGGATTCGATTTCGAGCCGGCCGATGCCAGGACCAGGAGCCCCGCGCTTGCCGGCTATTCCAAGGGCGTTCCGATGGGCGGCGATCTCGGCGCGGCTCCTCCCGGCAAGGCCCCGACCTTCCTGGTGGCGGCCCTGAAGGATCCCATCGGGGCCAATCTCGACCGCTACCAGATCGTCAAGGGCTGGCTGGACGACCGGGGGGAGATGCAGGAGAAGGTCTATGACGTCGCGTGGTCGGGCGAGCGCAAGCCGGGCGGCGACGGGAAGCTGCCGCCGGTCGGCAACACGGTCGATGTCGCGAGCGCAACCTGGAGCAACAGCATCGGGAGCCCCGAGTTGATCTCCGTCTGGAAGGATCCTGACTTCGACCCGAAACAGCGGGCCTTCTATTACGGCCGGGTCCTCGAAATCCCGACACCCCGATGGACGACCTATGACGCCAAGTATTACGGGGTGAAACTGAGGCCCGAAGTGCCGACATCGCTGCAGGAACGCGCCTACACGTCGCCGATCTGGTACTCGCCTGCCGAATGAGGGCCGTGAGACGGTATCCGGTGGGCTGAGGGCGGCGCGGATCCGCCCCTGCCTCGCGAAGGTCTGGTGCGCCCCGACCGGGTACCGGCCATGGGCTGGCCGCCTCAGGTGCGGACCTGATCGCCTGGAACGCCGCGGCGTGGCCTGGCCAGAGGCGGCCGGCCTGCGCGGCAAGGCGGACGTCGCGCCGCCCACCCGCGAGGCCTCGCCGGAGGCCGACAGATCGGCCCTCGACTGGCGGATGGCCCGGGGCGCGCCGGTGCTTGCGAGGACTGCCCGGGGGCATCATGAGGCATCCCAACCCGTGGGATCATGCGAACGGGCCGCCCTCGCACGCGTTGAGCGGACGGGCCGGTCCTCACCGGCAGCCAACTGGGAGACCCGGGAGGCGCATCGCCGACCATGGCCCAGCCGCAGGATCCTCGACCGTGGTACCGCAGGCGGTTCGTCGTGTTCATCGCGGGCGGGTTCGGCGCGCTCGCCGGCATCGCCCTCGAGCGATACCTCGGGTCAGAATTCGGATGGGGCGCGGGAGCGCAGGTCGTCGCGCAGGCACTGGTCACCGGGCTCGTTGCGATGCTGATCCTGTGGCTCGTGGAGCGCGCGGCCTCGTGACGGCCCCCGCGCGGGAGGCTGAGCACGACGGGGTCGGCGTAGCAGCACATGCGAGAGCGCCGCGCCGCGATCGCGGCGTCCTTCGTCGAAGGAATGAGCCTCGCGCGGGCGAGGGGCGACCCAGCAAAGGAAGGCCGCTCCGTAGGAGCGGCCCGAGGTCGGGGAGGAGATCCCGAAGAGTCCTGCCGCGCCGCCGTCGCAGGGCGGGCGAGCATCCACATCGTGCCATGCCGCGGTGTGCGCCGCTTGACCCGGTGGGACTCCGCCTCCACCGGCCCGTCCTGCCAGGGCGGGCTCTCGTCGCCCCATACGGGGGCTTGTGCGCACGGGCCGCCCTCACGCGCGACGACGAGCAGAGCCCCGTTTCCGGGAGAGGCAGCCATGGCAGGAATGATGTGGTCGCGGGTCCGGACGGCGACCGGGCGCACATCGCCGAGATCGCCGAGCAGGTGACGGCGTCGTCGGCTCGATCTCGGCGATCGCGCTTGAGGCGGCGGAGGGCGTGAACGGAACCGTTACGGCCGTCAGACCGCAAGGCGGCAGCGGCACCTTGCGGCCGCCGACTCCAACCATGCGGCGGCAGCGACCCGACCTACGGGTCGAGCAGATCTGGACCCATCAAAGCCCCTTACCGCCGCCACTGCCAGAGCTTTGAGAGCCCTGAGGAGTCGTTATCTCGATAAACCTATTCTCGTACCGGGTTGCATCCTAAGTCAAACATCCAGTTCCGGCAATGGAGCCGCCAGTCACTGTGTCGAGTTCTTTTTCAGAGATGTCTCCGACCCGAGCATGGCCGGGATTGTCGGCTGGCGATCCGCCGTCTTGAGAAGAGGTCTTGGCCGAAGGCATGGTCATCCCCGGAGCCTATCGTCAATTCCTGGAACGTATCCGACTTCCGCGTGGTCGAGAAGCCCGCTGAAATACTTCAGGCCTCGGCAGCGGCAGCAGTCCTGCCCGCGGCGGCCCTTGCGACTGGTCCGCCTGCCGCTCCGCTTCATGCACCGATCGCCCGGCGCAACCGTTCCAGAGCAGGTTCGAGAGGTGACAATGGCTCTGCTGCGTCCGTCTCGCCCATGATCAGCCCCGTGTCCGGGGCGGTTCGGGGAACCCAACGCCCGCGGTCTCGTTCCTCCATCGAAGCGAAGTTCCCCTGCAGCGTGCGCCCGGCGAGGTCCTACTCCTCCGCTGGGCGTTCGTGCGTCTGGCGAGCGGAGGAGACGAGCGATGGACGAGAAGCGTGTGACCGGGGAGACCAACAAGGTGGCTGGCCAGGTCCAGGGCGCAGTCGGTGACCTGACTGGCGACACCAAGACCCAAGCGGAAGGCGCCCTCCGGGAGGCTCGGGGCACCGCCGAGAACCTGGTCGGACAGGCCAAGGACGCGGCGAGCCGCTTGGCCGACCAGACCGCTGATCTGGCCCAGGATGCGCTGAGGAGAGGCCGCCAAGGCCTCCCCGGTGCTGACGAAGTCTACCGGCGCGGGAATGAGGCGGTCAGGCCGTACACGCAGGACGCGCCGCTTGGAGCGCTCCTGGGGGCCGTCGCTGTCGGATACCTGCTCGGCTACCTGATCCACGGCCGGCGTTGAGCGAGCCGCAGCGGCTAGGCCGACAGGTCGGGATCACCCTGGCCCCACTGCTGCCCGCCCCGATCCTGGGCCGAGGCCACCGGCGTGAGCGGTCATGCCGCCATCGCATGCCAGCCATCTGGCATGTGGCATACCAAAGCGCGTTGTGCAGTGCCACATATGGTGCATCGCACAACGCCACTCGGGAACGCCTCAGATGATCGCCCTTGCCCTGCTCAGCCTCGTCGCCGCCGCTGCCGTGAACGCGTCGCTGGTCCTGGTCGCCGCCGATCGCATGACCCCGCGCGCGCCCGCCCCGGCCCTGCCGCTGGTCGCCAGCAACGAGAACGAGATCCTGGCCGCCAAGCTCGCTGCCTGAGCGGCACCGCAGCAACGCAGATCAGCACCCCCGCCCAGCACGCCTGCGAGCGGGGTGTTGCGTTGCGTGACGCTTCGAATGGTCCAGTTCTCCGCCGCGCAAAGCCCTCGAACAGTTGGCAGCGAAGCGCGTTGAGGGCCGTGTCCATCTCGGAGGCGAACCCATGCGCTCAACAACACTCGCTCTGGCTGCCACGCTCACGTTGACAGGTGCCGCTTTCGCGCAGACCACGACCGCTCCGGGCAGCGCCGAGAGCAACATGAACAACCCCGGCAGCGTGAAGAGCAACGCCGAGAAGGGAATGCCGGAGCGTGGTGCTCCCGCGGCGACCGGAACGGTGACGGCGCCGGCCCCGGGGATCGCTCCGGTTGCTCCAGGCGCGGGCACGTCGACCACTGCCCCAAGCAGCCCGACGAACTCCACCGCCCCGTCGCGGTGAGTGCGTGATCGGCTGAACGTGCGGTGCTTCGGCCGGGCTCCCTTCTCTCGGGAGCCCGGTCACGGACCAGGGAAAAACCGGCCTCATCCGCGGGCGGCGCCCATCGCTGCCTTCGCCCACCCTGGGACGCAGGACAGGTGAGCGGTCTCGAAATCCCGAAGGCGGCCCGATGGCCTCCGCGGTCGGGTCAGTGTCGGGCCGCCGCGGGATGATCGACGTGATGCCGCTGCCCAGCGGATCGATCCGGCGCCTGACGCCTCGTTCGCGGCGCAGATGACCTGCCCCCGCGGGCGTGGCCGGACATCGGCTGAGCGGGCCCGCTCAAGCGGCCGTGCGCGAGGCCCCACCCACCTCAGATCTTGATCTGCGCACCGATCTCCACCGCACGGTCCACGGGGATGCCGAAGTAGCGCGACGCGTCCGTCGCCGAGCGCGCCAGGGCGATGTACAGGCGGTCCTGCCACACCGGCATGCCGGTCTCCGGCGAGGCCACCAGGACCCGCCGCGTCAGGAAGTAGGACAGGCTGGCTTCGTCGAGCCCGGCGGCCGCCAGGGCGCGCGGGAGGTCGGGCATCTCCTTGAAGCCGAACCGCACCGTCACGCAGGAGAAAGCGTCGGACAGCCGCCTGACCGTGACGCGCTCCGCGTCGGTCAGGCGCGGCAAGTCCTCCGTCACGACGTGCAGGATGAAGTTGTGGGCGTGCAGCACCCGATTGTGCTTGACGTTATGAATCAGGGCGCCGGGCGTGTCGCTCGGCGTTCCGGTCAGGAACACCGCCGTGCCCGCCACCCGCTGAACCGACCCGGTCTCGGCCATCCGCGTGAACTCGGAGAGCGGCAGGCACCGGCGGTGGATCTCCTCCGCGATCAGGGCCGAGCCATGCCGCCACGTCCACATCGCCGTGACGAGGGCGGCCCCGATGGTCAGCGGCACCCAGCCGCCATGGAAAACCTTGAGCGCGTTGGCCGACAGGAACACCAGCTCGATCAGCAGGAAGGGCGCGAGCACCAGCGCCGCCAGGGCCGGCGACCAGCGCCAGAACTTCCAGGCGACGGTGAAGAGCAGGCACGCGGTGATGACCATGTCGCCGGTCACGGCGATGCCGTAGGCGGCGGCCAGCGCGCTCGACGACTCGAACAGCAATACGAGGAACACGACGGCGACCAGCAGCCACCAGTTCACCCGCGGAATGTAGATCTGCCCCTTCTCCGTCTCGGAGGTGCGCTGGACGCGCATTCGCGGCAGCAGGCCGAGTTGCATGGCCTGCTGGGTGATCGAGAAGGTGCCGGTGATCACCGCCTGGCTCGCGATGATGGTCGCCACGGTGGCAAGCAGCACCATCGGCAGCAGGGCCCAGGAGGGGTAGAGGAGGAAGAAAGGGTTCTCGATCCGCTCCGGGTGGGCAAGCAGCATCGCGCCTTGCCCCAGGTAGTTGAGGGCCAGCGCCGGGAGCACGAGGCCGAACCAGGCCGTCCGGATCGGCGAGCGCCCGAAATGTCCCATGTCGGCGTAGAGCGCCTCAGCCCCCGTCACGGCCAGGAACACGGCCCCGAGGGCCAGGAGCCCGGCCGTGCCGTGGCCGAGCAGGAAGCGGATGCCGTGGGCCGGGTTGAGGGCGGCCAGGATGCCGGGATCGTCCGCGATGTGGCTCAAACCTCCGAGCGCCATGACGATGAACCAGAAGGCGGTGATCGGTCCGAAGAAGGTGCCGACGCGGGCCGTCCCGTGGCTCTGGACGGCGAAGAGGCCGATCAGGATGGCGAGGCTGATCGGCAGAACGTAGGGCTCGAAGGCGGGCGTGACGAGTTTCAGGCCCTCGACGGCCGAGAGGACCGAGATGGCCGGGGTGATGATCGCGTCACCGTAGAACAGGGCGACCCCGATCATGCCCAGCACGATGACGAAGCCGCCGTGGTGGCCGAGCGCGCGCTGGGCCAGGGCGACGAGGGAGGGGGTGCCGCCCTCGCCGTTGTTGTCAGCCCGCATGACGAGGAGCACGTACTTGAGCGTGACGATCAGGATGAGCGCCCACAGGATCAGCGAGACGACGCCGAACACCATCTCGCGAGTGAGGGCGTGGGCGCTGCCGCTGGCCGCGTGCAGCGACTCCTTGAGCGCGTAGAGCGGGCTGGTGCCGATGTCGCCGTAGACGACGCCGATGGATCCTAAGGTGAGCGCCCAGAAGCCCGTCTTCGAGCCGTGCTCGGCGCTCGCCGGCAATGGAGCGTGCGCCGCAGGAAGGTCGGGCTTTGCAAGCGTATGCATCGGCTTCGTTCTCTGGCCAGGCCACAGATCAAGTCTGAGGACCGACTTCAACGGCCGTGGCGTGGGGATCGTTCGATCACCGCCCTCGGCCCGTCGTCGGGAGCGCGTCGTCAGTCGTGGCCGCGCGGAACCGACGTTCCATGAGCTTCCCCGGCCGGGGATGCTCCAAGTGGCACATGGTGTCATGTGAGACCAACGACGGTCTCTCGGACGCTTCAATCCGCAAGGATGGCGTGTCAGAACATGATCCGCCTGGGCAACACGAGGCTGCGACGGGCGTGGCGCGCACGTTCAACGGCCGAAGACAATCTTCTCCGAACAGCACGGCACGATGCCCGCTCACCGCCTGCTCGCCCACGACGACGAAGTCAGTCAAGCTGTGTGGCGGGCCCGATATCGTCCCATGGAAACGGAGTGCGCCCATGCAGCAAGCACACTCTTCTATGCCGGAACTCTCTGCGACATGCCCCGGATCCGCGCCTGCCCCCCGCGGACGAGGCAGCAAGCCTGCGGGCGCCCTGGTCGAGCGGCCATCGGAACGGCGGGGCGGGCGCCTGCCGGCCCTTGGCGAGGCGCAGCCCCGTGATCCCCTGGGCGACTCGGTGGGATGCCGGGCGCCTCGACCGGCCGTCTGAGCGGGAGCCGGGCGGTTGGTCACGCTGAGCGGCCGGAGCAGCCACCGGGCGGCGTGCGCCAAGGCCGGCAGGCGCACGACGAGCGCCGAAACTGGCCATGGCGGCCCGGACATGCGATAGACCCGCGATGACCAACAACAGCCTGCACCCCTTCGCGATCGAAGTGTCACCGCTCACCACGCCCAAAGGCCATTTCGGCTGGGCGATCCGCAAGCATGGCAAGCTCCTGGAACGGTCGGATCGGCCGCATGAGACTGAGGCCAAGGCGCACGCTCGGGCTCTCGCGGCGCTGGAGCGGACTGCCCACCCGGGGGCGGGGGCGCGGCGCTGACCGCCTGGCAGGGCGCGGCCCGACGGCGCGTGCGGCTCCGTCCTCGATTGTGCGGCGGCAGCACTCTCCCGCCGTAAGAAGTCTGTTGTGGGCGGCGGTCCCTTGGGCAGGTGCGCCGACACGGACGGGACCTCGGCGAGCCGCGTGGTGCAGCGCCGCGTGCGCACCTCACACGTCGTCGGTCAGGCCCGCTTCTCGCCCGCACCCGCCCGCGCCGACATCGCGCTGCCGCGCCCGAACCGGGAGCGCGTTGAGCCCGCGCAGAGCGAGAACGATGCGCTCCAGGAGGTGGGAGATGGCAGAGAGCATCACCCTTCTCGGTCCGTTCCGCGAGGCGTCGGACGACTTTGCTGAGAACCTGCAGGGCGGCTAAGCCCAACGCGACCAAGCGTGGAAATCAGGATGGCGTTCAAGGCAAAGTCGGCTTCAGAGACAAAGGCGGCGGAGTTGGCATCCGCAATCATCCGCATAGCGGATCGGGAGAGTGCTCCGCTCACGATCGGCGTGGAGGAGCTTCGACGCGCCAACCCGCGCCTGACGCCGCTGGCGATCGGGCAGATGTACCGCAAGCACCGCGACAGGCTGGAGGCGGCTCTGGCAGAGCGCGGCTACATCCTCATCACCTACGCCGACCAGGGCCCGGGCCGCGGGATGGAGTTCGAGATTGGGGTCGGGTGAGCGCTGCGGTTGCCGGGCGGAGTGATCCGCACCACCGGACCCGGGAGCAGGCCGTGCCGTGGCCTGACGAGGGCGCTCGCGAAGACGCGATGTCGGCATCGGCAGCGACCCCGAGCCGACCATGCCTGCTCAGCCCTCTCCGCCGTCAGCACGCTCATGCGCTTCAGCCTCTGCGGCCGCCCGCGACCGGATCTGATCCATGATGGGGATGAGCAAGGGCGGCACGTCCATTCCGTACGCGTCCAGCAGCAGCCCGGCCGTGATCAGGGCACTCATGTGCGCGTCCGGAACCTCCTCTCCAGCCATGTGAGCGCGGAAGATGCGGTCGGCCAGAAGGTTGGCCATGCGCGAGACTTCCGCGAGCTTTTTGGTCTGATCTATCACGTCACGGCCCCGTGTCGGATCGAAGCTCGCACGTTACCCCGCTGTCTTTCAGTGCTCGCCGCGGGTGCCGTCGGCGTGATAGCGGAAGCGGACGCTTACGCAACCGATGTTCCCGCACAGAATCAGCAGGCAAGCACTGAAGCATAAAGTAGGGCTCTACAGGTTAGTGAATTGCCGTAATGTGCTTGCCGATCCACTCCAAGAGAATGTCAGCAATATCGAGACTATTGTCGTCCTGCATGAGCATGTGCGAATTCCCTTTGATGCCGATGTCCGGCAACACGATGATCTCGGCCTTGCCACCCGCAGCCGAGACAGCGGCCACGAAGGCGCGGCAGTTCTTCAGGCGCGGCGCCCACCGCGGGAACTCATCGACGTAATCGCCGAACAGCACGAGGATAGGCACGCTCTTGTAGGGGGTGAGATCAGCCGTCGGCTCGGGACACGCGGCCGGCTCGATCGAGACGATCCCTGCCACGCCCTGGGTGCTGAGGGCGGCGGTCTGGAACGGGTAGATGCCCGACTGCGAGTGGCTCATCAGCACTGTTCCGCCGATCTTCTGCGCCAGCTCGGATAGCGCGTGGACCGTCGGGTTCGGGGTCGGCAGGTTCGCCGCGCTGTCGGCAACCATCTGCTTCCAGAACTCGGCTTGCGCCGCGAGCGGAAAGCGCATGCCGGGCATCACCTGCGGATATTCGTGGCCGAACCGGAAGATGGCCCAGGCGCCCTCGTGCCCGGCGGAGAACACGGTCGGCAGTTTGTCGGCAGGCGCTTTGCCGAGACGGACCGCGTTGATGGCGGACGGGTCCGTGGCGGACCGGCCGCGCCAGACTTGATCGATGACATAGGTCGGATGTCCGTGACGCACGAAGTACTCATCCCAGCCCATCCGGCCGTCGGGCGTCGTCTCCCAGGTTTTGCCGGTCAGGCAGCAGCCGTGGATGAGCGTGATGGGCACTCCCGCCTGGCCTGCAGGCGCCTGATAGCGCACGTACATCTGGTCGACGGTGATGGTGCCAGACGGGTCGTAGTTCGGCAGGGTCGACAGGGTGTCGGACCTCACCTCGCGGCCGCCGACGAAGAAGCTGCCTTGCTTGGCGATGGTCAGCGGGCCGGGTTCGGGCCGCGCGGTCTGAGCGAGAGCTGGGGCTGCGAGAGCGCATAACGCGGCGAGCAGTGCAAAACGCATGAGGGCGCCCTCCCTAGGGCCGTCGGTGTCGTTGAGCGTGCTGCAGAGAAGGTAGGACACGTGGCCGAGGCGGCCATCGCATCCTCGAACGTGCCCTCGGCTGCAGGGCGCCCGGAGCCCTCTAGGCCGCCCAGCCGCCGCAGGCCGCCAATGTGCCGCCAATGTGCCGCCATGTGGGTCACGTCCGGCTTCCGGGCCTGCTGCAACCATGTGGCCGAGCCCGCCGATGCCCAGGACGGCAACCACGTCGCCGGCCTCGGCGCCGGACGTCCTGAGCGCGTTGAACGTGGCAATGCCCGCGCAGAGGATGGGCGCGGCCTCTTCGGCGCTCAGTGCGTCCGGGATCGAGACGAGACCCGTGGCGCGCGCAGGCACCATCTCGGCATCGCCGCCATCGCGGGAGGCGCCCACGAGGGGCTGGTTCCGGCAGAGCTGAAACAGCCCTCGGCGGCATTGGGCCAGGCGTTGCAGTGGCCGCCCAGGCGGCCGACGCCGACGCGCTGCCCCGGTTTCCAGAGCGTCGGCACCCCGTCACCCGGAGCCACGATCCGCCCGGCACCCTCGTGGCCGGGCACTCGCGGCGGCCGCGGCGTTGGATGGGCGTCGGCGATGGCGGCGGCGTCGGCGCCGCAGATCCCGCAGGCCTGAACCGCGATCAGCACCGGGCCGGCTCCCGGCTCGGGGGTCGTCCGCTCGACCTCGTCAAGGGTGCCGGAGGTCGTGACCTGCATGGCCCGGCAGATCGGCCTCGTCACAACGCGCTCGACCGGCCCGCGACGTCGGCGACCTGGCGGGCACCGGAAGCGCGCACCGCGCTCCACGCCAGGGCGCCCACCGCCGCCACAAGGGGTAGGAACGAGATCCAGAGGACCACATCCCAGCCGTAGCGGGACAGGAGGCCGCCCGACGAGAACGAGCCCACCGCCATCGTCCCGAACACCGCGAAGTCGTTGAGCGACTGCACGCGCGCCTTCTCCTCGGGACGGTGGCACTCCAGCACCATCGCCGAGGCGCCGACGAAACCGAAGTTCCAGCCCACACCGAGCATGACCAGCGCGATCCAGAAATGCGCGACGTCCACGCCGGCCAGGCCGACGCCGGCAGAGACCGCGGTCAGCGCCAAGCCGGTCGCGACCACGCGCGGCGCGCCGACGCGCGTGATCAGCCGGCCGGTGAAGAAGCTCGGTCCGTACATGGCGATCACGTGCCATTGCAGGCCCAGGTTGGCGTCCTCCTGCGACAGGCCGCACAGGTGCATGGCCAGCGGCGCCGACGTCATCAGGAAGTTCATCAGCAGGTAGGACACCACCCCGCAGATCACGGCCGTGATGAACCGGGGTTGGCGTGCGATGACGCCGAGCGGACGGCCGCTGGCCAGTTCCTGCGCGGTCGGCATCGGCAGCCGCACGCCGAGCAGAACCAGGGCCGAGACGGCCGCGACGGCGGCTTGCGCCAGGAACGTGGCCGCGAACAGGTACGGCGGCCACAGGCTCATCGTGTGGGTGACGAGCTGCGGGCCGATGATTCCGGCGAAGACCCCGCCGGCCATCACGGCCGACAGCGCCCGCGGGCGCCGCTCCGGCCTGACGCCGTCGGCGGCGGCGAACCGGAACGAGAGGACCACCGCGGCGTAGGCGCCGCCGAAGAAGGTGCCGAGGCTGAACAGCCAGAACGAGCCCAGCACGATGGCGAGGGCGGACAGCAGGCCGACGAGGACACCGCAGCCCGTCCCGGCGAGGAACGCGGCGCGGCGGCCATGGCGCCGGGCGATGGCGCCGGCCGGCAGGGTGCAGGCGGCCATGCCGACCACGAAGATCGAGATCGGCAGCGTCGCCAGAACGGGGCTCGGCGCCAACATGCTCCCGACGATGGCGCCGGTTGCGTAGACGACCGTCGAGTTCGCGCCGGCGAGCGCCTGGGCGATCGCCAGCCGGAGGACGTTGCCGGTATCGGACCGCGCAGGGCGAGCGGGCGCGGGCCCGCTCGCCGGACCGGCTTCAGCGTGCGACATGGGATCTCTCAGGCCGTGAGGAGGGTGTGCCAACGCGTGTCGCGCGGCGACGGGCGGCGGTGCAGGCGGCGGTCGAGCAGGGCGCGCGCTTTGGCGGCCTCGCCACCGCGCATCAGCGCGACGAGCAGCGTGTCCTCGATGATCTCGCGCTGGGCGCCGCTGCCGCCGATGCGCGCCACCTCGGCGGCGACCGGCTCCAGGATGCGCACGCAAGCCGCGTAATCCTCCTCCGCGAACGCCAGGACGGCGCGACAGATCGCGGGCACGACCGGACCGGCCGTGAGGCTGCCCGCCGCCGCAAGGTCGGTCAGGGCGCCGATGCGCGCCTCCGCAGCGGCCCTGTCGCGGGTTGCGGCTGCCAGCAGGCCCATATGCGCGTCGGCGAACGCGAAGCCGGCCTTGGTGAAGTGGCCGCTCGCGTAGGCCTTGGCATCGTCCCACAGCCCGGCCGGCACCTCGTAGCCGTAGGCCTGCATGCGCCAGAGCAGCGAGACGGTGTCCGAGACGACGTTGATGGGCAACCCTGCCGTCACGGAGGGCTGGACGTGCGCGGCGTAGATCCTCAGAGCGTGCTCGGGATCGTCGCGCTCCAGGGCGGACAGCGCGGCGTGCCAGGCGATGTGGCCGTGCAGGATCCCGGAGCGGTCATAGCCCGGCAGCCAGTCCGCGATCAGCGCCTCGGCCTCCTCGCCCGCGCCGTCCTCGAACATGGCGTGCGACAGGGCGTGGGCCCCGTTGGCATTGTTGCGCCGCAGCGCGAACCCGCGCTGTGCCAGGTCGCGGCCGTACCTGACCGCGCCGTTCTCGGCATGGGACCAGCCTCGGTAGGAGACGAACCACCAGTCATCGGCCGCGAAGTGCGCCGCGTGGCGCTCGCAGAGGTCAACACGGGCCTGATCGTGGTTGGAGATGCCCGAGAAGGCCAGCAGACCGAAGGCCCCGAGCGGCAGCGACAGGATCAGCACGTCGCGCGGCCAGGCGTCGGCGTGGGCCAGCGCGCTTTCGAGTGCCTTGGCGGACTGCCCGGTCACGGCGAGGCTCAACGTCGCGACGTGGCTCCGCTCCCGCAGGGTACCGTTGCGGGTGACGACCTCGTGCGCCTTCTCGATCCGCGTGCGTGCCGCGGCGGTCTCACCGCGCATCGCGTGCAGGCGCGCCCGTGCCGCGTACGCCAGAGCAAAATCCGGATCGGCCGCCACCGCCTCTTCCAGGGCCTCCGCCGCGCCCGGCCACGCCGACAGGAGAAGATCGACCCCTTCCCGGTAGCGCGCGGCGGCACGGTCGGAGGTGGTCGAGAGGGGCAGGCCGCGGCGATCGAGGTGGGCCATGACAAGTTCCTGGGCTCGGTCGTGTGGCAGCGCGGGTGATGCCCGCCCTGCGGTCAGGTGCGTCGGACCCCGCCGTGCATACCGGACCGCCCTCTGTCTGTATTTCGATGAGGTGACATTCTATGTAGAATTCCAGCCAAACTGGAGCCCGGCATGACCTGGGAGACGATCGAGACGCCGCCCGGCTTGGCACCGCCCCATCCGCTCACGGTCCGCGCGCAGTCCATCCCGGCGCGCCACGCCTTCGCGGAGCATGCGCATCACTGGAACCAAGTCGTCTACGCGATCTCCGGGGTGCTGACGGTGGCCGTGGAGGGGCGTTCCTTCGTGATCTCACCGGAGCAGGCCGTCTGGCTGCCGACGGGTCAGCGGCACCGGGTCGGATCGCTCCTGGGTGCCGAGTTCCGCAGCCTCTGGATCGCCGACGAAGCCGGCCGTGGCCTGCCGGAGAGCCCGACCGTGTTCGGCGTCTCGGCCCTGCTGCAGGCCCTCATCGTCGAGGCCGCCGCGATCGAGGGAGCGGAGGATGCCGACGGTTATGCCGGCCGTGTGACCGCCCTGATCCTGGACCAGCTGCGGCGCGCCCAAGCGCTTCCGGGCGCGCTTCCCTGGCCGCGCGCGGGCGCCCTGGTCGGGCTCTGCGAAGCGCTCTACGCGGCGCCGGCCGACCGTCGCGGTCCGGAGGCGTGGGGCCGCGACCTCGGGATGTCGGGGCGGACCCTGGCCCGGCACTTCGAGGCCGAGCTGGGGATGAGCCTGCGCTCCTGGCGGCGGCGCTTGCGGCTGTTCAAGGCGATCGAGCTGATGGGCGGAGGCCTCGGCGTCACGCAGACGGCGATGGAACTCGGCTACGGCTCGACCTCGGCCTTCGTCTACGCGTTCCGCACCGCGATGGGGTGCGGCCCGCAGGCCTACATGCGTGGACGGAACGCGGACGCGCCTGCCGGTCCGTGAGGGCGCACACGCTCCAAGAACTGGGGTGGGCGGATTCGGGCTTCGCTCAGGCGCCGCGCGGGCTCGTGAGACGGGAGCCGCTGTGATCAACCGGATCCCGGATCAGTCGTCGTGGCGCTGCCGCGGAGAGCCTGCCGCTTCGCGCGTCCCTCCATGCGGCAGCAGTCGCACCACTCTGCGGGACCGAACCTCCAGGCGACGCCGCCGTGACCTCGTGCGGCGGCGCGGAACCGACATGCATCTCGGCGAGACCGTGCGGGCCACGAGCCTGCGCGGCCCGCCCGATTCGGAGAAGGCCGGACGGCGACCTCGACACGCCGACCCGGGTTCGATCTCACTTTCGCGTTGACCCCATTCGCCGCCACCACGAAGAGGTCTGCTTCCCAGTCTTCATCCTTTACCGCGGCACTCTTGCTCGCGCGTCCAGGATCTGGGGAGAACGAAATTGTCGGACGGGCTAATTTCCCTCATCCGATGAGGTGAGGACGCGGCAATACACCTCGATCTCGCCCTTTCCCTTGAGCATGACGTTGCCGATCGGTCTGACGGCGCGCTGGTCAGCCAAGCGGGCGAAAGCCTCGCGTGACAGGTGAAGAGTGCATCCACCGCCAAGGCCCGAAAGGCGCGCGGCGACGTTGACCGTGTCCCCCCAGAGATCGAAGGTGAATTTCGTCCGGCCCACGATGCCGCCGACCACCGAACCGATGTGGATGCCGGCCCGGAGCCGCCAGCCCGGCGCGCCGGCAGCCGCGACCGCCACCATGTCGCTGGCGCACCGGATGGCCGCCTCGACCGGATCCGCATGAGGACGCAGCAGGTTGGCGGTGGCCATGAAGGCGTCGCCGATCGTCTTGATGTTCTCCAGCCCGTGCTCGTGCGCCACGATCTCGAACGCCTCCGCCAAGCGCTGGATCTCCGCGACGACCACGTCCGGGGTCTGCCGATGGCACCAGGCCGTGAAGCCGACGAGATCGATGAAGAGGACCGCCACATCATCGAACAGGCGCGGCTTGACCTGACCGGTCTCCATCAGCTCGGCCACCGCCGAGACCGGCAGGATGGCGCGGAGGAGCTCGTCGGCGCGCCTGCGCTCGCGTTCGATGGTCCGAAGATGCGCCATTTCCCGGTCCCGCAAGCGTTTCCTCTCGAGGCAGGATCGGATGCGGGCCTCGAGGAGCACCGGCTCGAACGGCTTGGGCAGGTAGTCCTCGGCCCCCAGTTCGATGCACCGAACGATGCTGTTGATCTCGACGAGGGCGGAGATCATCACGACCGGCGTGTGGCGCCAAGCCTCGTGCGCCTTCATCCGCTCCAGCACGGCGTAGCCGTCGAGGGCCGGCATCATCACGTCGAGCAGGACGAGGTCGAACGGCTCCTCATTCAGCCGGTCGAGGGCGGCCCGACCGTTCGCGGCGCGCACGCTCGTGTGACCGAGCAGCTCCAGCTCCTGCTCGAGGAGGTCGAGATTGAAGGGCTCGTCGTCGACGATGAGGATGCGTGCTGGCTCCACGGGTCTCCCTCTCTCCGGGCCGGAACATGCCCGGCCCCGACCGCACTCACCCCATCCAACGGCGCAGCTTGGCGAACAACAGGTCCTCGTCGATGGGCTTCGTCATGAAGTCATCGCAGCCTGCCGCCTTCGCCCGCTCCTCGTCACCGCTCATCGCGTTGGCGGTGACCGCGACGACGGGGATCCCTGCGGTGGCCGCGTTCGCCTTGATGCATCGTGTCGCCTCCCAGCCGTCGAGGAGGGGCAGGGACAGGTCCATGAGGATGAGATCGGGCTGGTGGGTGAGCGCCATCTCGACGCCCGCGGCGCCGTCGACCGCGACGACGAGATCGTAATCGTCCTCCAGGAGCTGCGTCAGCAGATCGCGATTGAGCGCGACGTCCTCGACGATCAGAATCCGCTTCATGTGACGTTCCTGAAGGAGGCGGGCTGCTCGGCGCGGAGCTCCGGACAGGTCATCGGCTGCCTTCCACGGCGGCGGGCTCCGGAAGCGGCAATGCGCGCTGAACCTCGCGGATGAGGGCCGCGCGGTCGAGGCCCTGCTTGTCGATCAGGCCGAGCACGCGCTCTCGCAGCAGGCCGCGCTCCACCGAGTCCAGGGACGCGGCCGTCAGCACGACGACGGGAATGGTCCGAGCGACCGGATCCGCCTGGAGCGCGTCGAGGAAGGTGAGTCCGTCCATCCGTGGCATGAGCAGGTCGAGGAGGATCACGCTCGGGCGGGCCTGCGCGATGCGCTCAAGGCCGGCGGCGCCGTCCGCCGCCCAGTCCACGGTGCAGTGCTCGGAATCCAGCAACTGGCGGACGAGGTCGGGCACGTTGGGGTCGTCGTCGATCACCAGGACGCGCTCGTTGCCGGGGGCGATGCGCGCCAGCACGCCGATCAGGGCCTCCCGCTCGAAGGGCTTCACGATGTAGTCCGTCGCCCCGAGCCGGAAGCCGAGTTCCTTCTGATCGACGATCGAGATCAGGACGACGGGGATGTCGCGGGTCTGCGGATCGGTCTTGAGCGCGTGCAGCACCTGCCAGCCGTCCGTGCCAGGCATCATGATGTCCAGCGTGATCGCCCGCGGCTGCAGCTCCCGCGCCATCCGCAGCCCGTCCTGGCCGCTCGAAGCGCCGGTCACCGTGTAGCCCGCATCGGCGAGGTTCTCCTGCAGCAGGTAGACCACGTTCGGGTCGTCATCGATCGCGAGCACGAGCTTGGACCCCGACCGGGGCACGGCCGCCGCGGCGGGGGCCGGCTCCGGCAGGCTCGGTGCCATCTCGGGCGCGCCGGCGATCCGCGGCGGGATGCTGAGCGTGAAGGTTGAGCCCTGCCCGACCCGGCTCTCGACGTCGATGTGGCCGCCGAGCAGCCGGGCCAGCCGGTGGCTGATCGCGAGACCGAGCCCGGTCCCGCTGTGGGACCGGGTCGCGCTGTTGTCGACCTGATGGAACTCGTCGAAGATCGCGCTCAGCGCCTCCTGGGGGATGCCGATACCCGTGTCCGTGACCGCGAATTCGACGTGCTCGCCGGCCGAGCGGACCCGCAGCGTCACCGATCCGGCTTCCGTGAACTTGATCGCGTTGCTGAGGAGGTTGATCAGGATCTGCCGGAGCTTCTCCTCATCCGTCCGGAGCATCGTGGGCGGATCCTCGACGTCCCGGACGAGACGCACGCCCTCGCTCTTGATCAGGGGTTCGACCGTCCTGAGGCAGAGGTCGAGCACGGGCTCCAGGGCGAACTCGGACGCCTTCACCTCCATGCGCCCGGCCTCGACCTTGGCGAGATCGAGGATGCTGTTGATCAGCGAGAGCAGGTGCTCGGAACTCGCCAGGATCTTCTCGAGGTTCTCGAACTGCTTCGTCGGCAACGCCTCCTTGGCCCGGCGCATCACCAGCCGGGTGAAGCCGATGATCGCGTTGAGCGGAGTGCGCAGCTCGTGACTCATATTGGCGAGAAAGCTGCTCTTGGCGCGGCTCGCATCCTCCGCCGCTTCCTTGGCCTGCCGCAGGCTCTCCTCGGCGCGCTTGCGCTCGATCACTCGCCCCAGTTGCGCACCGATATTGGTCATCACCCTGAGCAGGGCCGGGTCCGGAGGAGGCGCATCGCAGGCGAAGAACTCCAAGACTGCCACGACCTCGCGCCCCACCGTCACGGGAAACCCGAAGCCAGCCCGAAGCCCATCCGCCGCCGCCGCGGCGGCGCGCGGATCGTCGGGCGAGGACGGATCGCCGAGGATCCACTCCGGTGCTCCCGAGAGGAGCGCGCGGCCGGCAGGTCCCGTGCCGGCGCCGATCCGCATCCCGGCCGCCGCGGCGCGGAACCGCGCGAACCGCTCCGGCGCGTCGCAGTGCCAGATGCCGGTCGGGACAAGCGTGCGGCTTCCGTCCTCGGCCACGACGTAGGCGTGTCCGATCGGCCAGCCGGCATGTTGCGAGACGCGGTCCAGGCAGAACCGCACGGCGTCCTCGACCGTGGACGCCTCGTTGGCCGCCGTTGCCGCGGCCTGCAGCAGCTCGACGAAAGCGGTCTGCCTCTGCAGCGCGAGTTCGGCCTCCTTGTGCTCGGTGATGTCGCTCCATGACTCGACGACCTCGACCGGTTCTCCATGAGGATCCCGCAGGAGGCGCTGCTCGTCCCTCACCCACCGGTAGGTGCCGTCGGCGCGCAGGAACCGGTACTCGATGACGTTGTGCCCTTGCTGGAGCAGGCGTGGGAATTCGGACAGGACCCGGTCCCGGTCCTCGGGATGGAGGCGGTCCAGCCAGAATTCCGGCCCGGCCATGTAATCGCTCGGCTCGTAGCCCAGGAGGTCGCGCACGTTCTCGCTGATGAACGTGGGCGCGTTTCGACCGCCCACCTCGAAGCTGCAGATCATCGACGGGGAGGCGGTCAAGAGGTAGGTCAGCCTGCCCTGTGTCGTGAGCACGACCTGCTCGGCGCGTTTGATCTCGGTCACATCCGTGTAGACGGCGACGACGCCGCCGTCGTTGGTCTTGCGCTCGCTGACCTGCACCCAGCGCCCGTCGACGCGTTGCTGGAGGATGGATCCGCGAGGCTCTCGATAATGAGCCATCCGCTCGGCGAGCCACGCCTCGACGGTCGTGCCTTCCTTGTGCACGATGCAGGATTCAGCGGCGGCGCGGGCGATCGTCTGGAAAGACGCGCCGGGAACGATCACCTCCGCGAGACCCGGGTGGAAATCCCGGAAGTGATCGTTGCAGAGGACGAGGCGGTCGTCGGGATCGAACAGCGCGAAGCCTTCGGAACTGCTCTCGATCGCCTCGATCAGCTTCTGCTTGGCGACCCCGGCGGCATCGAGGAACCCCTCGCCGCGGGGCGCGGTGCCCGTTCCGAGAGATCGCTCGTGCGGCGTTCCGATCGGCGCTTGGGACATGTGTCGAGCCATCCTCTCGGCGGCGTGCCTCCAGTGTCCCTACCTCTTGTCCCAGGCCGGACACGCGCCACGCCCGTCGCCACCCTGCTCTTTTGTTCGTCACCGTTGCATGACGCAAATTCCGGATCAAGTGAGGTGGAAACTGCCGGAGGACAGCAACACTGGGCGCAGCGCGGCCAGGCGGCTTCGGCCAGATCAGATTCCGCCGGCTCTGAAGCCGGCATCCCACGGCCTGATCATCGTCACGAGGGTTGCATCGAACGTCTGGCCGCGAGAAGCCAGCGCGCGGGACCGGGTTCAGGGCGCGGGCGCAATCGGGCTTCGGAATCGTCCTCGACGTTCGCTGGAGGACCGCGATCGGGCGCGACGCCGAGAACGACTTCCGGCCGAGATCCGAGGTCCGGTACTGGCGCATCTCGCCCGTTCACGAGCGCGCGAGATTTCTGCGAAGGACTTGGTGAGGATGCCACCTCGGTCCGGCCGAACCCTCGTTCATCTCGCCGCGCCGATCCCGCCGTGAGCGGGCGGGGCGGCACGCCGTGCTCCAAGCACGGCGGCGCCCCACTCTTGCTCAGAGCATTCTCCGACGACACGAATGCCGGTTCGTCGAAGACGATGCGGCCCGATCAACGACCGGGAGCAGCGTCCGATTGCGCCGTGCTCGGGCGTTGCTCTAGAGGATACCCGCGCCGCGCGCCCACTTGTACTTCGCGCCCAGCACCTCGACGGGCAGTTCGGTCGAGTAGGCGTAGGCTGGAATGCCGTGATCGTAGAGGTACTGCGAGGCCTCCTCGACCTGCACGTCGCCCGCGAGCGAGGCAACGATCGGCTTCTCGATGCCCCTGGCGCGCATCTCGTCGCGGACCTCCACCACGTTTCTCGCAAAGACCATCGGCGGCGTGATGATGGTGTGCCAGTAGCCCAGGATGAGCGCGTGGATGCGCTCGTCCTCGAGTCCCAGACGAATGGTGTTCTGATAGGTGACCGGGGGCTCGCCGCCCGTGATGTCGACAGGGTTGCCGGCTGCTCCGAAGGGCGGGATGAACTTGCGGAACGCTGCATCGAGATCGTCCGGCATGGCCATGAGCGACAGGCCGTTGTCGACGACCGCGTCGGACAGGAGCACGCCGGACCCGCCCGCACCCGTGATGATGACCACGTTCTCGCCTTTCGGCGTCGGCAGAACCGGCACACCGCGGGCGAATTCGAGGAGCTGGCGCAGCGAGCGCGCCCGGATGACACCGCACTGCTTGAACACGTCCTCGTAGATCTTATCGTTTCCGGCAAGCGCCCCCGTATGGGAGCTCGCGGCCCGAGCGCCCGCCGAGGTGCGGCCGGCCTTCAGCACGATGACGGGCTTCTTCTTCGAGACGCGGCGGGCCGCCTCCGCGAAGCTGCGGCCGTCCTTCAGATCCTCGCAGTGCTGCGCGATCACCCGGGTTGAGTCGTCCTGCTCGAAGAACGTGAGCAGATCGTCCTCGTCGATGTCGGACTTGTTGCCGAGCCCGACGATGGCCGAGACGCCCATCTTGGTCGAACGCGAAAAGCCGATGATGGCCATGCCGATACCACCGGACTGGGACGACAAGGCGGCCTGGCCTTGCACGTCGAATGGCGTGCAGAAGGTCGCGCACAGGCTCTTGGCCATGTAATAGAAGCCATAGATGTTCGGGCCCATGAGGCGAATATTATATCGGCGGCCGATCTCCTGAAGCTCACGCTGCCCCGCCTCATTTCCGGTCTCGGCAAATCCGGACGGAATCAGAACTGCCCCTGCTACACCTTTTTCACCGCACTCGGTGAGCGCCGCGGCGACGAATTGGGCAGGAATCGCGAACACGGCGACGTCCACTGGCCCGGGCACGTCTTTCACCGACCTGTAGGCCTTGAGACCCAGAACCGTGTCCGCTTTCGGGTGGATTGGATAGATTTTACCTTTGTAGCCTCCGTTGATGAGATTCTTCATAACGGAATTGCCGATCTTGCCCTCCTCTGCGGACGCGCCGATGACCGCCACCGTATCGGGACGCATGATGCGGTTCATGCTGGCCACGATCTCGTCATGCGACCGCGTCCGCAGCTCGGGCCGCTGCGCGAAATCCACCACGATCCGCACGTCCGCGGCAGTCGCGTCGCGCGCCGTCGCGAAGACTGGGTTGAGATCGAGTTCCGCGATTTCCGGGAAGTCGGTGACGAGTTGCGAGACCTTGACGATGATGTCGGCCAGCGCCTCGCGGCTGACCGGGTCTGCTCCTCGCACGCCTCTCAGCATCTCGGCCGCTTGAATGCCATCGAGCATCGAGAGCGCATCGTCGCGGGTCGCAGGGGCCAACCGGAACGTGATGTCCTTCAGCACCTCCACCAGGACTCCGCCGAGACCGAAGGCCACGAGCTTGCCGAAGGAGCCATCGGTGACCGCACCGACGATGACCTCGGTGCCCCCTGCGAGCATCTGCTGGATTTGCACGCCGTCGATGCGGGCATCGGCCTTGTAGCGCTTCGCGTTCGCCAGGATCGTCTCATAGCCCTGCGCCACGGCCTGCGCGGAGGAGAGGCCGACCATGACGCCGCCCGCTTCCGTCTTATGCAGGATGTCAGGGGAGACGATTTTGAGGACGACGGGAAATCCCATGCTCTCTGCCGCCCGCACAGCATCCTGCGCTGAGGTCGCCACGGCCTCTTTCGGCACCGGAATACCGTAGGCGTCACAGACGATGCGGCCTTCAGGAGCGGTCAGCGCGTCGCGCCCGTCCGCTTTGACACGATCGAGGATCTGACGGACTGCAATCCTGCTATCAGCAGGCGTGTCGTGGACCGAGCGTTGTTGGGCCGATAGGGCCATCGTCGTTCCTCCCGATTTTCGGCCGTGATGCTTCCCTGACAAAGATCAGATGTTGGGTCAGGGTCACGGAACCTCTACTCATCATTCGCCGCGAAGTCGTGCGGCTGTGCTTGTACGGTCAGGTCTGCGGAGCCGTACGGGGCTGATCCTCTCCGCCGCAGCCGGAGCAGGCGCTCCGATGGCGGCGGAACGGGCGATCTCGCCGAGCAGGGGCGACCGCTTGACGTCGCTTGAGCGCGCCGCGAGCCGGATGGCATTGCCCGCGGTCAGACGCTTGCCGCGGGACGACGCGATCCGGCGGACCGCCATCGGGATCGTCACCCGCACGCGGGGGCACCTCGGCGAACGCCGCACCCTCGCCCGATCGGCCGCACTCCTTCACATGGCATCCCAGGATCCCTCCCGAACGACCAGGGGGCGAACGATGTCTCATTTTCCGTTGGCATGCAATATACCAATTGCGATTCCATGCGCCCTCGGCCGCCGCGTTGTCGATGGCAGACACGAAGTCGGCGGTTCGGAGAAAGACGCGCTCGCCGCAAAGTTCGCGTCATAGCCTGGCGGTGGCGCCGTGTTGAGACAAGACGCTTCGCCGTCGACGGCGAGAGCGGAGAGATCCCCGAACACGAAGAGCGCTGCCTCCCGTCCGCGGAGAGGTGACCCGCCCTCTCCGGCCCGGCGATGGCATCTGCCAAGACCTAATCGATCTTCGTGAGCGACTGCGGAAAGTCGGCGCAGCCCTCGATGTCTCGAGCGAACCTGAAACCTCTTTCCAGAACGAGTTGGCACGCACGTTCAGCGTCCCGCTCCTCAATCGCAGCGATGATGGCGACGTAAGCAGACCTCAAATAACTGAGATCAACGTTTCCGCGAAATATGACCTCGTGAACGCTCCGCAGATGCAGCAGGAGATGATCAAGCATGGATTGAATCTCTTGGCATTGCGCCAGGGTGGCGGCATGGCGACAGAACCGCCAACGCGCCTCAAAGTACCGGTCATATCCGCTGGAACGATCTGCCTCGTAGAAGGCGCCGAAGCTTGCACGAAGAGCTCCGAGCTGCGCCTCCGTCGCTTTCGCGCATGCTAAACGGACCGCCATGCTCTCCAACCCAGCACAGGCGTAGACCATCTCGACAATTTCGAGCTTGTTCTTCTTGATGACGAACACGCCCCGTCGCGGCTTGCACCGCACGAATCCTTGGTGCTCCAAGATCGCCAGGGCCTCTCGAACAGGTGTGCGGCTGACACCGAGAATATGTGATAATTCATGCTCATGAAGTTGCGGCTCGCCTGGATGATCATAGATGCCCATCTCGCTGATTGCGCTCATCAAAGCCTTGTAGACGAGATCGCGCAAACTTGCTTCCGAGCCCGCCGAGGCGCCATCAGTCCGGACACTGTGTGACATGGATCCGACCCTACCCCAACTGATATGGCCAAGCCGTCTGCGGCCAGACACCTTCCTCCGTCACGATAACGTCCATGGGAACGTCATGCGGCTGAGGGCCGATCGTTCCGAGGCGTGATAGGCCAAAGCCGACGCCGACGCGCGAGAGAACCGATGAGCCGACCGTCCGGGCGCCTCGTTCGCGCCGCATCCGCCCTCGTCGCGGCCGCTTCGATCGGGCTCGGTCTCCTCATGCTCCTTCGCCACCAGGCGGGGCTCGGCATCGAACGCGTCGTGATCGGCACGACCCCCGCGACGGTGTATCGCCCCGAGGGCGGCGGACCGGCGCCCGTCGTCGTCGTGGCGCACGGCTTCGCCGGCTCGCAGCCGCTCATGGCCGCCTTCGCCACCACCTTCGCCCGCAACGGCCTCGTCGCGATCACCTTCGACTTCCCCGGCCACGGCCGCAACCCGCGGCCGCTCCCGGGCGACGTCACCCGCGAGGGCGGTGCGACCCGGGCGCTGGTCGACGAGACACTGCGCGTCCTCGCCGTCGCGCGCGGCCTGGGCGACGGGCGCGTCGCCCTGCTCGGCCATTCCATGGCCTCCGACATCGTGATCCGTGCCGCGCAGCAGGTGCCCGATGTCGGCGCCACCATCGCCGTCTCGATGTTCTCGCGCACCGCCACGGCCACGAGCCCGCGCAACCTCCTCGTCATTGCCGGCGACTGGGAGGGGCGGCTGAAGGCGGAGGCGCTGCGCGTGGTCGGGCTCGCCAGCGCCCCGCGGCCGCCGCGGGCGGGCGTGACCTACGGCGACCCGGCCCTCGGCACCGCCCGGCGCGCCGCCTTCAGCCCGGGCGTCGAGCACATCGGCGTCCTGTTCAGCCCGCGCTCCATGGACGAGGCCCAGGGCTGGCTCGACGCCGCCTTCGATCGGCCGGCGCGCGCCGCGCGCGTCCTCGATCATCGCGGCCCGTGGATCGCGCTCCTGCTCTTAGGATTCGTGCTGCTGGCCTGGCCGCTGTCGCGGCTCCTGCCGGTGGTCGCCGACCCTCCCGCGGGCGCCGGACTGGCGGGGCATCGGCTGTGGGCGCTGCTCGTCGGCCCGGCCGTGCTGACGCCGCTGATCCTGCGCGTCGCGCCGACCCATTTCCTGCCCGTGCTGGTCGCCGACTACGTCGCGGCCCACTTCGCGCTCTACGGGTTGCTGACGGCCGGCGGGCTGCTGCTCGCCCGCTCGCGGCGGGCTGGAGCCGCGCCCGCGCCGCCGCGGCGGGCTGCCCTGATCGGCGCGGTGCTGGCCTCGTTCCTCTACGCGGTCCTGGGGCTCGGGGGCCTCGTCGATGCCTGGGTCGCCTCCCTCGTGCCGGCAGCCGGGCGGGCGCCGATCATCCTGGCCATGCTCGCGGGCACGCTGCCCTACTTCCTCGCCGATGAGTGGCTGACGCGCGGGGCGGGCGGCGCGCGCTGGGCCTACCCGGCCTCGAAGCTGGCCTTCCTCCTGTCGCTCGCGCTGGCCGTCGCCCTCGAGCCCGGGCGGCTGTTCTTCCTGGTCATCATCGTGCCGGCGATCGTGGTCCTGTTCCTGATCTACGGGGTGCTCGGCACCTGGGCCTACCGCCGGACGGGGCACCCCGCGGTCGGCGGGCTCACCAACGCGGTCGCCTTCGCCTGGGCCCTCGGGGTCACGTTCCCCCTGCTCGCCGCCTGAGGCTCGACGCGCGTCCCGTTCCGGTCACGGCGGAAGACGAGGCGCGCATGCGGCGGGCAGAGGACCTCGCGGAGACCTGGAGGGCGTCGGGCTCTGACGCGCTCGGGCCGACACCTGGGCGTGGCCTCGTGCGGCCTGCCGCTTCGTCTCGCAGAATGTCCGGGCAACGTCGGCGATCCGCGTCGCGGGCAACACCATCGGCGCCTGCCAGCTGCTGCTCGGGCACACGACGTGTGAGAGCACAGGATCGCGGCGTGGAAGCTTCCGGATGATGAGGCTATCCAGCACCGTCGGGACGCCGATGCCCGGATCACGGAAGGCGCGATGGACCGGTTCGACGCGATGGCCGTGCTGCTCGCCGTCGTGGAGGAGGGCAGCCTCTCGGCGGGCGCGCGCCGCCTGCGCCTGCCGCTCACCACCGTCAGCCGGAAGGTCTCGGACCTCGAGCGGCACCTGCGCGCGCGCCTGCTGACCCGCACCAGCCGGCGCGTCGACCTCACGGAGGCAGGACACGCCTACGTGGCAGCCGCCCGGCGCATCCTCGAGCAGGTGCGGGAGGCCGAGCGCGCCGCCACGGGGGAGTACAGCGTGCCGCGCGGCGACCTGTCGGCCACCGCACCCGTGGTCTTCGGCCGGCGTCACCTGGTCCCGATCGTCACCGACTTTCTCGTCGCGTATCCGGAGATCGCGGTCCGGCTGCTGCTGATCGACCGCAGCGTGAACCTCGTCGAGGACCATATCGACGTCGCGCTGCGCATCGGCCCGCTCGCCGACAGCGCCTTGGTGGCGACCCGGGTCGGCTTGGTCCGCCGCGTCGTCTGCGCCAGCCCCGAGTACCTGGCGCGGCGCGGCACGCCCGCTGCTCCGGAGGATCTCGCGGCCCACGACCTCGTCACCTTCGAGGGTTTCCCGGCCACGACCGACTGGCGGTTCCGGCGCGGGGCCACGCCACTCTCGATCCCGATCCGCCCCCGTCTGGCGGTGAACGCGGCGGAGGCCGCCGTCGACGCCGCGCGCGCCGGCCTCGGGGTCACCCGGGTGCTCTCCTACCAAGCGGCGGACGAGATCCGGTCCGGGGCGCTGCGGGTGCTGCTGGAAGCCTACGAGCCCGCACCGCTGCCGGTCAGCTTCGTGCATCCGGAGCGCGGCCAGCTGCCGCTCAAGGTCCGTGCCTTCCTCGACTGGGCGATCCCACGCATGCGGGCCCGCATGGCTGCGCTGTAGCCTGAGCCGGCATCCTTCCATTTTCCGGGAGAAAGCTTCCCGGGCAAGCCGCCTTCTTCCGAGATCAGGGCGGGTCTACCTCAGACCGCGAGGCCGGAACACGCAGCACACGACCTCGGCACAGCCCGACGTCGCCGTGACCGGGCCAGGAGGAGAGACCCGATGAGACGCCTGATCGCCCCCGCCCTGCTCGCCGCAACCGCGCTCGTCTCTGCGGCCCGGGCCGCCGAGCCCGCTCACGCCCCGGTTTCGTCCGTCTCACGGGCGAGCATCACCCACTACCGCACCGCCACCGTGGACGGCGTGACCGTGTTCTACCGCGAGGCCGGGCCGCAGGACGCGCCGGTCGTGCTCCTGCTGCACGGCTTCCCGACCTCCTCGCACATGTTCCGCAACCTGATCCCGCTCCTGGCCGACCGCTACCGCGTGATCGCGCCGGATTACCCGGGTTTCGGCCAGAGCGACGCGCCGGGTCACGAGGCTTTCGCCTACACCTTCGCCCACTATGCCGAGATCGTGGACGGCCTGCTCGGTCAGCTCGGCGCGACGCGCTACGCGATGTACGTGATGGATTACGGCGCGCCGGTCGGCTACCGCCTCGCGCTCAAGCATCCCGAGCGGGTCAGCGCGCTGGTCGTGCAGAATGGCAACGCCTACGAGGAGGGGCTGAAGGAGTTCTGGGATCCGATCAAGGCCTACTGGGCGGAGCCGTCGGCCAAGAACCGCGAGGCGCTCGCCGTCCTCGTCCGGCCGGAGACGACGAAGTTCCAGTATGTCGACGGCGTCGCGGATGTCTCGCGCATCGACCCGGACAACTGGGTCCACGACCAGGCCCTGCTCGACCGCCCCGGGAACACGGACATCCAGCTCGACCTGTTCCGCGACTACGGCAGCAACGTGCCGCTCTACCCGGCCTTTCAGGCCTTCTTCCGGGAGCGCAGGCCCCCGACGCTGATCGTCTGGGGCAAGAACGACAAGATCTTCCCGGCCGAGGGCGCTCACCCCTACCGGCGCGACCTGCCGGACGCCGAGATGCACCTCTTCGACACCGGCCACTTCGCGCTGGAGGACAAGCTCGACGAGATGGGTCCGCTGATCCGCGGCTTCCTCGATCGCACCCTGGCGCAGCGCTGAGGCGCCCTCTGCCCCCTATCCATGTCCGGCCCGGGGCCGCGCAGTCCCGGCCGTCTCCTCAGGAGACGATCATGAGACGCCGCTTCTTCGATCTCGCCTTCACCCCGTCCGTGCAGGCGGAGCAAACCCGCCGCGGTTCGCGCGCAGCCTACGCGTCGGCGGCCGGCGGCGCGCGGGCCGAGGCGGACGTGCTCACCGACTTGGAAGCCGCCTTCATCGCCGAGCGCGACAGCTTCTACCTCGCCAGCGTCTCTGAGACCGGCTGGCCCTACGTTCAGCACCGCGGTGGGCCGGCCGGGTTCGTGCGCCGGCTCGACGCGCGGACGATCGGCTGGGCGGAGTTCGCGGGCAACCGCCAGTACGTTTCGGCCGGCAACACCGCTGCCGATGACCGGGTGTCGCTGTTCTTCATGGACTACCCCCATCGGCGGCGTCTGAAGCTGCTCGGGCACCTGCGCGCCCACGAGCCCGATGAGCGCCCGGACCTGGCGGAGCGGCTCGCGGTTCCGGGCTATCGGGCGCGGGTGGAGGGTCTGGTCACCGTCGCGGTCGAGGCGTTCGACTGGAACTGCCCGCAGCACATCACCCCGCGCTTCACCGCCGCCGAGATCGAGGCCGCCGTGGCACCGTTGCACGCGCGCATCGCCGAGCTTGAGGCGCGCCTGGGCGCACGGGCGCCTCAGACAGCCGGCTGAATGTGGGATTGCCCCGTTTCCGTGGCTGTTGCTCACTTTGCGTGGATGAGGCGGCGAGGATCATGCGGCGTTTGAGGAGATCCAGACCCGCTCGTCCGTAGCTCTGACGCTTGATCAGCTTGAGCCGAGTGATCTGGCCCTCGGCCTGTCCGCTGCTCCACGGCTCGATCGGGGCAGCCCGGACCGCCGCGCCGTCTCGGTCCAGGCCTGAGGCGACCGTCGCGATCGCTGGGGGCGGTGGCAGGCTGGGTCGAGGCAGCAGAACCGTCTCACCTCGATGCGCAGAGCCGTCCGGGATGCCGGCAGCGGCAGGTCGGCGGGACGGCGATGGCAGCGGCTGTGGACGGACCGGCTGGTACGGCCGCAATCCGGGCCGCGCCGGCTCGCCGCGTTCAGGCGCACCGGGATGACGAGGCGGTCCCGGTGGCGTTCGACGACGCGCTCGAAGCGGCATTCGGGGATGGCGAAGGGGATGGGCATGCCACCCACGATGGGGTGGGCGGGGCAGGCCATCACCGGGCCGAGTCAATCCACCGCCGTCCACGCAAAGCGAGCAAGAGCCACGGAAACGGGACGATCCCATACCCAAACGCCGCGCCGTCGAGACACTTACCCGGACAGCTAGGCCTTTGATCGACGAGACGCTTTGGAGCTCCCCTTCTCGGAGTCCGAACCGGGCGATCGAACCTTAAGGTCGTGTTTGGACAACGAGCGCTTTGCCCTGGGACGGTACTCAGGGCGGTAGGCGAGCCACTCCAAGATTTTATCCAGCAATTTCATCGCGCGTTCACTATCGTCGTAAATTGGCAGACCATGTAGCCCAACGGCCCAACCGCGGGAGGCGGAATGATGCGCCAGCGGAGCATACTGGTCGGGTCACCCATGCTGGCCAATGCGGTCGGCGCATGCGATCACGTCAGCCCCCACCGGAATGCCGCCGAGGAGCTGCTGGAGTGGCTCCTCTTGGAGTATGGCTCGCGAGCCTGCAGTCCTGCAAATCTCGGCTGACAACTAACGCCAAGGTCCGAGTGCCGGGTACTTCCAACGAGCCCATCCTGCTACGTCAAGTGTTATACTGAGAACCAATATTCCGCACAGGTTGTCAATCCCGCCTTGCCTGGAGCCGCTTCCATGAATGGCTTCTGTTATGTTCTGCAAATCGGACGTGACGGATCCATAGGAAAACTAATGTGACGAGCTCGCCAGCAGCCATCCCTAACACAGATGCCGCCAGCCTTCCCGAGAATAGTAGCACAAAAACAACGCAGGATCCAGTGATCGCCCCGGCGAAAATGCGGATCACGTTTGATCGATCACGCAGGCCGGCTTTCATCGATCGCATTGGGACGCCAAATGCTTCGATCTCTGGCGTGCAGGCCGACCAAAAGGCCGACGGTCACGATTTCCGCGACAAGTACACCAAGCGTGGAAAGCGGCGGCCCCAACGTGAGAACCAGCAGGGGAACGAAAATGACAATGATTGTCCCGCCGACGATTGCCGGCCAGGCCGCGTCGACAAATCTTGACTTGGCCTGCGTGCCAGTTTGCATGAACAAATTGACGTTCGACACGGAAGTCGTGAGCCAGGCCAATGTCACGATCAGACCCATGGCCTGGTCGGGAAAGCGCCGCTCGAACAGGAGCGAGCGCAGCGTCTGCCAGCCAAAGAAAAGAGCAAAGCCGTACGCCATGAACACGAAAACCAAAATGCCGACGGCCTTGGCTAATAACTTACCGGCGGATCTGTGTTCGCCAAGCGCGTTGGACCGCGACAGCTCGGGCCTCATGACATTGGCGATGGCCATACCGAAGGTGCGTATGGGGCTCATCAACACGAAACCGGCCGCCAATGGCGCGAACGCGGCCGGCCCGGCCAGCATGGTCACGAACGTCATCTGTCCTTGTTGTATGACAGTCGAAGCAGCAATTCCAGCAAGCGACCAGCGGACATGCGGCCACAGTTTCAAGAAGCGGGCGAAAGTGCGCCTATGAAGACGCACACGGATTCTCTTGCGGCGTCCGACCAGATTGATGACGATGCCGACGCCATTCGCGGCGCAAACCAAAGCCAGAGTTATTGCAAGGGTTAGTTTCTCTCCATGCAACTGATACAAAAAAGCCAGCGAGCCGAGACCCACCGCCGCGTAGGATACGTCCGAGACGACCCCGCTCAGGGCGGCGTGTTGGCCGAACCGGGCAAAATTAGCAGCCTTGGTATATACGCGGAGCGGCCAAAGGCCGACGAGGCAACCTGCAAGTGCGGCGGCTTCCATATCGTGTATGGAGAATCCGGCGCCGACCGCAACCGCCGCCGCAATCACCGTGGAGGCCAGAAGGGCCAGCGATCCCATTGTGACCTCGAGGGAAATCGCGGCGTTGCGTCTGGCGCGCGGGAGGAAGACGGTCACCGGAACCGCGAACACGGCATTGATGCCGGTGATCGCAATAGCACCGACTGTGAATATGATTGCGAACACGCCGTAGTTATACGCGGAGAGGGCTCGAATAAGCGCAATATTCAAAATGAAATGAAATGCGCTCTGTGCGCCCTCGCCCAAGGCCGTCAGAGCGTAGGCACGCGGCACACGATCTGGCAGGGTTTTGCCAC
Organism: Methylobacterium sp. CB376; assembly: GCF_029714205.1. NCBI lineage: Bacteria > Pseudomonadati > Pseudomonadota > Alphaproteobacteria > Hyphomicrobiales > Methylobacteriaceae > Methylobacterium > Methylobacterium sp. CB376. The sequence continues at coordinate 1,719,781 of NZ_CP121648.1, read as the reverse complement.
GCCTCTCCGTCGTCCCGCCTTCCTTAGTGCTCTTGGACATAGAAGAAAACCTCGATTCTCGAACCGATTTTGATCGGAAAAGGCTGTCCTGCTGCTGGACGGCAAAAACGACGACGAAGAGAAAACAAATAAAGGCTGCGGGCAGTGATAACTTAGCGGCGTGTGTATGCGCAAAGGAGGCCAGATCACGCCGTCGCCATTTCCGTCCCCGTCGGATGTTTCAGCGTTGGTTCGCACTCAGTCGAGCTTGGCCCTCCTCAAAGCCTCGATTAAGCCTAACGTCTTCAGGCCCTGATGGCAGGGGATATTCAGGAGTGTGCGCCGCAACAGCCTCGCCTGCGAGGTGGGGTCGACCACTTCGGGTGGCAAGGCGGTCCAGCCCTCTGCGCGGACCCCGACGGCGCGGAGCGCATCGTACGCAGCGGACGCCCGCTCCGGTGAGTCGAGTCGGAAGACCGATCGGAGAGGCCCTGGCGCCGGCGTCGCAATCAGCGGCTGCCACCCTGGACGGCCTTTGAAAAAGTCCCTGATCGCTGCGTCGTTTTCCTGCCGCATGCGGCGCGCTTCCAGCATGTTGACACACGGAAGCGTCATGCTTGCGATAGGCGAAGCCTTCGGACGCGACGGCATCGGCCGCGAGCTCACATCGAGGAAGAAATCGCCCGGACGTCCTCGGCAGAACCCTTTGGGATCAACGTGCGCGACTTTTCGCATGGCGATGTCTTTTGCCCAGCCCAGACCAGGCGAATGCGCGGACCCCAGCTTGTCGACACTCCTCTGGATCGCAGCGGCCCACCCGACGGCGCGGGGGCGGATCACAAAGATTGCGCCGTTCGGCGCCTCGAAAAACTTCCAGGGACTGTAGAAGACGAAGTCGCCGACCTCGCCAATGCCTTTCGCGGGGCCGAGGGCGTGGGCCGCGTCTTCGACCAGAAGGGCTCCCGTGGCGTCGCAGACAGACCGCGCCTGCTCACCGTCTGAGGGATGTCCAAAAAAATGAACCAGAAAGAAAAGCTTCGGTCCCGGGCCTGCGATGTCGATGCGGTTCCATTCCGGACGAGCCCAGGAGTCTACCGGATAGAACCGCAATTCCACTTGGCGCTGGCGCATCGGCCAAAGCGCTTGATCGCAGAAGTATTCCGGCAGCCAAGCGGTGACCGGGCGTTCGTTCGCTTCGGTAAGCGCGTCGACCAGCGCCGCCATTCCCCAGGAACTGCGTGATAACCAGATGGGCTTGTCTCCAAAACGCATCCAGGGCTGAGCGGCCTGCACGTCGAGTCGCAGGCGGCCCTTGCGGGCGATCGAGAGAGCCGATCGCAAAGTCGGCTCAGGTGCGGTGTGAATCCAACCTGGCATTCCTGTCCTCAGGGCTGTAACGAGATTGGCCCGACGGGCGCTTCGGCGAGGGCGGCAAGCGGGAAGGCGAACGGCACAGGGCGACCTCACGAAGCTGGAAGGTCGCCTCCATACAGCCGCTACGTTGCCCTGCCGCCGCTCACGTCCAGCCTGCTACGGCAGAACTGAATGGCCCTGCTCGCTTGGCAAAGGCCAGCTTCGACGTTCGGTCGATGGCGACGACGAGGTAGAGCTTGCCTTCTTCGGTCCTAACTTCGGCGATATCGATGTGGAAGTAGCCGATGGCGGAATCGGCAAAGCGCTTCTTCTTGGGCTTGCCGCCTTCCACGTCTGGTAGGCGGCTGATGCCGTGGCGCCCCAGACATCGGTGCAGGCTGCTACGGGTCAGGTGTGGGATAGTCGGCTGCAGCCCGTGGAGGCAGTCGTCCAGCGGCAACAGAGTATGCCGCCGGAAGGCGACGACGATGGCCTCTTCCTCTGGCGTGAGGACGGTGGAGCGCGGCGCCTTGGGGCCCATGGCGGCGTCCGCCGTCGTCTGCCGAGCGCGCCACTTCTGCACTGTCGTCGGGCTGACGCCGTAGCGCTTGGCCGCCGCTCTCACACTCTCTTGACGTAGCTGGATTGCGCGACGGACCGCCTCCGTCGTGCGGGCGCGGCCGTGGAGAGCTTGGCCCATAGCGAATCCCTTGCAGCATGGTAGTCAACCGTACCACCACACTGCGGGATCATACACCTCATCCGCTCGGTAGGTCCATTTCGAAAACAACCCGCTGGGTCGCTGTCTTGTAAGCGATCGAACGGAATATTTGTAAGAAACCAAACACAATCGGGAGCTCCGCACTCGCACCACCGGCGAAATATGAAAGGCGCTTGCACAGAGCAGGTACGGGGTCTATAAATGTCAGTGGGTGCCTTTCGAATATGTGAGACTCGACGAGCTGATGCGCGCACTTTTCCTGACCGGAGGAGGGCCGCATGATTGCTGATCGGTCGTGAGGACTCTCCGACGCGGGGCGTAGGGACGTCGACGCCCTGCCACGAACCAATGCCTGCTGCCAGGACCGGCCAGCTTTTGTCCATTGGGCATCCGCGGCGTAACACCGTTGCGTGCGACTTCAAGACCTTCAACCAGCGCACTTGCAGTTCATCTCGTGACGGGTCGAGCCGGGTCGGCGTGGCTGCCTCCGCGGAGATCTTAGCCCGATGGCATGGCGCAGGAGAAATCTGTAACCAAGTTTCGGTGTGGAGTCTCAAGCGAGAACCGGGCTCCTGAAGCCAGCTTTTTGCATAATTATCATGCGTAATGCATGCGAATGCAGCTGGCTTGAGTGCCTGAAGGCAAGCCGCGGGAGCAGGACGTATGCCCGTAGAGCGCGATTCCTCAGTCGTGATCGTCGGCGCCGGGCCGTATGGCCTTTCGATATCTGCTCATCTGACCGAGGCCAGGATCCCACATCGCATCTTCGGCGCGCCGATGAGCACGTGGCGAAGCGGTATGCCAACAGGCATGTTGCTGAAGTCTCATGGCCTCGCCTCCAACTTGTCGGACCCGGGCCGCGCCTACTCGCTTTCGGCTTACTGCCGGGAACAAGGTATTTACTACGACGATCACGAATGGAGCGTGCCGGTCGAGGTTTTCGCCGCGTACGGCGAGGCTTTCCACGAACGTCTCGTTCCTCATCTCGAACAGGTGACCGTCCGCAGTGTCAGGCGCGCCAGCTCCGGATTTGACATCACGCTCGCCGATTCGCGGCCGTTGTTCGCCACCCACATCGTCCTGGCGACGGGCCTTCAGCCTTTCGCCCATCTTCCACCCGAGTTCGCCACTCTGCCGGAAGGCCTCGTAAGCCACAGCTGCGACGCCGCGAACCTAACACACTTCGCGGGTCGACACGTCGCCGTGATTGGCGGCGGAGCTTCCGCCGTGGATGTCGCCGCGAGCCTGCACCGAGCTGGAGCGCGCGCCACCATCATCGCTCGACGCAACTCGCTGCGCTTCTATCCGCCTCGTGCGCAGCGCCGCTTCGATTGGTTGCGCGCGCCTCCTACACCGTTGGGCCCGGGATGGAAAAAATTCCTGTGCTCGTACGCCCCGCTGCTGTTCAGGCAGCTGCCCTCCCGCCTGCGCATCGATCTCGTCCGTCGTCACCTTGGTCCAACACCGGCCTGGTCCGTCAAGGAAATCATCGATGCGCATGTCCGCGTGATCAGCGGCGCCCGGGTCGAGCAGGTCCGAGCTGAGCGCAACTGTGTCCAGCTGACGGTCGTCGCGAACGCTGAGCGCCAGCTCATCGAAGCTGACCACGTCATCGCAGCAACAGGTTATCGCGTGAGCCTCGATCGCCTCAACTACCTTGATTCATGCCTGCGTTCTGAAATCCGCTGCCTGGAGGGATCTCCCGTGCTCTCCGCTCGTTTCGAAACGAGTGTGCCAGGACTGTTTATCGTCGGAACACCCGCAGCTGTGACCTTCGGGCCGTTGCTGCGCTTCGTCTGTGGAACTGAATTCACCGCGCGTCGCCTCACTGGCGCGTTCCGCGGCTTGGAACGTAACTTCGCCGTTGGTGCCACCGCGCGGGCGACGACGTCACCCGGTCCGACCCATCCGAGGCTGACGGACGTCATCGCCTCGGGCCGCCTCGCGGCGAGGATCGCCCCCGGTGGTGCCGCGCCCACCCTCGCTCGCGACCCGGACAGTTCCGCTGTTCGGTCCTCTCCGGATCGTAGGCCGAGGCAGAGCCACCTCGACGCAAGGCCATACCTCGGCACTGACCGTTCTGATCGCCCCGAGGCAATCTCGCCCGGAGACAGCTTAAACGATGGCGGGGCGGAAGCGAACGACCATGGCACATACGAGCTGCCATGCTGCGTCGGGAGCGCCCCCCATTCGTCTCAATCCCTGCAGCGCTGGAACGAGCCAGGAGTCACGTCAATCGAGGCTGCCGGCGGGGGCCAAAGTGGATCTGCTCTTCCTACAACCAGCACAACCTGAATGCCGGCCGCGGAATTGCTGTAGTTAGTTGTCCGTTCCAGATATCTGAGGCCCGCGTCAGAGATTTTTGCGATGCGTGGAGAGGTATCATGGCTGCAATGCAGCTCCTCGGTGTCAATGTCACCAGCGGCGACACCGGCCGTCTGCCCGGAGTGGCAGGCGTGGACTACGTTTACCCGACTCGGTGGGATATCGACTATATATCCTCAAAAGGAATGAATGTCATACGACTGCCTGTTTTCTGGGAACGCCTTCAACACGTCCCGTTCGGCGCCCTGGACGAGGCGGAGATGGCACATATCGATGACCTCGTCAGCTATGCGACATCCAAAGGGATTTCCGTCGTCTTCGACCTTCACAATTTCGGGTTCGGCTATGGCTACCCCGTGGGCGGGCCCATCACAACGGACAGCACCTTGGCTGATTTTTGGGGCAGGATCGCGAAGCGTTACGTGTCAAACTCAGGGATTATATTTGGACTTATGAATGAGCCGCAAGCTCAGCCAGCATCAGACTGGATCCGGTCCGTGAATTCAGCGATTCAGGCAATCCGGAGCGCTGGTGCGACGCAGGAGATCCTGGTTCCGGGCGCCTACGGTGACAGCGCACTGTCCTGGAGTTCTACGGACAACGCCACCGTAGTTGGGACAGGAGTGAATGACCCATTACACAATTTTGCTTTCGAAGTCCACATGTATTTCGACACGAACAGCTGGGGCACGGAACCTGGCGCGATCTCTGCGACGATTGGGTCCGAGCGCCTCGCGGCCGTCACCGCGTGGGCGGAGGCGAACAACGCGCAGCTGTTCCTTGGCGAGTTCGGTGTTGGAACAGATCAGACGAGTCTGGCGGCGCTTGACAATGCGCTTTCCTACATGGAGCAGCACGCACATGTTTGGCAGGGCGGTACGTACTGGGTCGCCGGTCCGCAGCTGCCCCACCCATTTTACTCCGTCGAGCCGCCGAACCCAGCCGCACATATGTTGGCCGAGAATGGCAGCTTCACGTTCATGGTAAATGACTCGTCAGCGCTGGGCCAGCGCAATATACTCACACTGGATATCTCTGAAGATGAATATCAGGGCGATGCAGTGTTCAGCGTGTCAGTCGACGGTGTGCAGATGGGTGGCATTCTAACCGCACACGCGTCTCACTCGAGCTTGCAGAGCGAGACATTCTCGTTTGTTGGCGATTGGGGTATCGGGCAGCACGCGGTGACCGTCAATTTTCTGAACGATCTTTATGGTGGTGCGTCGACCGTAGATCGCAATCTCTACATTAATTACGCCAGTTACGATAGCGTTCCCGTGACCGGATACGATCAGCCGCAAATTGATATCCTCCAAGAACACCGCGAGGAAGAACACCGCGAGGAGGTTCCATTCCCGACCGTCTCAGCAGCGTCTTACACCGACATCAGGCCTGGTGATGACACCTTGCTTCTTGAGATTTCCGAAGATGCCTGGCTGGGCAGTGCTCAGTACACGATCGCCGTTGATGGCCAGCAGATCGGTGGCAAAATGACAGCTACAGCTTCGCACGGCACCGGGCAGTCTGATGTACTGCTAATAAATGGTGACTGGAGCGCCGGCGTCCATAAAGTTAGCATTGACTTTCTGAATGACAATTACGGCGGCACGCCGGCAGCCGACCGAAATCTGTATCTCAACGGAGCGACCTACAACGGGACTGGAATTCCAGGTAGCCGACTCACGCTGTTTTCGAGCGGGTCGCAAGAATTTACTTTCATGGAGTTGTGACGACTTGGCCGTGCTACCGGTCCGGGCGCCGCGGAGCGCAGCTGGTTCGAAGGGCCACCTTACCTGCAACGTCCGCTGCGAGCCGGTCGGCTGCATTCTGACGTGACCGGGCAACGGCAATCGGCGGCAGCGGTGGCAAGATCCGCGGAACGTCGCCCCTCCTTCACCGCGTTACAATACGTGGTGAACCTTGAGCCGACTGGATCAGCGCGCGAGCCAAGAGATCACCGCGCGAGCCAAGACCATCCCCGGCATGTCGCGCACCACGACAAGAGCAATCACCTGATTCCGTCATCGCGCTCGCCGCACACGAGATGCAGGAACAACCAAATTCTCACAGCGACGATATCTCTCCGGGATTGACTCCTGGGACATCGCGCGAAACAATATCACTGCACATGCGATCTCTCGGCTTGCGCGAGCTTGTCGATGCGCTTCCGTGGTAATGGGATAAACATGTACGGAGCGAGCGCCGGCAAGCGCGACGCGCAATATAGCGGCGGCCGGTTCGTTGCTTCTCGAACGAGAAGGGCGAGGTCCGTTGCTGCGTTCGTCGTTCTCATCGCCGGTTGGCTCTGCGGCGATCGGACTGACCAGCACAGCTTTGCAAACAGTCCACCGGGCCAGGCTGACGGCAGGGAGTATGAACTGAGGCGTGCCGGTCAAATGTGGGACGCCGCGAAGTTCGGGTCTGGAACCGTACGGGGATTCGGCGTCGGCCGTCTCTCTGACACGGACTTATACGATCTGGCGGGCACCGGCGCAAATGTTGTGAGAAAGTTTCTCAATTTGCATCGGGCCGTGAAATCCGATGAGTACGTCGTGGACGCGCAGCAACTGGTTGAGTTGGACCGATTGGTCACGTTTGCCTTGAATCACAAATTCAAAGTTGTTGTTACTTTCGAGCCGTTACCCAACCAATTTGCTCAGGAGTTTTGGGATAATTCGTCTTTGAAGGATAGCATCGTTGATGCTTGGCGACAGATAGCGAAGCGCTACGAGCACAGTCCCGCGATTGCCGCGTACGACCTCATCAATGAGCCGATCACCAAACGTCCCTGGGACGACGGCGGCCAGGAGGAGTGGCTGAATTTTGCGACGAAGATAGTTGCGGCCATTCGCGAGATAGATCCCAAGCGGGTAGTCGTATTTGAGCCCTCGCCGGGCGGATTGCCGTTTGGGTTCTCTGCGGTGCATCGGCTCATACCGTTCAGCAATATTGTGTACAGTGCGCATGTGTACCAGCCGCACCAGCTCACACATCAAGGTTTATACTCGTACAAGATGCCTTATTCCTATCCAGGAATTTGGAACAAGTCAGATCTGTTCGCTCTTCTTGCCCCAGTGAAGGATTTCGCGAAACGGCATGACGTCAATATATACATTGGGGAATTCAGCGCAGTCCGTTGGGCTCCGGGCTGTTCGGCGGAGAGATACGTTTCTGACGCCATGTCAATATTTGAGGCTGAGAAATGGTCGTGGAGTTATCACGCCTGGCGTGAGTACCAGGGCTGGGACCTGGAACTTCCAGAAAGTTGGTTTCGGCGCTTTCCATACAAGGACGCAAAGCCGCAAGGCTTTGAGACGGCCGATCAGTCGAAAGTGAGAGTCGAAACGAACATTTATCGAATGATACTGCAAAAATTTCTGCAAAATACGCCATAACCAGCAACATATTGCGGATTGTACCGCCCGGTGTAGTCTGCGCATTGTAAAATCAGTGAAGTTCGATCGAGTTTCGCGTTGGCCCGCCGACTGGCGCTGGACGCAACATGCCACGAGCCTGGTCAGGTGGCCCGCGCGGATCTGCCGGCAGCTTAACGCCGGGGGCGCGGGACTGGCGGGAAGATCGCATTCGCGCGAGCGGTTGAACCTGCTGTGAGCGGGCGTTGGATCCTCCTCACTTGTGGGCCTGCAATTTTCCCCACCCTCCCGGCCGCCCCTGAGCCTCCTGTTTGAGGCGGGATGCCCGCGCGGCGGCCGTCTCACCGAAGCTGGTCCCCGTGGCGGGAGGGAGCGGCGCGGTGGTCAGCCTCGGGGAACTCATGACGATCCTGGACCTCCACCGGCAGGGCCTCTCGGTCACCGCCATCGCCCGCCAGCTCGGCCTCGACCGCAAGACCGTCGCCAAGTACATCGCCCGCGGCCTCGAGCCGCCCGTCTACGGACCGCGATCCCCCCGCGCGCGGGCCACCGACGCCTTCCTGCCCTACCTGCGCGGAGCGCCTGGCCGCCTACCCGCAGCTTACGGCCGTCCGTCTCTGGCGCGAGTTGAAGGAGCGCGGCTTCGCAGGGGCCTACACCGCCGTGAAGCGAGCCGTGGCCCTGCTTCGCCCCTCAGCTCCTCTGCCTATCGAGCGCCGCTTCGAGACCCCGCCGGGCGAGCAGGCCCAGGTCGACCTCGCCCGCTTCGAGGTCGTCTTCGCCGACGAGCCGGGCGTGACCCGCATCGTCTGGCTGTTCGCGATGGTGCTGGGCCACTCGCGCTATCTCTGGGCCCGCTTCGTCGTCCACCAGGATCTGCAGACGGTCCTGCGCTGCCACATCGCCGCCTTCCAGGCCCTTGGAGGCGCCCCGCGCGAGATCCTCTACGACCGCATGAAGACCGCCGTGATCGGCGAGGATCCCGACGGCTTGGTCATCTATAACCGCAGCCTTCTCGATCTCGCGCGCCACTACGGGTTCCTGCCGCGCGCCTGCCGTCCCTACCGGGCCAAGACCAAGGGCAAGGTCGAGCGCCCGTTCCGCTACCTGCGCGAGGACTTCTTCCTCGCCCGCTCGTTCCGCAACCTCGACGACCTGAACGACCAGCTGCGGCACTGGCTCGACACCGTGGCCAACGCCCGCCGGCACGCCACGACCAAGCGGATCGTCGCCGACGCCTTCGCGGAGGAGCGCAGCCAGCTGCGGGCGCTGCCGCCCGTGCCCTACGAAGCCGTGCTCAGCCTGGAGCGGCGCGTCACCCACGAGGGCTTCGTCTCGGTGGCGGGCAATCTCTACAGCGTGCCCGACACCACCCGCCGCCGCGCCCTGGAGGTGCACGTGCTGGCCGATCAGATCCGCATCTACGAGGCGGGTGAGCTCGTTGCCTGCCACCTGCCCCTGGAAGGGCGTGGGCTGACGCAGGTCGATCCAGCCCATCGGCGGCCGCGATCTCCCCCGCCCGAGCCACGAGACCCTGCCGAGCCGGTGGTCGTCAGGCGCGCCGGCGACCAGGTCGCGCGTCGTCGCCCGCTGGCCATCTACGACGCCGTAGCCCGCCAACTCGCGGGAGCCGGCGTGCCCAGGACCGACCGGGGAGACGCGGCATGAGCGGAACTGGCGAGCTGATCCCCCCACTGGTCGAGCGGATCAAGGCCACGCTGGTAGGGCTGAAGATGCCGCGCGCCCTGGAGATCGTCGACACCACCGTGCGGCGGCTGGAGCGCGGCGAACTCAGCGCGCTGGAGGCGGTCGATGCCCTGCTGAGCGAGGAGCTGAGCCTACGCGAGAGCCGGCGGGTGAAGACCGCGCTGGTGATGGCGCGGCTCTCGACGGTCAAGACGCTGTCGGGCTTCGACTTCGCCTTCCAGCCCTCGCTCGACCGCACCCGCATCCTGGCCCTGGCCGAGCTGGGCTTCGTGGACCGCTGCGAGGTGCTGCACTTCCTCGGCCCGCCCGGCACCGGCAAGAGCCACTTGGCGGTGGCCCTCGGGGTCGAGGCGGTGAAGGCGGGCCGCAGCGTGTACTTCACCACCCTGGCCGACCTTGTGGGAACGCTGGCGCGGGCCGAGCGGGAAGGAACGTTGCGCGAGAAGATCCGCTACTTCTGCCGGCCGGCGCTGCTGATCGTGGACGAGATCGGCTACCTGCCGGTGGTGCCGGGCGGGGGCAACCTGTTCTTCCAGCTCGTCAACGCGCGCTACGAGCGGGGCGCGATGGTCCTGACCTCGAACCGCGGCTTTGCAGAGTGGGGGGAGGTGTTCGGCGATCCGGTGGTGGCGACCGCGCTGCTGGACCGGTTGCTTCACCACGCCGTGGTGGTGCAGATCGAGGGCTCAAGCTACCGGCTGCGCCAGCACACCGCGCTCATGCCCGAGCACATCCGCTCGAAGGCAGCCCTGCAGGCTCCGCCGCTCGCCCCGCCTCCGCGTCGGCGCGGACGCCCGCCCAAGAATGGAGGTGCTCACCTCGGCATCGCCTGACCGCCGAGCCCGCCGATCTGAGGAAAATTGCGCGCCCGAAATTGCGGAAGGTTCGAAGCCCGTTGACACGTATTCGGCTGCGAAGTCCGCGGTCTGCTCCCGCGCCCGCCCGACGCGCAACGCCTCGTGTTGCGCCTCGGGGCGGATCGTGATCGCCCGGCGTGCCGTGCTCGCGCGTGTGCACTGCGGCCGGAGCGGGCACGCTCGGCAGTCGCTGACCGCGAACTTGATCTTGATCACCGGCGTCGTGCCGCGGGCGAGCGCCGGCGTCCAGCTCTGGCTTCGCTTGCCGGCTGGACACGTTGCCCGCTGCTCAACGAAGTCGATGGCGAAGTCCCGTGCGGCGAACCCAGCGCCGGCCTGCGCCTGCCACTGCCGGTCGCCGCGCGTCGGGCCGACCAGGTCGACCCCGTAGCGTTCCTGGGCGTCGACGAACAGCGCCGCATTCACAAAGCCGGTGTCGGCGATGTGGGTCTTGGGCAGCAGGCCCCGTGCAGCGAGCGCCGCATGGATGGTCGAAGTCGTGGCGTCGTCCGATACCGCGGCGGTCGTCGTCTCGACGTTGGTGATCAGGTTCGGGGTGCCCTCGTCGCACGTCTCGGTCAGGTGCACCTTGTAGCCGCTCCACACCGTCGCGCCCTTGCTCGCGTAGCGCGCCTCCACGTCGTAGGGCGAGCCGATGTAGCGACCCGACGTTGGCACCTGATCATTCGTCCGCCACTCGACGCGGGCGCCCTCCGGCCCGTGCTCGACGAGGAAGTTCTGCACCCAGACGCGCCGCAGGGTCTCGAGGGCCGCGGCGTCCCGCACAACCGGCGGCGCGCCGTCCGCTGTGGCGAGAGCCAGCAACGTGAAGCCATCGACGCCGGTCTGCACCGCCCACGCCCGGCGCCCAGTCTGGCTCTTGGGCAGCCGAAACTCGCTCGCTCGGAGCTCGTACCGTTCGGCCCATGTCGGGGTCGTGCACGCGCGCAGCCAGTCGGGCGCCACCGTCGCCAGCGCGTTCAGTGTGTAGCGCAATGTCTCGCCGACGACTTCGAGCCGGCTCATGGTGCGCATCGCCCCGAGGACGTGCGTGGAGTCGCTGCGCTGGCGTCCGCCGCCCTTCAGCAGTCCGCGCTCTCGCGCCAGTTTGAGAGTTGCGTCGAGGAGGCGGCTTTCCGCCCCGTGCGCGAGAAGGCGCGTGCGGAACTCGCTCAGGACAGTGTGGTCGAAGCCGACGTCAGTCAGTTCCAGACACAGCAGGTATTTCCTGTACCTGACGACGAGCCGTGCTTCAGTGCGGCTTGGGCGTCCGGCGATCTGAGGTATTTCCGGTTCGACACAGGCGAAGCTGAGCTACTCCTGTGTCGCGATCGCCGACTGGCACGATCCCGGACGCCCCGTCGCGTTCCTCCGAACAGTCGCTGGGGCTCCGCTCGCGCGGACGCCCGCGTACAGGACAGGATCCGCCATGCTCAGTCCCGGACTGGACGTCTCTCCAGACAATTTCAATCAGATCAAGGCTTTAGCGAGTCCCTGAATACGTCGTGTGTAGCACGCCTGTGTGACACGCGGAATACCCCGCAGTTTGCTTCCGCGTTCTCCTCTCGCACAGCCATTCTGCTGACGACCTGATCACGCCTCATCGCTGGACATGCCAGGCCCCTGACGGGCTCCGAGCCTCCACCGCTAGCCAGGCGGGATGGGGACCGCCGGATCAAGCGCCGAAGGGCATCGGCACTCAAGAGTGGTTCGGGCTGCCGGGCCGCTCAGGATGGGGGAACGGTAAGCATCCAAGCCCCCTGGACGACCGCCTGCTCCAAGGGTCCGGAGAGCAGGCATCCGTCCGCGTTGGCCGCCGGGACGGCGGGAAGCGGTGAGTAAAGGCCGACAGCCCAACCCCGGCCTGCCTGATGAAGGTTTCACCTCCGGCCCCGGCGCCGACGGCCTCCCGCACGGGACGGCGCGCGTGCCTCGCTGCTTCTGCCGGTCACCGGCGAAGCTGTGCCCTGTCGGGCACAATGGCACCTCGGGCCTCCCCTCTAGTGAGGAGACGAGGCAATCTCCAATCTCTCGATCAAGAGAGATCGGCAAAGTTGTCCACCGGCCGGCCACACTGATCCTACCGGTGCGGTCGATACCCATACCCCTAACTATTGGCCGCGCGCTCATGCCGGCAGTATGCCAGCCTCCGTCCATGTTAGATTTAGGCGCAACACACACCCAGGTCTAAGCCATAAATCACCTAATTCTAAGAATTTGCCCGCCGAACGGAATCGATCCGGCATCTCGCTGTTCAGCTAAGTATTTGTTTTAGATCATCTTTTCATAGGGTGTGTAGTCGCTTTAGCCCTTAGCCCCCGCCGCACCTCGCGTCCACCATCCCCGCCAACGCCGCTTCCGCGCCCTGGCATCCAGCGGCCACGAGTCCCGCAGTTCGTCCCGTGCCTTAGCGAGAATCGCCCCCGGTGCGGCAGCCTTATCAATCGCCAGACGTGCCAACGCAGCCGCACGCCGTTCCCTCTCCCTCTCGCGATCTTGGTGCTCGCGCTCCTCCCAACCGAAGGCGACGTGGCGCCAGGCATGGTCCCGCAGCGCCGACAGGAACGTCATCCGCTCCTCGTCGCAGCGACGCTGTGCGCCCTCGCCGATCCCCTCCGACACCCAGAAACGTCGGCCACCCGGCGGAACGGTCCCGATCGATCGTCGCCATCGTGCCAGTACCCGCAATAGATCCAGCACAGCCCCTTCTCGGCCTCGTTCGTCGCGGGCCATGCAATCCGGATCCAAGCCGCGGCAGAGGTACCGCATGTAACGGAAGTGTAGTCGGTGGTGGCGTGCTTCCGGCAAGTTCAACAACCGCCCGACGCGCAGAGTTCGGCTGTCACCGGGTGGCAGATGACCTCGCCGGAAGTTGTCCAACAGCCAACGCCGAACTTCCACGCGCTGCTCGTCCAGGACGTGCAGGAGGATATCCGTCCGGCCACGCGGCGCGAACTCGTGCACGTAGATCCAGTGCCAAGCGCCGCGGCCGCGCAGCTTCATGCTCAATCGCTGGAGCAAGGTGCCGACGATCTCTGCAGCTGTCCTGTCGCCGATCCGTCCCTCCACATGTCGGATCGTCACCCTCATGTTGAACCAGACGCCAAATTCCTGCGCCATGAAGGATGCTGCATCCCAAAGTACACAGGCCTGCGCGTAGGTGAGATGCTCAGCCACCGTTCCCGCACCGATCGCCTTCGCAGGCGTCTGAGCACGCGCACGCCGGGGGCGCTTCATCAAACTATCTGTCGTAACCCCAGGCCCGGCAGCGCCCCGCGCTTCGCTGGGCACGGGCAAAGGGCCGAGGTACCCGTGAAAGCGGCTGATCAGCAACGCTAGGTCTGACGCGCTCGCCTGCCGCGCCGTGCTCGACCGCCACAGCTCCGCCAGCCGTTCAATGAAGCTCGGCACGTCCGTCCGCGCCGCGGCTGCCCTTGCAGTCAACGCCTCCACCAGCACTCGGCGGTCTGTCACGCTCACGCGGTCGTGGATCGCGTGCGATCGCTCGACGCGGTGCACCTCATTGAACAGCAGGTAGACCAGCAGCTCTTCGACCAAGCGGATCTTCCGCTCCGGGGCCGTCACCCATCCTTCCAGCAAGCGCAGCTGTTGCTCCAGTGGACCACCCGTCAGGGCGACCTTCAGATAGGCTGGCACGACGTCGGCGTGATCCAGATCGAGGGCGCGGCGCACGCCGTCATACGTCAGGCTGCCAAAGTCTTTCACCCTCTCCAAGTCGCGGATAAGCCGGCGCGGCGACCCTCGTCCCGTCTCGACCAGCAGCTGCAGCGCGGCCGCCTCCGGCTCCAGGCCTTCGTGGCGGCAGATCTTATTCAGGTATGTCAGCGCATCCTCGTCGGAGATCGGGCGGATCTCGATTCGCAGGCTGCGCGTCAGGACCGCCTCCGGGATCGCCTCTAGGTCCGTCGTCAGCAGCATGAAAACGGTGGTGCTGTTTGGCTCCTCAAGGCGCGACAGCAGCGCATCGAAGGCGGCACCCGTCATGCGGTGCGCTTCATCCAGCGCGAAGATCTTCCGGTACTTGCGGCTTCCAGACGCGCTTGAAGCGCGCACCAGCATACGCGCGTCCTCAAGGCCGCCCTGCGACGCACAGAGGTGCTCGCGGTAGTACGTGTCGTTCTTCGGTTTGAACTCCCGGCAGATGTCACAACTCAGGCACGGCGAGCCGTCCACCGGTGCCCGGCAGTTCAAGGCATTTCCGAGCACGCGGGCTATCGTCGTCTTCCCGCATCCTGACGGTCCGTGCAGCAGCAGGGTCTTAACCTGCCGCTCTCTGACGCGCTCCTTGCACCACGCAACGGCCCCGTCCTGCCCAACGAGGTCGCCAAACACGCGCGGTCGGTACTTCTCATCCCAACCCTTGGGCTCCTGCGTGTCGGGCATTCTCCCCGCATCCCTGGCCTGGCACTCAATCGTCGAGAACGCGTCCGCCTTGTGACGCCCCGCTTCGCCCTTTACTCGGTTCCCTGTGCCACACCCAACCGCGACGAGGGATCAAGATGGACGGCGAGGAGGCAGGGGGCCCCGGCAACGACGTCGAGCCGAACCAGGGGCTGTCCCCGGAGGTCGTGCAGGCCCTGGCACTCCTCAGGCAGCAGAAGACCCAAAAGGCCGCGCTTGCGAAGTCGCTCCAGGCTGTGCTGCTCGAGATCAAGGCTACAGAGACCTTCGTCAGCGATCAGGTCTGCCGGTTCTCCGTCGACAGCCCCCACCTGCAGGCCGCCCTCGTCGCCACCGGTTTCGTGCAGACGAAGGGTCTCGCGAAGGGCGAGCGCCTCACCAACCAGGTAGCCTGTACCATTCGGCCTGAGGCGCTGCGCCTTACGACGCACAGCGCCACCCTGCACTGCACCACTGAAATCCCGCTGGCGCTCTCGCCCGGCATCCCCTTCGTGCAAGACGTAAGCTTCAGGCTGAAACACGCGAAGATGCGCGATGCCTTCGCCCATGCGAAAAAGAATGTCGTTTCGTCGGCTGTGCTCAAGCTCGGCTTCCATCCAGTCGAGCAATACCTCTATGTCTATCTTGAGACCGGCGTCCTCCCGTTCGCGACCGTTCCAGCAGCACCGGACGATCAACCATGGAACGCCGAGTCGTTTTCACCCCCGCAGCCCGTCCGGCCGGACGTCCTCGTTCAGGGCCTAGAGGCGGTGTTCGTCAGTCTTGCTGGTGGTGCCGGCGACCCGCGCTATCAAACGATCGACGTGTCGGGCGGCCGCATGCGGGCGGCGTCTGATGATACATTCTCCGTGTTCGAGCACCCGGCACTGGCGGGGCTGACTATTAAGTTTCACGCCGGCGACGCAACCCAGCTCATCAGCGTGCTCCAGCGCTTTCGGGCGGGTCAGACAACCGTATCGTCCTCCCCCGGCTGGTACCGGTTCGACGACGGTGTGCTTACGCTGTGGGCCAAACGCCCGACTCACGACATTATCCCGGGCATCGACCGAACGCTACGCGAGGCTGAATCGGATGCTCTAGTTCATGCCGCAGTTAATCGGGAGAAGTTGTGGCAAATTCTGACGACGTTCCGCTACTTCCTGCGGGTTCAACACGGTGAACGCCTCGGAGGCGTGGCCTTTCCCAACCCTCCAGTGGCCAGCGCCGTGCTTAACACGCCGGTCAAGATGCTGCTTTCGGCCAAGTCGCAGTTTGAGCCTGACGTCAGACCAGAACTCGCCATCCAAGTCGAGCCCGAAGCTTCACTGCTTGATCCCGCCTTTGTGGCAGCGGCCTCGGAGATGCACCTGATCGACTTCATCCATTTGGAACGGCTGGCACGCTGGTCCTCTAGTGAGACACTCTCACTTCGTCTCGGTGAAGCTGGTCTTATCGTTGCTGATAAATCAGCAGACCGCCAAGTACTCAACCTGCTGCAGACACATAGGCACTGACTCGACGCGCAGACTCAAGCGCTATGGATGTATGTGCATGAAGTGCTGCTTAAGTGCTGTATCAGTCACTATTTAAGTGCTGTATCAGTCACTATATCCACTCATACTCCTCACAACACCGGCGGATCATCCGATCCGCCGGCACGCTGTCTCTCACCGTTCATCCTTGTTCTCACTTGACGTCCCTCTATGGACGTCGGTGCGCCCTCAGCGCCCTAAAGCTCTGACGAATAACGAGCGCTGTGCTCCGAACCCCTGCTGATCACGGATCAGGTCGCGGCCGCTCTCAGGGAGGCAGCAAGACTCCGCTCCTGGCGCATCTCTGCCGCTCAGAGTTGAGAAGCGCTGTGATTCGCGTGTCTGTAAAACGCTGTATGCATAGGGCCAATTTGGCCTGCGTACTCGCTGGTTGCCGAGCTACATCAACGGGACACCCCCTCCTCCGGCGGATCACCTCATCCGCCGCAGAGCACTCCCCGCTACGCCGCCGCCGCTCCCTCTCTCCAGGAGCGCACCTTCCCCCCTGTCGCCGTGCCGGTCCCCACCGCCCCTCCGGCAGACGGCGACCTCCCGGCGATCCAGGCCCGCCGCCTTCATCCTCACTGACGCCCGCAACTTCTGCCCCGCCTGGCTGAAGCTACGGCTGTTCCACACAGACCGAGATCTTCATGTCTCGCAGCTCTTGGAGGCCCCTTCATGCTCGGCAACATCGTCGACCATCGCACCGACCGCACGTGCCCGCAGGTCGATGCCGTGTTCGAACCATCCGCTCACGACAGCGCTCAGCGGCCCGATGGCACATTTCACTTCGACATGGCGGAGCTCGAGCACGCACCGAATGCCTTCCACGTGCTGGAGGCCTACAACACGACCGTGCGCGAAGCTGTCCTGCGTGCCGAGCGGGAATGGTCCTTTGCTGTCACAGTCTTCCTCTATGACCAAGGCAGCCGCCCCGTCGGATGAGAGATCGGCTACGTCGCCTTCTACGGCACGTCGGTGCACAGGAACTCCCGTACCTTGAACCACCCGCAACGGGATCTCCGTGGAAATCCAAACCTGCATGGGCGCTCCCAAGCCCAGCCTTTGCCGTTCATCTCTCCCCACGAGCTCAGCGAGGCACTCATGGATTGGTTCGAGCGGCTCACCGGCTTCCAAGAGACCACCTACGAGGAGACGAAGCGGCGGTTGTCCGTCGTTGATGGACGGCTCCGCTCGGATGCTAAGCAGCGGAGCTACGCCGTCGGAGTGCTCGAACTACCCGCCTTGTCCGAGCTGCGTACCCGTGCCCAAGCCATCGGTCGGCAGGGACGCCTGCGGCTGTCGATTGTGGAGGGCGACGTGCGGGCACTGCACCAAATGCCGGACAACCGCGGTGCTCTGTTCCAGGTCGCCTCGCAGTTCAACCTGCTGGAGATGGTCGGGCCGGACGTGACGCCCGAAGATGGCGTCACAGGCTACGCGCACGACGGCACGCAGGGCCCCGCCTGTGCCATGGCAGCCGGTGCGGCCACCATCTACCGCAACTACCTCGTCCCCATCGCCGATGAAGCCGGTCAGACAGCCGATCGGCAGCTCGACGCGCTGGCAGACCTCGGCCTCGAACTTGCTCGGCGTCTCGGGACGAGCATGTCCGCACTCTGGCGCATGCAGAATGGCTACGCGCTCGCGAAGGAAGCTGGCTTGTCTGCGATCAGCATGCATCTGAGGGTCGCTGACGCCGCGACCCTCGATGCCTTGCGCGGGCTGCTTCGGATCGGGGTGCACTGGGATGTCGAGGCGACCGACGCGCGTGGTCCGGGACCACTCGTCACCCAGGCCTTCTGCTCTGCCCTTCCCGTGGCCTATTCGAACATCGCTTCATCGGCTTGGGAACCGTTTGCACGCCTTGTTCTTGAAGCCGCCTATGAAGCGACGCTGCTAGCCAGCCTCCTGAACTCTGCACGCGGTGGCACAAACCGCGTTCTCCTGACCCGTTTAGGCGGAGGTGCCTTCGGGAACGAGGATGCCTGGATCGATGATGCCATCTTGCGCGCGTGTCGCTTGATGATCGCGGCCGACCTTGATGTCTCGATCGTCAGTCACGGGCCCCCGTCAAAGAAGCTTCGGGACCTCCTCCACCGCCTCAGGAATCTGACAGCGGTCGACTGAGCAGCGCCGAAGACGGGTCTCTGTCCCTGGTGAGGACGCTGCCACTATCGGCGCCGTCACCGGCCAGCTCGCTGGCGCTCTTTCCGGCGCCTCCGCTATCCCGAAGCGCTGGCTTCATCAACTTGCCTGGCGCAGCGAGATTTATGAGGCCACGAATCAGCTTCTCATGAATCCCTAAAGGGGCAGCGGCTGACCCCGAGCGGAAATTTTAGACGCCACCAACGCCACCAACGAAGGTCTGCTCGGGGTGGGTGTCGGCCATTGGCCAGACACCAGAAAGCGGCCGTTCGGCAAAGCGTCCAGCGCAGCTATTCGTGCACCGGCCGAGACCAGGCTGATCAATCGTTTACGCCAAAATTTGTTAATCTCCAGCCGGCGTCTTCCTTGCTGAAGTAGTAGATGATGTCGTCGCAGAAAGCCGAATAAACGACCTTGCCCTCTTGGGTTTCCTTGCCGGTCTTCTCCTTGGCAAGACACCTCCGCTGCGCTGGGTTGAAAGCACCCTTCCAGATCACGGGGAAATCAGCGGCTTGCCGTAGATCGTTGTAAAACACCGGGAATTTGATCATCTGCGATACCGCCTTCTGATCGCTCTTGCCCACGGCAGCTTTGAATTGCGTCCAGAACGCTGCGAAACCGTCATCACTCCCGGCCGCCACAGCCGGCCCAGCTGTTATCAGCAAACCGGCCACAAGCAGTCCGCTGCCGATCACCGACTTAAACGAATTCATGTTCGCCCATCCATGCTCAAGACCGCAGGTCTCATCGGGGCTGCTTCCTCGATAGGACCCGCGAACGCGCCTCCCTGATGACGCTGCATCGTTTCAGGCTGACGATGTCCGCGCCTGCGTCGTGTTTCGAGGCGGCAGGTTCGGCAGGGTGCCGGCCAGCAGACCTTCCGAAAGCCTGAAAGGGGTTGTGAGCAGCCATCCCAAACGCGCAAGCCGAGTGTCAACTCCTAGTGCATCTCCGCACCGCCCATAAAGCTCGATGCTTCGGCGTCTCTGTAAAACGCTGGGTGTGTGGGCCTATAACAGCCTGCGTTCCCGCTGGCCCGCGGGCTACATACTTTCATAACCCCTGTAACCCCGGCAAGTGAGGAGATCCAGCGGAGGGTGACGGCTACGTGCCTGTTTCCGCAGCCAAGCGGGCTACAGGGAAGTACAGCTCGCCATCCCTGCGCCCTCGGCACTCCCCTATGCTTCACCAGCTAACATACCTCTCAACCTTCGCTCCCGGCGGCCTTTCCGCCGGCGCTCGCAAGATCTGTTCTGCAGCGCTGAACCTCCGGCTGTCTCTCCTCGTAGCCCGAGGCCAGCTTCATGGACCACCGCTTTTCATCCGAAGATGCCGCACCGGAGTCGGCGTTCGTCCGGCCGCTCACCCGCGCACCCCTCATCCCTGAGGCGCTCCTTCGTCAGCACGCCTGCTTCATCCTCACAGACACCCGCTTCCGCGCCGCCGCCCGCCTGCGCCAGTCCCTCTGGCGAGAATCGGTGCTAGGCTTACCGGCTGGCCTTCATTGCACGGGCGGCAGCCGTGCCGTTGTTCCTGCCCTCCTCGGCTCCACGCTCCGGCCAGCCGACGCCGCCAACGGCCTCAACTTCATCAGCTCAACGGTGCATCAGTTTGTGCGCCGCAGCCTCGTCCTGCGCGAGGAGGGCGCTCTCGTCCACTACGACCGCCTTCATCGGAACCTGCTCAGCTCCGAGGCGCTCACGTACAACCTGTTCGCCCCGCTGGCCCTCGACCTCGACCTGGCGACGGCTGTCTTCCGGCAGCTCCTGCCGGCCTTCGTCACCCGCGTCACCGGCATCCGCTTCGAAACCTCGCCGGGCCGGCACGATCCCCGCTACTTGAACGACGGCACCGCCTTCGACGCTGCGCTGACGGTGATCACGCCGGAAGGGGAGAGGGCCACCGTCTTCATCGAGGTCAAATACGGCGAAGGCTGCACCGGGGCGGCCGCCACGCACCGCCCCCGCTACGACGAGGCCAGCCGCGAGGCTGCCCTTCATCATGATCCCGACAGTCCGGCGCTCCGCTCCACCCTGCTGGAGCAGTTCTGGCGCCTGCACCTCCTCGCACAGCTCGCTGTTCGTCACGGCGTAACCCCGCGGGCGCACCTCCTCGTCCTCGCCCCACAGCTGAACCGGCGCGTGTCGGCCGCCACCAGCATCTACACCACCCAGCTCACCGATCCCGGCGGTTCATCGCCAGCCACGACCGGCTTCTCCGCCCTCACGCTCGAGTCCTTCGTCTCCGCGCTGGCGCAGGCGGGCGGCGGCGCGGAGGCGGGTTACCTCTGGCACCGGTATCTCGACCTGCGACCTGTCCTCGACCTCGTCCTAGCTGAGCCCTCCACGCCCGACCGCGATCCGCCGCCGGCCGGGGCACCGGTCGCGCTGCTGCCACCCCCTTCGTCAGCAACACCGGTTGCGGACGCAGTCGCCGCCCCTGTGGCCACTTCATCGCGCGGCCAAGCTCGCCCTGCCCGCCGGCCACGACGGCGACCCACTGAATCCGTGACAGCACCTTCATCAAGCACAGCAGCTGTTCGCCTGGCGCGCAGGCCCAAGGACAAGGCACCCGTTGGCGCGCTCCGCACGTCAGCCCGTTCCCCGGCGCCCCGCCGCCCGGCCCCGGAGGTGCGCTAATGGTCCGACCGCTCCTCACCGCTTCCCTTCGTCAGCAGCTCCTCGCCAACGGCAGCCGCACCGCTCGTGGCGAGGAGATCGACCCACCTCCCGTGGTGAAGCTGTTCATGCCAGACGGCCCCGCCACCTGGCTCCTCATCGAACTCGATCCGGCCGAGCCGACCCGTGCCATCGGCCTCTGCGACGCCGGCCTTGGCTCGCCCGAACTCGGCTACGTCTGCCTGCTCGAACTCGCGGCCCTCCGGGGCCGCCTTCGTCTACCCGTCGAGCGTGACCTCTACTTCATCGCCGACCGCCCGCTCTCGGCCTACCCCGCCGCGGCCCGCACCATGGGGAGGATCACCGTATGAACCAGATCCAGCTATCCCCCTGCCTCGCCACCGACGATCCCGAAGATGCGCTGGTCCCGCACGTCACACGTGATCCCGTCACCGGTCTGCCCTGGCCCGAGCCCACCACCCCGGAGCCGGGGTTCGTCACCCTCGCTCAGTTCCTGTTCGAGGCCGTCGCCGAGACCACGGACGGCTGCCTCGTCGAGCCGGACGGCATCTGCCGACACGGCCACCCCTCCTGGCTCCTGCGCCTCGGCGTCATCTGAACCTACGCCCCTACGCCGCGGACCGGGCAACTGGCCCGCGCATATCCGTTTTCGCAGGCACGGGCGGCATACGCATCGCGAACGTCGAGAAACGTATCGCACAACAATGGACGTGAAACTCTATAGCTCTACCAGAAAAATACTATATCAACTCAATATATAGACCTGTTATAAATTAATACAGCCGAATCCAATCTGACTGTACTGGTATATTTCAAGGTCGCGTCAGCATGCCCAGAGATTTCCCGCCGGTTGGTCCAGACGCCTTGGATCACCATCCCGACCTCGCCGCCGACATTGGGGGCGCTCGCAAAGAGGCTGCCAGCTCTGAGCCGTCCGCCCACGCCCCGCTGGTCTATCGCGTCACCCTCGACCGCAGCGTTCTCGAACAGGCCTACACGGCCATCCAAGTTCCCTACGATGCCGAGCCGGTGCCGACCCGGCTGTGCTTCCACCCGCACCAACTCACGCTCAGCACCACTTGGGCCGGTACACAATTCACCTCAGCCGTGGGCCTGCGCCGCACTCGCAACGACCTGCCGACGCGCGGCTTCACCCTCACGGTGAGCGAGGTCCTCCGCCTCGTTGGACGGGATGACCACCTCGGAGGGAGCCTTCCAGCGGCAAACGCGCGGCGCCTCGACTTTGTCCTCGAGCCTACCGCTGGCCGCATCGCGATCACAGCCGGGGGCAAAACCGCGGTGATGCAGGCTGCGTTCGAGACCCCGCCGCGAGCCGACGAGCCGCCCCGGCTCGATGTCCGCCTGCGCAGTGCCTTCTTCAGTCTGACGCCGCAACATGATCCGCCTGGCGCTGCCACCCCCGCTGTCGGCGCCCATCCCGGGCATGTGCCCACCGTACTCGTCAGCCGCGGCGCCCGCTGGCCGGCCTCGCTCATGGTCCCCGACCTCCCGCTCGGCGCCCTCACCCGTGTCCTCGCGCATCCCGGCGACCTTCTCGCCCGGCCGCGGCCGCCCAACCCGCGCCTGCGGCTCGACACCTCCGAACTGCATGTGACCTTCGATCCATCCGTATCACTCGACGAGGTACGCTCGGACCACGACCAGACCGACGATGCCTACCGCGTGTACGTCGAGATCGGTTGTCCTGCCCTGTTCGCCTGCCTGCGCGCGAGCGGCGGCATCCCCGACCACGGTGTCACCGTCGCCTTGTCCTGGCACAGCGCGGCCTCGGAGATGCTGGCCGTCGACCCGGCCTGGGGCGGCGAACCGCGGGTGGCAATCGGCTCGCCCGCACGACCACCGGCTAGATCCGCGCGCCGTTTGCATTCGTCCTCCGTCCACCTGTCGGCCGACACCCTACGGTGGGTCCTCACAGCGGCTGAGAGCGGCGACCGTTTGCTGATCGGCCTACGGCGCGGTGGGTCGGCCGGCGTCCTCCTCGCTCGGGGTCACGACACCCCCGTGTTCCTGGCCGCTCCCTCATCGAGCAAGGCCGAGAGTCGAACGCTGCCCCCGCCCACGACGCGCTCACCGGTGTGCGATCAGCAATGAGCGCGCATCACGCTGATGGCTGCCGTGTCGGTGGTACCGCGCGCCATCGGGCGGCTACCGGGACAGTCGGGTGCACGGGACCGCAACCCCGCGGGCCGCCGATGCCAAAGCCCAACCTCTCGCCCTGAGGCCGTACCCGTTTCCCACCCTGCCCAACCCTGTCCATGAACCCGGAGCCACGCATGACCGACATACTGACTCCTGCAACCGATCTGCCGGCCCGAGCCCTCGATGACGAACGCTCCCTAGGCCGCGCCACGCTGCCGCCCCTGCTCGCCGCATTCGCAGCCGCGGCGGACGACCCCGCTACGCCTTACCCCGTCGTCTGCGCGGCCGCGCTCGACGTGCTGCGGGTCAGTGCCGGCTACGCTGCCTCCCTCAGCCCGTACGAGGCGTTCTCCGAGTTCGACTTGGTTACCCTCACCTTCATCAACAACGCCTGCGTCGACAAGGTCACCCACGAAACCCTCTGGTTCGCCCCCGACGCGTTCCTCCTCCCGGTCCTCATCGCTCAACGCGAACTGGGCCTGCCCTTCAACGGCGCACTGAACCGTCAGTTGGGCGCGGTCATCGATCTCGGCCTGCTGCGCTTCCTCGCCGTCGAGCCCGACATCCACTTCGAGCCATTCGAGAACGTCTGCGGGCGGTTCGAGACGGCCTTCCACCTCGGCGACCCAGCGCGCGCGTTCGCGGCCGTCGACCGCCTCCGAATCCTTCTTGGCGTTGTCCCCTACGAGGCGGCCCATCCGCGAGCCCCGGACGCCGCCCTCTGGCCTTACTTCTCGTTGCGCCGCTATCTCGCCTGCCTGCCGCAAGAGTGCGGCTGCGGCGGGTACGACGAGAAGATTGCGGAACTCGAGCCCCGCCGCGGGACACTGCGGGGCTGCGGAGACTGGGACGCCGAGCGCGAACTGTGGCTGGAGGATCGTCTGGCGCAGTTGCACCACGAGCGTGATTCCTGGCGCACGACCGGCCCCAATGCCCTGCCCGCGGGGTTCGAACCACAGCGCCGGTACTCCGCGCAAGACGTATAACCTCGTGTGGAACGGTGCCGCCCCGGGCGACCCAGCCACCCAGAACATCGAGCAGCTTACGGGCGGCGTGTCCCAGACACCGCACCGTTCAGGCCGACGCCGCCCTGCCGCCGTCCCAGCCGCGCCCTTGATCCACCTCGGAGCCCTCCCCATGACCACGACTCCCGCCATCGCTCCCGACAGCATTCCGCATCATGATCCCGACGCAGCCAACGCTTGGCTTCAGCAAGCGCTGGCCAGCCTGCGCCCGGCGAAGTCAGCCGCGGCATCACCGCCCAGCGCGGACGCCCCTGACGACACAGACGCCGCCTTCAACACGCTTGCCGTCTACGCGGCCTACCTCGCCCGAATGGACCCCACCTGCGTCCGGTACGACTTGATGAGCGCGCTCGCCGAACACGAACCCTACGCAGGCGGTCCCCTCGGCAGCGGGGTTGCGACGAAGCTGGCTGACGCTCTCGCGTCGCTGCTGCCAAGCGACGAGAGCACGGAAGCACCGGACGAGCAGGGCGCGGCTGAGGCCCGCTACGCGGCGGCCCTGCAGGCTGCCCTCGCCGCCTTCCTCGCCTGCGATCGCGACCTGAATGCCATCCCGCTCACGGCCGCCTGCCGGGACTTGGCGGACGCGGTGCGCAGCGGTCAGCCCGGCGCGGCCTATGAGGCCGTCCAGGCTATTCAAGATCTGGTGAGTCGAGTCACGCGCACTATCGATGCCGCCACGTCTGACGTGTCGAAGGAGCCGTCGTCGCTTTCCGGGAGTGAGGGTACAACCGACGCCTCTCCCGCGGCACTCCGGGAGGCCATGATCGCGCGGTTGGAGGCGCGGTTGGCACAGCTAGCGCCGAATGCCCCGGACAGCGTCACGGTGGCAGGTTGGATCCAGACGCGCCTCGCCCACCTGCGTTGGGCTGCGCGGTGCGAGTTACCGCATTCAAATATAACCCAGCCTGCTTAAGTTCGTCGGTGTCAGACAGAAACATTATGTGGAACAGACGCCCACGGCGCCGTCGGCAGAGGAGTAGGTCGGCGATAGATCTGTTGACACGATCAACCGCGCCGCGGAGCACTATACAAGTCCTTAGCGACCATTGCGAAGTTGGAAGCACGACGTGGGGCCCTTTGGGCCAGCGGACCTTCGACAGAACGGCGCACTCGGTGGCTTTGCGGTCTGCTCGAGGAACTGCATAGCTACACGGCTGCGTTCGGTACCTGGGCCGGCTCCGTGTGCGCGGCGGCCCACCTGACGACAGGCGGTGGATTCAAGTGGTCGTCGCAACGGCTTGGCGGAGGGCGGTTGTGATGGCAGGTCGGCGGCGTTCGGATCGGGCACTTCGCGAGAAGCTGCGGTCACCGGGTCGTCCCGGGGTCGGTCTGCGCGAGACGCGGCGGGGGTTCTGGGCGTTCCTCGCGCAGGGTCTCTCCAGCGAGGTCGCAGCGATGAAGCTCGGGATCTCGCCACCGGTCGGCTCGCGGTGGTTCCGGACAGCAGGCGGAATGGCACCTTCCCACCTGTCACCATCATCCAAGTCGCCTTCTGCGCGCTACCTGTCGTTGGCTGAGCGGGAGGAGATCGCGATCCTACAAGCGCAAGGTCACGGGGTCCGGGACGTCGCTCGGCGTCTGGGACGGGCGGCGTCGACCATCTCGCGGGAATTGCGCCGCAATGCGGCGACCCGCAGTGGCGGCCTGGACTATCGCGCCACGACCGCGCAGTGGCACGCTGAACGCGCGGCACGCCGGCCCAAGCCAGCAAAACTGGCGGGGAACGCAGCGCTGCGGACGTACGTGCAGGAGCGGCTCGCCGGAACTGTCGCGACACCGGGCGGGAGCGCTCTGCCTGGCCCTAGCGTTGCCTGGAAGGGACGGCGGCACGGGCGACGCCAGAGCCGGCGATGGGGTCGATCCTGGAGTCCGCAGCAGATCGCCGAGCGCCTACGGCTCGACTTTCCGGGCGATACGACGATGCGCATCAGTCACGAGGCGATCTATCAGGCGCTCTACATCCAGGGCCGGGGCGCGCTGAAGCGTGAGCTGACCGCGTGTCTTCGCACAGGACGGGCTTTGCGTGTGCCGCGGGCCCGCAGCCTGGGCCGAGGCAGGTCGTTCGTCACCCCCGAGGTGCTCATCAGCGAGCGTCCGCCCGAGGTGGAGGACCGCGCGGTGCCGGGGCACTGGGAAGGAGATCTGATCCTGGGTCTGAAGAGTTCGGCGATCGGGACCCTGGTCGAGCGCACGACGCGCTTTACGATGCTGCTGCATCTTCCGCCGATGGACGGCCATGGGGTGACACCGCGTGCGAAGAACGGCCCGGCGCTGGCGGGGCACGGGGCCCAGGCGGTGCGCGAGGCGATCGCCGGCACGATCGCGCGCTTGCCCGAGCAGCTGCGGCGCTCGTTGACCTGGGACCAGGGTACCGAGATGGCCGAGCACGCGCGCTTGCGGATCGACGCGGGTCTGCAGGTCTACTTCTGCGATCCACGCTCACCCTGGCAGCGGGGGACGAACGAGAATACGAACGGGTTACTGCGACAGTACTTCCCGAAAGGAACGGATCTGAGCGCCCACAGCGCGAACGATCTTGCTGCTGTGGCCGCAGCCCTCAACAGCAGACCGCGCAAGACGCTGAACTGGAAGACGCCGGCAGAGGCGCTCGACGCTGTGCTGGCTGCCGTGCAAGATGGTGTTGCGACGACCGCTTGAACCCAAGGGCTCGTCCAGCCTCAGAGTGATGAAATAAATGAGCCCCACGCGCTGACGTTCCTCGACCGTCCCGCCGGTGTCTGCCGGTCGGGACGGTTACGGCATCGGCCCGGGCGTGGGCGACACCGCGTTTGCCGCAGGCGCGCGGCGTCGATCCTGTGCCGTGCAAGTCCGCACCGGCCCCTCGCCCGGGTTCATGGCCGATCCGAACCTGACTCGACCGCTTCCCCGGAGCTCCAGTTAGGCCCGTCACAGCACTCGTCCCTACCGGTGCCGCCGGAGCCGCCATCGTCCGGGTCAAGGCACGGTACACGCAGGTTGCACGACTATCTCCGCGTGGCGCTGCTCATCTACGCCGGCGCGTCATCTGGCGCACGCCGCCGTCGGCACCCTGACCCGGCGCCACCGATCCCCGGACCGGCGCTCGGCTCCTGTTGTTGGCGCGGCGCCGGCGTGGCCTGCACAACCCTCCACCCCTGGCTCCTCATCGGCGTGTCTACTCCGCCAGAGGCCTCGCCATATCACCTCGATCCGTTCGGGCGTGTCGCCTTCTGCGACGCGGATGCAGTCCGAGGAACATGTCGCCGTAGCCAACGATTTCGACTTCAACCTGCCGCCCTCGACCAGCATCCCCTTGATAGTCGCACTGACCGCCGAACGCCCGTGGGCGCTCGTCATCCTCAGTCGCAAGACACGGTTAAACCTGCAACTCCAAACCAATAGTGCATGGCCGCTACTATTGTCGTGTTTGCGTTCGGAATATACGCGTATCTATAAGCGGTTTTCTGCTCTCAATCTGACAATCTCTTCTCTAATAATATCTTTCGCGCGTTGTTGTCGTGCCTTATTTTCCGGCTTATTGAGAAATCGATTGCCTCCAGACGTGTGAGCAATATGGACTAACAGCTTACTATCCCATTTTTCTGCCGTGCCTGCCGCCTTCATTACAGAACGGGAAGGCAGACTGCGCATACTATCCATCATTTTGATAGCAACTCCTCCCATTGCGACGATGACGACGGGGCTTACCATCTCGATTTGACGTCGCAGGAACCCGCCGCAGTTCTGCAGCATTGCGGCGCAAGGCGGGCGATCCTCCCATCTAGCCGCGTTCAGGCGGCGGCCTGGGAAACACTTCGCCGCTGATGTCTGGTAGACTGCACGGTCGAACTCGCTCTCTCGCAGGCCACAATCAACAAATAATGCCCGCGCGCCGCCACCGGCCTGTCCGGAAAACGGCGTGCCCGTCCCGTACTCCGTGATCCCAGGGGCTTGGCCAACCAGCATCAAGGGCGCCCGCATAGGCGGCGAGAACACGGGTCGGGGAACTACTGGTGATGCATCGCGGGGCGGGTTTACCGGATGCTTCTGCAGCACCTGGGCACAACGCACGCAGGCTCGCATCTCGAGATCGAGCGCGATGAGATCAGCTTTCATGTGCAATCCGAATGTCTACCTTCTGCGTCTTCATTTCGATTATTCCGTTGTATTATTTAACCTGCAGATCCCTCCTCCGAAGCTACCGCCTGCTCGCGTGAGATGAGTACAAACTGCCGGGGCGCTACGGCAGCAATCTGTTCGCCTACGAGCGGCGCTGGAAATGTGCCGAGGAGCCGTTAGACATCGTCCTCGGACGCGAAGCGCGCAGGCCTCATGGGCGTGAGCGTTTCGCGGCGTAGAACAAACTCCCCGGCCGAACTAATGCCCATACTCCATCTAGTGCATTGACGCCATCAAAACGTACATAGCTCAGCGCGATCTCTCCTCTATTTGCAGGTCGTTAATGGACTAGAACATGGTGTTTACGTCGGCGTCAGTGCACTAGATCCCGTCCGGCCATAGCCGGTTCCACCCCACCTGCCAGAGAGCACGAGTGGGCGCGGCCTCAACTTCCGCGCCGACCGTCCGCTCTCCGCCTACGGCACTGAAGCTCAAGCCGCCAAGAGGATCACTGTATGGCGCCCCGGGAGGAGTCCCGGCACTATAGACCGACCCGAACGATGAGATCGTCCCGCATGGGACGCACGATCTCATCACGTGCCTGCCCTGGCCACGCCCACTGTCCCGACGCCCGGTTTCATCACCCTCGCCAGCTACCTGATCGGCCGGATTGCCACTGCCACGGACGCCTGTCCGGTCATGCCGGACGGCACCTGCCGACATGAGCACCCGTCCTTGCTCCGCCGGCCAGGGATCCCCTGATCCGAACTCGAAGCACGCAGTCCACAGCCTGCCGGCCTCCAATTTCAGAAAAAGCAGTTTCTAGTCAAGGGCCTACCCGCTCACCACGTGGGAGTCATTCCGCTTCTGAGCCTGCCGTCTCCGTTCCTCAACCCGCCCTGCGGAAATTATTTACGAAAGCGGTTTGACGATCCTCCGAGCCGCTTGGCGCCCAGAGCCGCTTGCTATAGCTAAGCATCCTGCGGCCGGAAATGCCAAGCTTCGCTGCTTCGGGGATGGACACCTTTTGTTCTCGCTGGTTCAATGCGTGGCCGAACCTCCCCGGGCGGAAACGGGGGTTTCGAGGCGCGAGCAATTGGCCAGCCTCCAACCCGGTTCGCGTCGGCGTGGAGGCGAGTTGGGGGCAAGTGTGGATCACGACGAGCCACTGTTCATTGATGTATTCGCAGGCTGCGGCGGACTGAGTCTCGGCCTCCTTAAAGCCGGGTGGAAGGGCCTTTTCGCGATCGAGAAAGACGCGTTTGCATTCGACACGCTCAAGCATAACCTGATCGATGATGGTGACCGCTACCGCTTCGTCTGGCCCGAATGGCTCGAGAAGAAGCCTTGGACCATCGAGGCGCTGATGGAGGCCCACCCGGACGAACTGGTAAACCTCAGGGGCAAGATCGATCTTCTCGCTGGAGGGCCACCATGCCAGGGCTTTTCAAGCGCCGGTAGACGGCACCCGGGCGATCCCCGCAACCAGCTTGTGGAGCGGTATCTCGAGTTCGTCGACGCCATCCGCCCTAAGATGGTGCTGATCGAGAACGTGAGAGGAATCACCTACGACTTCGCTGGCGGCAATGAGGCCGAGGGCAGGCGCAACTTCGCCAACGACATCATGTGCCGGCTGGGCGAGAACTACCACGTGTATGCCGACACCATCCGGTGCTCAGAGTATGGTGTCCCCCAACAGCGGCCGCGCTTCTTCTTAGTCGGCCTTCTCAAGTTCGAGGGATGGGAGCCGTCACGAGCCGAAGATCCCTTTGCTAAGCTGCAGGCCTCCAAGGTCAAGTTCCTGGCCAAGAGGGGCCTGTGCTCGCGCATGACCTGCAAGGAGGCGATCTCGGACCTGGAGCGTAGCCACGCCGGCACCGGACCGTGCCTGGACTCGAAGGGATACCTGAGCATACGCACCAAGCCACCCCGCACCGACTTCCAGCGGCTCCTGCGCGACGGCTTCGAGGGAGAGATATCGGACACGCGGCTCGCCCAGCACCGGCCGCATATCATTGAGCGCTTCAGCAGGATAATTCAGGAATGCCGAGAGGCAGGACGGCTGGGCGTCCAGCTAAACCGCGAAATGCGAGAGCGACACGGTATGAACAAGATAGCGACCCGTGTTCTTGATCCGGACAATGTGGCGCCTACCATCACCAGCATGCCGGACGACTTGCTCCACTACTCGGAGCCTCGCACGCTCACAGTACGAGAGAACGCCCGGCTCCAGACGTTCCCGGATTGGTTTGTTTTCAAGGGTAAGTATACGACAGGCGGCGGCCTGCGCCGCCATGAAGTCCCGCGCTTCACGCAAGTAGCAAACGCTGTTCCGCCCCTGATCGCGGAGATGTGGGGTGAAGTCCTGCTCGGCTACGCCCTGGTGCGGCATAGGGTCGGCCGCGGAAGACTAGCTGCATGACCGACGTCGCGGACTGCACCTTTCCGGTTGAGCTCCAGAACTGGGCCGGCAATCGCTCGGGAGGGGTGCGCCGCCTCTTCGATGACGCGAGCGGCCGGCCGGGCGAGACCGTCCTGAGAACGAACCTCCTCGACCGGCTGGGTGAATGGGCTCGCACCTTCTCGAAGCGGGCGCCCGGGGCGCCGCGAATCCTCTTGCTTGTCGGTGGGCCCGGTAATGGCAAGACCGAGGCGATCGAGTCGACAATCCGGTGGCTCGACGAAGGTGTTGGCGCCAATGGCGCACTCGTCGCATTGCTTCGGAACGCGTTCGCGCCGCCAGACGGAATCGCGCCGCGGCTTGTATGCGTGGACCTTGATCAGGTCATGGCTTGCGAGGGACTCGGGACCTTGGCCATCGTCCAAGATGCGTCCGCCGTCACTGGCGGGGAGACCCGGACAGCGGCTCAGCTTCTGCGAGACGAGTTGAAGCGTGCGGTCGAGGCCGGCCGGCGCGAGACGTACCTCTGTTGTGTGAACCGCGGCATTCTTGACGATGCTCTGGTCGAGGCCATCGATTCGAGAGACGATGACAGCCAGCGGCTCCTCGAGGCGATCGCGCGCGCGGTCAGTCTCTTTCCAGACGCCCCGCCGTGCTGGCCCTTGAAGGACTTTCCCGAAGTCGCCGTTTGGCCGATGGATGTCGAGTCCTTGCTGCTGCCGACGGACGCCGGCGGCGAATCGCCGGCGAGGGCGTTGCTCAATCTGGCGCTCAACGAGGCGAAATGGCCGGCGGCCGGCAGCTGTGCTGCTGGATCTGGTTGTCCCTTCTGCGGGAGCCGCCAGGTTCTCTCGCGTGACCGCGAGCAAGGCGCGCTACTCGACCTCCTCCGTTGGTACGAGGTGGCGAGCGGCAAGCGCTGGAGCTTCCGCGATCTCTTCTCGCTGGTGTCCTATCTCCTCGCTGGTCACCGACCTGGTGCCAAGGACGCCCGCCTCGACCCGTGCCGTTGGGCAGCTTCGCTGGTCCAGGCAGACGAGCTGGCTCGGCGCAAGGGGAAGCCGTCTAAGGATACCTCGACGGCGATCTTCCAGCTCGTAAGCGCCCAATACCAGCATGCACTCTTTCACTGCTGGGATCGTGACGCAGGGGCGTCGCTCCTGCGCGACATCCGCGACCTTGGCCTTGAGGACGACAACACGGCCATGGGGTTGCACTGGTTCCTTGTGTCCAGGCGAGGCCAGTACCTGCCGACGACCATCGGCGCGTCGCTGGACGGCCTCGTTCGGACGACAGATCCCGCCCTTGCGGCGCCCGAGACCGAGGTCCGCGTCAGCCAAAGGACGGCTTATTCCTATAGGGAACTCGACATTAGATTTAGTCGGTCTGTAAGGGAAGGCCTGGACTATGTCCGCCGCAGCCAGATACTGATGCGGGTCGAGGTCGACTTACTGGAGCGGCTCGCCGTGCTGGACTCCGATCTTTCTCAGGACGCCGCACGCAGAAGTCGCCCCGCCACCGCGACCAGAGTGCAGCGACTGGTGCGGGACTTTGCCTGCCGGACTGTGCGCCGCACCCTCGGCGCCCGAAGCGGAGCGGTACTCGACGCCGCCATTCTCTCCGAGTTCCAGAAGGTTACTGAGTATCCGGGCGGCAATGAGCTCTACGAGGTCGCACTCGAGGTAGAGCGGCTGCTGAACTCTCGACAGAACTTTGAGATCTCACTGACGACAACATTCGGCCAACCGCTTCCGCCAACCGCGCAGAGGGCGACGCTGGTGGTTCCAGCACGGCCGGTGCGGCCGCTGGAAGAGGACGCCCCAGACCGACCCGCGCGGCCTATAGCCTACCTGCGGGTCGGAAGCGGGAAATCGGGCCAACCAATTGCCTTGACATTCGACCTGTTCAAAGCGGTGAAGGAGCTTCGTGAAGGCATGTCGGTGGCGTCGCTGCCGCGGACGGTGCTCGCGCTTCTTGACACGACCCGCGCCCGGCTCTCAGGCCCGATCGTCCGTGATCCGGAAATCCTCGATCGGGCGGGTCTGCGCATCGGCACCGATGGGGTGGTCGTGGAGGAACGGCGACATGGCTTCGTCGCCCGCAGGGAGAGCGTGGCGCGATGACGTTGGCCAAGTTCAGGGACGAGCCCTGGCAGACGTCCCATCCCATGTACTCGCAGTCAGCCTTGGCGATGACGCCTGCGCCCGAGTACGCGAGCTCCGAGGTGATCCTCTCCTCGCTCTATCGTGCTGCCGGGTTCCAAGGCCTCTCAGAGGGGTCTGTGCCGCAAGCCGGGCGCGATCTGGATCGGGAGATCCGGAAGTACCGCAACCGGAAGCGATCACGTGAGGGCGCGGCGCTGGACGCAGACTCCTTCAACATGATGCTTCACTCGGCATTGGAGAGTCCCAAGCTTCCCAGCAAGGCGTCGAAGCGGTTCCTGCAGGTAATGCCAATCGTCCCGCAGACAGCCGCGTTCTCGGGCTCGGCCCGGCTTGCCGGGAACCCTTGGTCGCCGGGCGTGCTCGTCCGGCGCATGGTCTGGCTCGGTGCGTCCAGCGCAGCTGCGGCCGAAAAGCTCTGGGCTAACCTATTTGATGCTCTTTCCGTCGCGAACGACGATGATATTTTTGCGCGCTTCCTGCAGCGCGAGCTCGCGGCATGGGCCTCTGGGTCGGTCTGGACAAGGGCGCCCTCGATCCCGATGCCCATGCTCGACCTCGCTGATCAGGACGGGCTGCGATATCCGGCCCGGCAGTTTGCCGAGGACATCGAAGCCATCATCGACGCCAAGAGCTCACTCACGCGCCGCCAGTGGACCAGCTTGCTGGAGGCGATCCTACGCATCGGCGTGGTGTCCCATGTGCTGTGGCTGTGCGAGATCCACGACCGCACGTGGCGCTGTGTCCGGAGTGCCTTATCGGGCGGCGGGCCGACGACACTTGAGGAGGCGAGGGAAGCGATGCTCCCCCGCAGCCTCGCGATGCTGTCCTATGGCGACCGGGCGCTCGCCATGGTGAAGGACCAGACCTCGGCTTTCCTTATGGCGCGCCTCGGGCTGAACGCTACGCTCTGGTCACTGGCCGAGGGCGGGAAGGATGTTCCCGGAAACCTGTGGTCGGCTGCCGGCGTGCTCGCGCTTTGCGAGGGTGTGCGGGCGGATCGCGCAACGCTCGACCGGCTAGGGCTGGCGGAGCTCGTCTCCGAGCTACAGGAGAGGGAGAACCACACCATCATCTGCCGGAAGGGGATCGGGTCCAACATCACGGAGTTCGCCCGGCACGTGCTTGGCCAGCGGCAGGCGGCGAACGCCGTGCTCCGGGGCTATGATCAGGGCTACGCCCTTAGGAAGCGCGGGACGCGCAACTCAAGCCCCTGGATCGTCGCGCTGGGACCGGTCGCGGTACTGGCCCTCGTCCACTGCGCGCTATCAAAGACATCGGGCCCAAGATCTGTGCGGCGACTGGCGCAACACCTCCGGGGGTACGGAATAAGCGTCGACCACCGCGACATCGCGCAGAATGATCTTGGCCACCAGCTGCGGATGCTTGGCCTTGTTCTCGATAGCCCGGACGCAGAGAGCGGGATGCTGCTCGTGCCTCCTTTTGTGGAGGCCGCCGCTTGAACCGACTCGCGAAGATCCTCGCCGGCTTCGTCCGCGCCAAGATCGACCAAACTGCAGCCGAGGACGGGGTGGAGGTTAGGCTCATATTCCATGGGCCGCCTTTGGAGATCCTCGCTGACGCCTTCGCCTGCCTGATGGCTGATAGTGTCACGGTGCCCGTCCTGCTTCAGGTGGCTCAGCTCGAGCCTGGGCAAGCCAATCCTGCGGTAGGCTCCTCGGGCTGGTGCGACGACACCCACCTTCTTAACCTTCGAAATTCACCTGCCAAGCCAACATTCGTGGCGCTGATCCCGCCTGGACAGCATAGTAACAGGTCTGTGTCCACAACGACCCACGAATTCGGCATGGCGGCATCCAACAACGCCGGCAACGTTCCATTCGAGGCTTGGTGGTCGGACGAGTTCCTGCAGGACGTTGTTGGCGCGGCCTTGTCGGAGGCAAAGATCAGGGAGGCCGACTGGGAGCAGGCCAGGGCACTTATCGAGTATGCCGCGGCAGCTGCGGACGAGGTCGATGTCGACCGAACACAGAGGGGCCGTGCCTGGCGGGTGATCTCTAGGGTCTGTGCGCCATACCCCGGCGGCTCGCAGCTCAACGAAAGCGAACTCCTTAGTCTGGCTTGCGGCCTGCCTAGAACTAAGGAGCGCAACCTCTCCCTGCGGGAACAGGTAGCTACCCTGGAGAAGATCGCCGATGCGCTGTCCGATGGCTTTGGTGTCGGCATCTCGCGCGCGCAGGAAGGGGCAAGCGAGGAGGATGCGGCGGGCCTTGCCGAGTTCTTGGACCACCTGCGGTCCGTTTGTGACCGCCCCACTGCATTTGAGCGCTCGGCTGCGGCCTTTTACGGGCCGTTCGACGGCTTAAATCTGGACGCTCGGCCGAGATGGTGGAACGACCTGACGGTCGAGAAGTGGTCGGAGCTCCTCATCGAGGAAGCGGCCGCCACCGGTGACATACGGATGGTGTGCACCAACGGCATCATGCCGTTTGCGCGTGGCATGCCAGTATTGGTGATGAGTGAGGTCGATCTGGAGTTCGAGACGGTGGGGCCGGCGACGAGCGACGCCGTGGTTACCATCGAGCGAACTCCGGCCGGGGCTGGCGGCAAGGTTATCGGTCAAGTCCGGGCCAGCAGCGAGCGAGTCTTCGTCGACTGGACCCCGCCCTCACATCGCTCGCCCATGCGCTACGTCGCATCTGCGGACCGCTTCAAGCCGGGCGCGATCAAGGTTGTCTCTCTCGCCACGTGGGCACCCGGCATCTACGTGGCCTGCCGCTTGGCGAGAAAGTTGAGCCCGCCGAAGCGCCGGAAGAGCAGGGGGGGGCCGGAGCTTGAGTCTCAACTGCTGCTGCCTGGCGCGGGCCGCTATGACCTCCTCGTATTCGCCTCGCCAGGCGTAGAGATTGATGGTCAGGCCAGTGGCAACACCGAGGACGCGGCAGAACGCGGCGACGCGCCCGTCGGCCTGCCGGTACGCGCC
Source organism: Methylobacterium sp. CB376 (assembly GCF_029714205.1). NCBI lineage: Bacteria > Pseudomonadati > Pseudomonadota > Alphaproteobacteria > Hyphomicrobiales > Methylobacteriaceae > Methylobacterium > Methylobacterium sp. CB376. The sequence goes on along the minus strand of NZ_CP121648.1, from coordinate 1,683,952 downwards.
ATTCGCCAGGGCCACTTTCAGGTGGAGGTTGAGGTCGACGGCAACTATCAGCTTGACGTCAGCTTCAGGCGCCCCATTGCCGATGGAAGGATGGAGAGGGTTGTCTGCCGCGTGTCCCTCGCGATCGAGGAGGGGCAGCAAGACGGCTGTAAGAGCGAGTTTGAGCGGTTAATCAGGGCCAATCGGCGGCGCCTCCAACCCTCGGACGCTCGCTCCATCGTGCAGCCGGACCGCAACGCCCGTGCGTCGAGTCTGCAGGATTGGATGCTCTCGGCCGACCTGATCGAGAGATCCTACCAGCCGATCGTTATCGCGAATGACTACGTGGACGCATGGGTCCAGCCGACGTGGACGGAACCGGCCGGCCCGGTCTTCTCGTCCGGCCGGTTCCTGAAGGACCCACGGCCCGACCCGTCCGAGTTCGTTCCCCCAGCGGGGTTCGTCGAGGCAAGGGCGGAGATTGGTCGTTGGATCCGCGGCGGCGGCGATGAGACCGGACTCGTGGAGTCCGCGCAATTAGGAAAGTGGGCGGCCTCCGACCCAGCATTCTGCGAAATCGTCGAGCAGTACTTGTCCGCCTACCAGGCCTGGCTAGCCGCGGACCCGGATGTGGCGTGCTGGGTGGACGTGGCCGCCGTCACAACCCTCGAGTCCGACGGGCGCACACTCTCCCGGATTCCGGACGCCGTCTTGCTCTCTCCCCTCCATCCCATCCGCATCGCCTGGCACACCGTTGCGCAGGGCGTGCTGCTGGAAGCCGATGAGGCGGAGCGTCCCTGTCCCGCCGTCAGCGTGCTCGACCCAGACTGCGTGCCCGACGTTCTTAGCATTGCGCTGAGGTCGGCCGTCGGCGTGGAGCGAGTGAACTTTGTCGCGGTGGAGAATGGCACCGACTACTGGTCGGTGCTGTGGAATGGCAGGCAGCTCAGGGGACTCGCGGACCGGTCGCGTCTGGCGCCCTTCGGAACAGGCTTCGGCATTTCGGTCGGGGGGATTTCTGCGGGCTTCAGCGCAGCCCAGGTGGGCCGGGCTCTGGAGGACGTCTTCGACCTTGTCGCCGCGAAGCCGCTGGTGAGCGTCGCCGTTGCGAGTGCCGGAGGAGCCACTGATGCCTGCAATCAGGGCCTGATCGAGTGGTGCACGCGCCAGTACCGACAAGACGACCGGCGGCCCATCCGCCAGTCTGTCGGTTCGCGAAGTGTCGACATCTACGATGATCGAGACGCCGCCTCACGGCCAGAGGACGCGACGATCGCCAACCTCTCAGAGGACACAGCCAACGCCGTCAGATGGTTTGATCGCCAGCCTGTAAGCGCCGTGCCTGACCTAGGCATTATTGCTCAGCTCGACATGTCGGAGCCGAGCGTCACCAGCGTCCCGACGCAAACCCCAATAGCCCCGGCGGCCCTGATCAGGCATCGCATACGCCGGCAGCTGCCCAATGCCTTTCTGAGTGAGTCACGCCAGGCGCTGCCCGCACCCTTCTCGGGTGATAGCCTTGCGGATAAGGTCGGCGCCTGCGTCGCCGCCCTTGAGAATCTGGGCGATCAACGCTGCGGCCTTAGCTTCGCGCCCAATGTCAATGCCATCCAAGACATGCTGGGGCGCCGGCGCACCGACTACGTTGCCGTATCGTCCTCCGCCATCGATCCCGCCTGCTTTCTCGGCGGATGGCTGGAAGGAGCCTACCTTTGGGACTACGACTTGCCATCTTACTCCAACCGGGCTGGGGACACGAACGGCTATTATCTGTTGTCGTCCGTTAAGGATGCGGATCGGGAGGTGCTAGCTAAGGCCCTGTCCAAGCTTCCCGGCTGCGCAGCCCTGGACAAGGACTACGTCCGGAACGTCCTTCTTGAGATCGCCCGTAGAGGAATCCCGACCGTCAAGGGTCTGGCCGGCGACGACGCAGGCGCGACCGGGAACCTCGGGCTATTCCTCGCAGTCCGGCTGCTTCAGGACAGGTTCCGGATCGGCGCCGACACGGCAAGTTTACTTCCTGTAATCGGCGGGAGCGAAGACGACGCCCACCTCGCGGTGATAGTGCCCGTGGACCCTTTCCGCGGCTACATGTCGGATTTGGCACGGAGCATGCCTTCTGAGCGGAAGGACGCCTCCCTCGCCCGGCCCGACCTCCTAACGGTTGGGATAAGGATCACGCCGGCCGGCGTCAGCCTTCGCCTGACGCCGGTCGAGGTAAAGTGTCGGCCGAGCTCTATCTTTCCCAGCGCCGAAGTAGGAGATGCGCTCGAGCAGGCCAAGACGCTCTCGAGGCTTATCCAGGCCATGCATGCGGGCGAGGGGCAGCCCAGAGCATGGACCCTCGCGTTCCAGCACATCGTGCTCTCACTCGTCGGCTTCGGCATGCGGGTGTACAGTCAGCACCCGGATGTCGTGGATCAAGAGAAGTGGTCCCTGTTCCACCAAAGGATCGCCGGTGCCATCCTTGCGAGTGAAGCGGACATTCAGGTCGATGGGCGAGGGCGCCTGATCATCATCGACGCCAGCCCGAGGAGCTCGGTGAGGGATCAAGACAGCGATGGTTTCGACGAGACTATAATCATCGGGCTGGACGATGCAGGCAGGATCGTAGGCGGAGACCCGGCGTCGTTCTACGACAGCGTGCGAGCGAAGGTAGGCAACTGGCAGCTGTTCCCAATGGAGGGAGATAGTGGCCTCCCAGCAACGCCCGCCTCGACGGCTGTTGAGGAGGGCGAGGCCTCGGGTGTCGTGGTACCTGCAGCATCAGTGTCCGATCCGGTTCTGCAGCAGACTGTGGTTGCCGATCCTCCCACCGTCGCGCCGTCCCGTACCAGCATGGGCATAAATCTTCGTGTCGGCTCCTCCATTGGCGGCTTCGAGACGCGACCGGTGACGCTCAACGTCTCAGACACCCGCTTGAACCACCTGAATATGGGTGTCGTTGGGGACCTTGGGACAGGCAAGACTCAACTCCTCAAGTCGATCATCCTACAGATCACCGAAGCATCCACCGCAAACCGCGGTCTGCGCCCCCGTTTTCTGATCTTTGACTACAAGCGGGATTACAGCAGCGAGGATTTCGCTCGGGCCACTGGTGCCCGGGTCGTCAAGCCACACAAGCTACCGATCAACCTGTTCGACACCCGGACAATGGAGGAAGCGGCCGCGCCATGGTTGCAACGCTACCTCTTCTTCAGCGACGTACTAGACAAGATCTATTCGGGCATCGGCCCCGTACAGCGAGACAGGCTGAAGCGAGCCATCCGGCACGCCTACGACACGGGCCTGCCGGGCGAGCAGCCGACTCTCTACAACGTCGCCGAGTCCTACGACGGGATCATCGATGGTAAGCCTGATTCCGTTTCCTCCATTATCGGCGACCTAACCGATCTGGAAGTCTTCGAAGCAGACCCTCGCAAAACGGTCCCCTTCGATGATTTTTTCAACGGCGTGTTGGTGATATCGCTCGACGCGCTCGGGCAGGACGACCGGAGCAAGAACATGCTGGTCGCGGTCATGCTCAACTTGTTCTACGAGAACATGCTAAAAACACCCAAGAGACCGTTCCTGGGATCTGACCCGCAGCTTCGCGCGATCGACTCATACCTACTCGTCGACGAAGCTGACAACATCATGCGCTACGAATTCGATGTGCTGCGCAAGTTGCTGCTGCAAGGGCGGGAGTTCGGAGCGGGCGTCATCTTGGCGTCTCAATACCTTCGGCACTTCAAGGTGAACGCTACCGACTACCGCGACCCGCTGCTCACCTGGTTCATCCACAAAGTCCCGAACGTCACGCCCGCTGAGCTTTCCACCCTGGGCATGACAGGCTCACTCGCGGAGCTTGCCGAGCGAGTGAAGTCCTTGAAAAACCACCAGTGTCTCTATAAGTCTTTCGACGTCCCTGGCGAGGTGGTCCGAGGGTTGCCGTTTTTCGAGTTCGTAGCTTCGTGCAAGAAGCTCTAGGACGATCTGGTGCCGTGCCAAATTTTATGGGCCAATCGCTGAGCAGTCGCGCCCAAGCGCGACTTGGTGACGATCTCGCATTCCCAGGCGACGAGGACCTGCCAGCCCAACGCAGCGAGGCGGCGTGCTGCCTCGGCGTCACGCGCGACATTCCGCTCGAACTTGTGCGTCCAGAACGCCGTGTTCGATTTCGGGGTCGTTGCCACTCTACATCCCGAATGTCTATGCCAGAAGCATCCATGCACGAAGATGACTGTCCTATAGCGGGGGAATACCAGATCCGGCTTCCCAGGAAGGCCAGCACCGCCCAGCCTGTACCGAAGGCCCAGTGCGTGCAGCGATCGCCGGAGCAGAAGTTCGGGCTTGGTGTCCCGTGATCGGATGCGGGACATTCGCTTCGAGCGGCCCGCAGGATCGAGGAAGTCGGCCACTGCTCGTCCCTTTTCTTGACGGAATAAGAGGATAATGAGCCTCGATGCCCTGTCCATTGACGTGAGCGAACGGTGGTGCAGGCCCTTCCCAGCTTGCCTCACGCCGTGAACTGGTGGAGCTAGGATCCAGACATGGCGCAGGAAACATTTCGAATCAGCTCCCACTTGAAGGACATCATCGGCCGTGACCTCGTGACGAACGAGTTCGTGGCACTATTCGAATTGGTAAAAAACTCGTTCGATGCAGGCGCAACCTCCGTTGACATCGAGTTCGATCCGAACAAGCGGTCGATCGCTGTAGTTGACAACGGGCGCGGCATGTCTGAGTCGGATGTGCGCGATAAATGGCTGTTCGTAGCCTACTCCGAGAAGGCACTCGTCGGTCGTAATGACTATCGCAACAAAATTCGCCCCGCAGGCCAATTTGCCGGGAGCAAGGGAATAGGCCGCTTTGCTTGCGATACACTTGGCAGAAAATTGGACCTGTACAGCCGCGTGCAGGGTAGCAGCGCAATTTCTAAGCTCGAAATCGATTGGCGCGACTTCGAAGGCGAGAGCACCAACGAGTTTCAGGAAGTAAGCGTATCACTTGGATGTTCGCAGTCGTTTCCGCCTCTGATGAATCCCTCCCCGCCCGAGAACAGCGGAACGGTGCTCTTGATCAAGGAAACACGGCAGGATTGGGACGAGGACAGCATACGTCGCCTCCGGCGGGACCTCGCCAAGCTAATCGATCCCTTCGGGACGACGAGCGAGGTGACGTTGTCGACATGGTTCGCCGACGGCTCCGGGGAGGAAATCGAGGGCGTCGACGGGCCCGTGGGCAACGAGATCGCGGAACTCCTGCGGGACAAGACCAGCCGGATCGAGGTTGTGATCGTCGACGGCTTTATTGACACTACGCTCTACGATCGCGGCCGGAAAATCTACGCGATCCGCGAGCCTTCCCTCTATCCGGAACTCGCGGCATGCCGGATAGAGGGGCAGGTGTTCTTCCTCAATCGGTCGGCCAAGCACACATTCACGCTCCGCATGGGAGTAAGGCCTATCGAGTTCGGGAGTGTCTTCCTCTTCTTGAATGGCTTCCGCATCCTTCCCATTGGTGAGGAGTTCGACGACACGTTTGGCTTGAACCGACGGAAGCAACAGGGACAGGCCCGTTATCTGGGCACCCGCGACATCATCGGCCGTGTAGACGTGACCGCCCCGCCCAAGATGTTTCGCGAGGTTTCGAGCCGGGACGCTGGGCTCGTGGACGACGCGAACCGCCGTGCGCTGTTTGAGGCTATCCGCCGGCACATGGTGTTCAAGCTCGAACGCTACGTCGTGGGTGTGAACTGGGCGGACAAGTCCGACCAAAATCGCGACACGCCGGAAGGGCTGGAGACTGACCACGCCCGTGAGCGCATTCTCACGATCGTGGGAAGTCTGGCGCGGACGAGAGACATCGAGATCCTCTATTTTGACGAAGATCTAGTCAGGGTATCCGAGGATCCCGATCAGGTCACCGATAACGCGCTCAGGGCGATGTCGGACGTCGCGGAGAGTCGCGGTGATGCGAAGCTGCTGGAGCAGGTCGAAGCGGCCCGGCGCAGGATCGCCGAGCTCAGGGCGCAACGGCAGGAAGCGCGCGAGGTCGCGCAGCGCGCGATTCAGGAACGGAACCGGGCTGACGCCCGCATCGCACGATTGGAACAGCAGGCGGCGTTCCTCGGCAGCAGCCGGGATCTGGACATTGAGCGAGTCCAACTCCTGATGCACCAAGCCACCATCCACGCGGGACACGTTCGCTCCGCGGTGGCGAACGCTGCCTACGAGATCAGGAACGTGCTGTCGCTGGCAGCGACGCAGGGCGAGCTGGACGATCCGGAAGAGATCGAGGACTTGCTCGCGTCGATCCGGCAGTCGGCCCGCCGGGTCTCCGCCTCCATTGCGGGTGCCACACTCTCGGGCGACCGCCTGGGTGCAGTGCTCTCCTTCGCGCCCAACATTCGGATCGACCTAAAAACTGACAAAGTGGAGGGCGACCTGCTTCAGTTCCTCGCCGAGTACTTCACAGTCCGGCTGGCTGGCGTCCCCGGCATGCCCGAGGCTGTCTTCCGAAATCCCGGATTGTCGCTGTTCCGCGAGTTCTCGCCCGTCGACATTGCCGTTCTCATCGACAACCTGCAGGACAACGCCCGCAAGCACCGAGCGTCCCGAATCGAGTTCGTGGCTGCGAGGAAGGGTGCCAATAGAGTGGTGATCAGGGTGTCTGACGACGGGGTCGGTATCAACGTGGACCGGATTGATCCCGCGAAAATCTTCGAGCGCGGCTACACGGGTTCGTCTAATGGGACCGGGCTAGGCCTCTACAGCGCCCGCCAAATTCTGCAGGAGATGGGCGGCTCGATTGATCTGATGGGGGACGGCAGCCGCGCCGACTTCGAGATCGTAATACCCGGGGAAGGGGAATGAACCTCGACTTCGGCATCCTCTGGATCGAGGACTCCTATAGCGCTGAGGAGGAGGCAAGTCTTAGGCGTCGTATACAGGACGCGGGCTTTATTGCCCGCATCGAGGTAATCCCGAACGGCAACGGAATCGAGGACTTGGGACGCAGGCACGCCCTCTTTCACTGCTTCGACCTGATTCTCCTCGACTACAAGTTGAGGAACGCCGACGGTGACGACCTCGCGCCGCGGGTGCGGCAGCTATTCCCATCGACCACCATACTGTTTTATTCGGGCAATGATGACGAGGACGGCCTAAGGAGCAAGATTGCCGCGAAGAGGGTCGAGGGCGTCTACTGCAGCCATCGGCAGCGGTTCATCGAACGCACAGGCGCGCTCATCGAACAGACGGCGAGAGCGCTCGACCGCCTTTCTGGCATGAGGGGGCTCGCCATGCGGGTCGTCGCAGAGTGCGACGCACTCATGAAGGATGCGGTCCGGGCCATGTCCGCGCGCGCGCCAATGTGCGAAGAGAAACTCAGCGAGCTAGATGGTGATGTTATCGCGCACCTCGGACTGATCAAGGAGCGGTACGAGGAGGCGAGCCGGGTCGATCTCGAGGCGCGCCTCGATACGTTTGCCGTGGACAGCGCAAAGCTGTTCAAGCACTTTCGCCGCCTGACTAAGTTGGCAGCTGCGAATCAGGCCGCCTTTGGGCTTGACAGCGATCAGATAGACCGCCTGCGCGAACTCCGCCGGGCGAGCGCGCAATTCGACGCCGACGTTCTCAGGAAGCGCAACGACCTCGGGCACGCGAGAGAGGTCGAAGGGGAGAACGGCTGGGTTCTAGAGGGAAGCGTCGGCATAAGAGTGGGGGACTTTCCTCGCATCCGTCAAGTGTTCGCGGGTTATATCGATGCGTTTCGGGAGATCGGGAGTCTGGTCGCCCCACGAGATCGGTAGTGCACGCAGCGTCTCTCCGAGCGCTTCGGCCAGCAGCGGCGGGACCGCATTGCCGACCTGAGTAAACTTCGGGCAGGCACCTTTCCGCTGCGGGCCACCCGTAGTGTAGGGCCCGCGAAACTCGAACCAGTCCGGAAATGACTGCAGGCGTGCATGTTCGCGGACGGTCATCGATCGGGGGCGCGCGTAGTGGACGAAGTCGTCTGGGAGCGTGCTGATCGTCGGCGCAGGCGCACCGGCGTCGAGCGGTGTCGTTGAACGCTTCGCTATACCGAGCCGGAGCCTGTCACCGGGCCGCAGGCATACGCCTCGTTCGCAAGTGTCGAGGATGTCCTGCATACGGCGAGTTGATGCGGCGCTGTGACGGGGCAGGCGCATGTCACTGGGCTGGTTATGGCATCCCAGTCTCATCAGCTCTTGATATGCACTGCTGATGCTCTCGGCCCTTCGGAGTTTTCTGAACCCAAATTTGCCCCACTCGTCATCGAGTTCCAGATCGTCGTCAACTTCGACCAGATCCGAGATGGCGGCTTCGGCTCCGGTGCTCTTGGGCCCGAGTTTTCTAGAAACCAGAAAGCTCTTTCTTGCCACGCGCAACCGTTGAAGCGGGTCCACGCCGGGCAAGGTGCCCTTGGGCGCCGCTAGTAGCACGAATCGCGGCCTGCGCTGGGGCACCCCCCAGTCTGCCGCCCTGAGCACGTCCGACCATGCCTGATAACCTAGCCGATCCAGCTCTCTCGTCACGTAATCGCTGTACGAGCCGCCGGTCCGGTGCTTCATCGACCGAAAGCCAACGACGTTCTCAAGCAACACCAACCTGGGTTGGACGGCTGCGACGTACTGCAGGTACACGTCGACCATAGCGCTGCGTGGGTCGTCCGGATGCCTCAGCCCGTTGGTGCTGAAGCCTTGGCAAGGGGGGCCGCCGGCCAGCAAGTCGACTTTTCCGCGCAGCCCGACGAGTTCCGCTCGGTGCGTCGTAAATAATTCTTCAGCTCTCCAGGCCCGCTTCTCAAGCCAGGAGGGCCACACATGCTGGTCTGGTCGAGCGTCCAGCAGGTTGTGCCGATATGTAGCAAACGCATCGGGATGCGCCTCGACGCTGAACAAGATTGAAAACCCCGCGGCACCCAGCCCCAGAGAGAGTCCGCCACAACCGGCGAAAAGGTCGATGCAGGTCGGTTTCACGGTGCCTCGGTATGTCGGAATGGTTTATATTTTCTAAACACTCGCGCGCCTTCCATGCACCAAAGCCGGACGCTCGGTATCCAAGCCATTGATCGGATCGGAGCTGGAACCAGAATCCGGCCGTACGCGGTTCGTGTATATTTCGCTTGGGCTGCATGTGCACTTCGGCACGCCGTGTAAATAAATGACAGCTCTCGACTGTAAGGGTGCACATGAATGTCTGGCGTTGGGCGCAAAGCTGCTGGAGCAGCTGCGCGACCAATGTCCAATTCTGAATCCGGAGGAGAGCGACCGGAATGGAAACGTCGAGCCGACGCCGCCAATCGAATTATGGAAGCTTATTTTCGGTTCTTGGCCGGGGGGTAGTGCCGGTTTCCGGTGCATAGGCTAACTAATACCGCCGCGCGTCCGCGTTGACGCGTTCTCAACGCAGGCCAGACCTCGGCGCAGCATGGTTCCTGCTGACGGATCAGGGCAAAGGCGCGCCGGTATAACGTCGTGATCGTTTCGGTTGCAACGATCACGGCTCTCGAGTTCTTGATGTGTCGTGCTCCCTTGCGTCCAAAAGGAATCCAATCTGCCTAGAAGCGCTCCAGCCAAATCTGACATCCTCTCACCAGGAATAAATCCCGAACCTGATGCTCTGCGGATCTTGAATATCGGGCATGGTGTTACAAGCATCTACTCTTGCTCGCCCGGCTAAACATCAAGGTAGATTGCCGGAATCTTCATCAGCTCGCGCCGCATTGCCGACATCTCGAACTCGCCGTACCGATCCGCGACCGTACGACTGCCGTGGCCCGTGATCGCGTTCACGATATCCGGTGCCAACCCATGCCGCCGTCCAAGCGTCTTCAACCGGTGCCGCCAGGAGTGGTTCGGAGCAAGGCGTTCATCCGTCAGACCAAGGCTGCGAACCCACCGGCCCAGCACCTTCGTGCCTGTGCCGCCTCGCTTGCCAAACTTATCCGGCTTCAGCTTAGGAAAAAGTGGTCCCGAGCCGACGCTCAGGACGTACTCAAGAAAGCCGCTCTCTAGTACAGCTTGATGCAAAGGCACCGCTCGCTCCGAGCTGGCCGTCTTCAACGGACCTGCCTCAGGATCGAACCTCATGCACCAGACGTCCTCGATCTGACACACGTCCTGGACCCGAAGCTGGCTTACCTCCGAGACCCGCGCGCCGGAGTAGGCGCACAGCCACGGGACCCATCGCAGAGCGGGATCCCTTTGTGTCAGTGCCGCTCTGAGGACGATCGCAGCCTCCTCGTCCGTGAAGCTGCGGATCGTCTCTGACGCCTTCCGCTTCACGTCCATGCTGATCCGCTCGGCCGGGTTGCTCGCCAGCCGCCGGTTGTCTGCAGCCCACTGGAAGATGGCGCGCAGCACCACCAGCTTGCCATCGCTGATCGTTTTCGGCGCCAGGCCCTTCGCGATCAGCGCCTCCTTCCAGCGTTGCACGTCGTCAGGCGTTACCCGTCCCGCGTCCTCGTGGTCGAGGAAGGAGACGAACTGCGTCATGACGCGCGTCCATTCGTAGAGCGTCTTCTCCGCTGGACGCTTCTCCGCCGCCCATCCCTTCACAAGTTCGCCAAAACTGACCGGCGGTCGAGCAGCAGCCACATGCAGGGGAGAGATCGGTGCGGTTACGACATCACTCAGCCGCACTCCATTGAACTCGCCTCGGGCATGTCGGGCCAGCGTGAGACTGGCCCGCTGAACTGCCGCGGCCACAGCCTTCGCAAGCCTCTCTCGGCTGATATCGTCGACGGTCAGCCCATGCTTCCCCAGCACCGTCCCGGCCGTCTGCACGCACCAGGTTTCCAACTCCCGGACGCGCCATTGATCCGGATTGATCCGGCCATTCACAAGCTCGCCAAGTAGCGTCTGCGCTCCAACCGGGGCAGGCGGCGCCCAGAGCTTGTCGGCGAGGCCGACAGGCCAGAAGCTTTGCTCGCTCGGGTTCGCGCGGTGGGTCTCCAACCACCAATCGTGGACCTTGCAGGCCAGCCCATGCGCCTCGACCTCGGTCAGGCTGCGTGGTCCCGACCGGAGGCCAGCCCACTGCTGCTCCAGCTTCAGGAGCTCCTCGGCGCACCGCTTCCTGGCCTCCGCCGGATCCTTCGTCTGCAGGCTGAGGGTCACCTCCCGCTTGCCTACGGCGGCCACGAGGTCGGCCGGTACGCGCTTGCGCAGCCAGTAGACACCGGAGCGGGGATGGAGCTGAGGCCGGGACATCGGGAGGACCATGTGTAGCACCGCTGTGTAGCACGCGGGCTCGCCTAACCACATGATCTGCTTGAAGCTTTTGGAGGCTCAACCACTTGGGGAGTGGTTGGTGCCCAGGAGAGGACTATACGCTCAAGCCTCCGCAGCATTGATTTACAAGGGTTTTTTGGCTCTGGCCGTTGCAGTTGTTGAACACCCACGTTGAACTCAATGCTGAGCTGGATGCAAGCCTCCTTCGCTATGAGTGCCCGCCAGCAATAGACGTCAGGTTCGCATGGGCCCGCTGGTAGCCCGTGGTGACGGTTTACCGACCCTCGCCCGAAATCAAAGGTGGGGAGGCTTCACGGTCCTGCTCTATGACGGTCTCGCTTTCGCCCGCTGAAAGCGGACGCTTCGGGGATAGCAATGTCGGAGAAAAGGCAGAGCGGTCCCATATCTCATAAGGCCCGGGAACGAGGCTGATGCCCGCAGCAAAGCTTCCAGTAGCACTGAACTTCGAACGTGTTTCATATGTCTCGGTCTCCGTATCGAAAAGCACCTCCTCCAACACCACCTCAAGGCCACAGATGGGATGGTTTGTTCCTGGTGCAGCAAGATTATCACCCACACCTATCAGTTTACCCCAAAGATAATGTTCGTTGCCTAAAGGTCCCTTGGGCGTATTGTACTTTGGGCTTTGCAGAAGCGCGCGCCACTCCTCATCAAGGTCTATCATCGACAGCACAGCTGAGCGCAAGTGCGCGGCAGTCTTAATAAGGTTTTTTCCTGCTGGTTCATGCAACTTACCAGCATTAGCGAAACCATGCTCAAATTGGTCACTCACATTCTTGGCGGCACGATGGCAATCTTTGTCGTCGTTAAACACTAATTTTACTCGTGCAGTATCATCAAGGTACTTTTCTAGGCTTAATCGGCCGCCCTGCTCATAACCCCACTGCAAGCCCAAATCTTCGGGGCGCATATTGTTCACCGAGGCGTAATGCCTCCAGCTGGCAGTCTTTAAAGCTTCGGCGCCCATAAACAAATGAGACATTGCGAGAAGTTCATGCCCTTGCTTCCAGTCCTTTAAAGCTTCACAATATTGCAAAATAGCCCGCGATAGACGGTCTTTTTCAACATGCCTATGATGAGCTTCAATAAATGCAGTCGCCAAACCAACATTTACAAATCGAGAACACAAACAGACCTGGTCTGGAGGCAGCAATCTTTGGAAGTAATCTCTTTCGGAGACTCCTGGCGTAACTTCATAGACGACTTCTGGCTCAATATAGGATACAAATGCATTGAAGAGAAAGCTTATGAGATTAGCGATGTCACGGCCAGCATTTGTAAAGCCCGATGCAGCTTCTTTAAGTTCTGGCGCTGGTCCGATAACGTCCAAACACATCTCGCCCGGAACTGCAGCCGCAAAGCCTCGTTCGCTGTAGCGCGTTGCGAACATCATTACGATTGGCGTGCCATCAAGCGAATAATTTACAGTCAGACACTCATCACGTCTAAATAAGACCGAAGCCGCACCCCGAGCAGATATATGGAATAGCTTCTGCATATGACCCTCGCTTTATAGGCTGCCCAACGACAACGTATATCAAATCACCACGAACCGCTGATGCCTGTACATTCTGCACACCCTAGGGAGTATACAGGCAGGTCAGAAGTCGGGGTTCTCATCATCAGGGTCACCAACGAAGCCAGCAAGCTCCTGATGCAAATCGTTCAGCTTCCTTCCGAAGTACGCTGCGAGTGCCATCGCAGCAATCTCAGGGTTCGTGGATAGCTTGTTCCCGAACGCCTTTTGTAGCCGGTCAGCATATTGGTCCGCCTGAGCCTGCTTCCATTGGTCAATATCGTCTTGCGGCATAGACGATGAATTGCCTTTGGCAGCGTTGAACGCTTGCCACCAGCGAGGATGATTGACCACATCTGCACCCAACTGCCTCTTGACCCTCCGCATGGTCGCGACTTGGGAGGATGCCACACCAGCGGCTGCTGCTGTATCGGCCTTGCTGTAAAGACCCATCAGAACAAGACGCCATGCATAGTTCTGACGCTCTTGAGAGTTCATGGATAGTTTGGCCTTTGAGTTGGCCTTGCCGCTCTCAAGGACAGCCTCATCCAGGGTGCCACCGAAGTACCTTACTGGGATACCTGCTGTCTTCTCAGCAGTCCTATATGCCTCATAACGGTGGTGACCATCGATGAGGTATATGTCACCTCCGACACGGATGACTGTCAGAGGCTCAAGCACGTCGAACGCTTTGATAGCCCGTACCAAATCGCTGATGTGCTTCTCACTGGTGCCACGCTGTTGAAAGAGGTTAGGCTCTAGCTTGATGCCATCCAGCGGAAGTTCTGATGGCATCGCCCTAGGCAGCACCTCAGCAGCAGCCTTCTCCTTCAACTTCTTCAGAATGGTGACAGCTTCAAGCTCCTGAACAGGTTCAGACGGGCTCACAGTAGCGTGCTCTGCCATTAACTCACTCATCACCGCAGCTCCTCCAGGGCCTTATGGAAGTCCTGGCGAGCGTTCTCTCGCTCCTGCCTGTCCTTCTCCTCAAGCCTCGCCATGTGCGTCCCTGCGCCCCCGAATGCCTCTGCGAGCCACTGCCCCATCACGACGATGGCCCGTGGCGGCACCTCCTTGTAGACGCGCTTCACCGACCCGCTCTCGTCGTCCCAGTAGGTCCCAACGTTCATGTCCGTGAGGCCTCGAGCCCTCCTGACAAGCTGCGCCCGGAAGCCAGCGTCAGACCGGAACCGTCTAGGCTCCGCCTCCAGCAGGAGGAACATGGCCAGTGCAGTCTCAACGACCGCCTTGGGCTCCACATCGGCCGCCAGCTTCAGCACCTCCTGCGCAGCACGTCGCTCGAATGCGTAGCCCACCTGTCCCCGATGGTAGCCGTCCACGATACGCTGAGCGTGGCTGACGATGGTGGCCCAGCGTGCCTCCAACTGCCCCCACAGGGGGCTCTCCTTGTTCTTCTCGACCCGACCCCTCACGAGGCGCCTGTACGAGCCCAGGACGGCCTCCGTGACTCCGACCTGGTCAATCGCCCCATGCCTGCGTAGGCGCGCCTTGTGGGCCTTACAGTAAAGGCTAAACCGTGACGCAGCCGGGGATGAACAACCCGGTGCGCGACACACTCTCGACATTCATACTCCTGAGATTAGTGACCGTCCCATGAGAGACAGTAAGGCAATTATATGAGCAGATGCGGGCAGAGTTATGGCGGATAGACGCTCGCGTAGCCTACTTATACCTATTGCACCGCATTGAGAGTCTTAATCTTCTCCAAAGCCCGAGACACTTGCATCGATGACCACTCACCGCCTCGTGCAGTCGGTATCCCGCGCTCGTTCAGAGCCCTGGCAATTGCTCCAAGCGATGTGACGCCGGCTGCCTTGAGTTCAGCAATCATGGGAGCGAGGTCAGCCGCCCGACCATTGGCCTTAAGCGTCCTGGCTGCCCTCCCAGCAGCCCGTGTGGCGTCAGGCATGACCACACCGCGGTCTCCTCCGAGCTTCGTCCCGCGGGCCTTGGCGGCTTGCAGCGCGGCCTTGGTGCGACTCGCAATCATGCCGGCCTCCAACTCAGCTACAGCAGCCATCTGCTGAAGTAGGAAGCGTCCCGTGGGGCCTTCAATCTCAGGAAGGTCACAGAACCTCACTTCAACACCAGCCTCCAGCAGACGATGAAGGAAGGCAGATGAACGAGTGAGGCGCGAGACATTGGCAACAATCAAGGGGATGCGGTGGAGGCGAGCAGTGGCAAGAGCACGCTCCAGTTCAGGGCGGTCACTCCTGCGGCCACTCTCCACCTCGACGAACTCGGCCTTGATTGTCCAGTCACCGCCATTGAGGTAGCGCCTGACAGCTTCCTTCTGCGCCTCCAGCCCAAGCCCAGAGGCGCCCTGCCGAGCCGTGCTGACGCGGTAGTAGGCCACGAAGCCACCCTGAGCCATCACACCCTCACACTCCAGTCAACGAGCGTTGACTATATTGATATAGACTCCTTGGCTGTGCGTCAAGGTCGAAGGCAAGTGGATAGCCAGTGCGCTCGCGAGCCGATATGATGCTGACCCATCGAATAAGAGCCAACGATGTTGTACGGCCCAGTAAGGCTCATGAGGCGACGAGATGTCCTGCGTGGCGTCGCAGCAAGTGCACCGTCATTAATCCTGCCGTCGCGAGTAGTCGCCCAAGTTAGCCGCAGCAAGCCCGCCAGGGTTGCTTTTCTAACGGCCTCTTCGTCCCGCCGCACCTATCTTCTGGCCGCTCTACGGCGTGGCCTTGCAGAAGCAGGCTATGTCGAGGGCGAGAACCTGCTGTTGGAAGCTCGCTTCGCGGAGAACCAACCTGACAAGATGCCGGCCCTCGTCGCTGAGCTATTGACTTGGCAGCCCGACGTAATCGTCGCCTCCGGAACTACAGCGGCCCTGGCCGTTCGCGAGGCAAGCTCTACAGTCGCTCTCGTCTTTGCCGCTGTTTCGACTCCCAAACTCCTAGGATTGTCCGACATCCGCCCTCGGCTTGGGCAAAGGTCTACCGGCCTTACATCGCAGAACACTGACCTGGTGGCGAAGCGAGTTGACCTCCTCAAGGAGTTGGTTCCCGGTTTACGGTACGCTGCGTTCGTCTATCATCGTGAGGACATCTCGAACGTAGCGAGTGCACGGTTGCTCATGTCAGGGGAGGTAACTTCGGGCCTCCAACTCAAAGTGCTCTCCTTCGGAGACGCTGATGAGGCGAAGCGGGTTCTGGAAGAAGCGAGAGCGAGCGGGGCAGAGGCGGCGCTTGTGGGATCGGGGCTTACTGTCGGCTTCTATGTCCCTATCGCTGATGTGGCGACACGATTGCGCCTGCCGACTTTGGCGAGTGAACGAAGCTACCCTGAGCAGGGCGGTCTCAGTTCCTACGCAACGAACTTCGCCGACCAGTTGCGACGGGCAGCCTTCTACGTGGATCGTATCCTCAAGGGAGCAGCGCCCGAGACTATGCCGATTGAGCAACCGACAAGCTTCGAGTTCATCATCAATATGCGAACGGCGCGCGCTCTCGGCATTGATGTCGCTCCCGCGCTCGTCGCCCGTGCCAGTGAGTTGATCGAGTGAGTGACGCCGCCTTGCACGCTCCCACTGATGCACCTGCTCGAATGCATCCCGACCGGCTGAAAGGCCGCCTTGCGCAACAAGGGGGTGCACCCACACGGTATCGCGCGAGGGGGGGCCACGGGGGACTTCAGGCCAACGCTCGTCTGTCGATGCCGTTTCAGGTATCTGCCAAGAACATTTGGACCCTCTAACTTCCCCGCTCGCTTGCTTGGGGGGCGGCAGCCTGGACCTCTGAACGGCCGTCTACGGTCAATCCTGACGACTTTAAAGGCCATCTAGTGGTGGGGGTGACTACCCTCCCCCATTAGATGCTCTTCTATAGCTCTCATCAACTCAGATGACTTAATCTCATCGACTAAGCGCCTGATTTCGGCCAGTTCCTCGGGAGACGCTGGGAGGGACATAGTGTCAGCCATGTCGGCTATCACTTCAGCCCGAGCTATCTCTCGGTTGATAGCTTCCTTGACAGCAGCATCTACAGGCCCTTCCTCATGCAGCATGTCCCAATAGATGGACATCAAATCTATGAGTCGATGAGCCAGATGCGTGAGTTTAGACGGGCTGAGATGCATCTTGATGTTGATTGCGCTACTTAAAACTTCGACCCAGGCCCGCAATGCGAGCCGGCTTAGATATGGTGGATAGCCACTCTGGTTCAACAACAGATTTAACAGTAAGGTCCGGTCAAGCTTCTGGAGAGATACTGTCCAGCCATTGCTTGAGCACCTTGGCCTGCCGCTCCCTGGCGCCCTTCAGCAGCTCGCTCAGGGCCTCCCGCTCCACGACAGTCATCATCAGGTGGCCGCCCTTACCGGTAGGAATGAAGCTGTAGCCCCAAGCGTCTTCGCTGAGGGCTTCCTGGCGGCGATGCCGAGCTGTGTCAGGGTGCCAGCCGATAGCCTGCCAGCGTCCTGTTCGACCAGCCAGAGGTGGCCCTGAGCGGCCACTGAGCGGACCCTGAAGGACTTCCTGAGCCCCTCGCTTCCCTCGGTAGCCATCCTTCTCTCGTTACGTGGAGGCTTATGCGAACGGGACGCCTCGCGCATGAGGACCAGCAGGGTGAAAGGAGGCCGCCCTTGAGGAGCGGCCTGAAGTTGAGGATGGGGTTGGGGGAACCCCCGAAGAGTCCTGCCGCGCTGCGGTCGCGACGCGGAGGAGCATCCACACCGTGTCATGCTGCGGGATGCTCCACTTGACCCGATGGGACTCCGCCTACATCAGCCGGTCCTGCTAGGGCGGGTGGGTTCTTGTCGTCGCATCCTGAGACATTGCGAATGGGTTGGCTGCGCACGCCATCAGGGCGCCCGACCTAGGCGTCGTATTGTGGCCGAGGTCCACTCCAGTCCGGCCAAGTCTCGACGTTCGCGCTACCGCACGCTTTGCATCGTAGGTGCCGGGCGACGTCCCTCACAGGCATAGTCGCAGGCCACCGGTCGAGCGGCATGGAGATGCTGTGGCCACATTTCATACAGTCGAGCCAGACACCGCACGCTTCAGTCTGGCGGGCCTGTTCGACTGTGAACCAAGCTTGATTGTTCATCATTCCTCTGTGGGCATCATCAGACTCAACGTGGCGGGGCACGGCTGGTTCGAGTGTACGATTGGTCTGAAAGGTAAGGCAGAGTACCCCGTGAGGACCGAACATTCTAGCCGGGCATCCATGCCTCTGCATTAAGACAAATCAATCCGCGCTGCCCGTACTCGCGGCAGAGACCCTCCGAAGGTCCGCTATGCCGCTGTCAGCGTCCCTTCGTCGAGAGCATATCGGGTGGCTCTTCAGAGTCGGAAGCGGTCCTTGCGAACGTCAAGCTTGCTGAGTTCACGCCCTAACACTTCGGAATAGGGATGCGGGACACAGCTTCGTGCATGGTCGCCAGCGTCACCGTGCCGTAAGCCTTGGCTACGCTCCCGGGTGCGTGTCCAACAATGGCATCGGCCACACTGTCCTCAATCCTGGCAGCCCGCGCGAGTGTCTTGAAGCGGTGCCTCCAGGCGTGTGACGGGTCTTTGCGGTGCTGCCGCCCAACCTGCAAGCCAAGCCCCTGCACCCACGTTGCTACGTTCTTGGCGACAATCTTGTGTGAAGGCTTCTTCGCGTCTGTCCTGCGCCTCACTGGGTTGTAGAACAGAGGCCCCTTCTTGCCCTTCACGAACTCCAAGAACCCAGCATCGATCACGCCAGGGTGGAGGGGGATGACGCGTTCCGAGTTCAGGTTCTTCAGCGACCCAGCCTCCGCCGTGATGCATAGGGCAGGAATGCCATCCTGAACTATCACGTCCTCTGCACGAAGCTGTGCCATCTCCCCCACGCGAGCCCCTGAAGCCGCACAAAGGAGCGGAAGCCAACGAATGTAGGGCCGCGTCTCCTTCGCGGCGGCCTGTAGGATCGCAGCAGCCTCGCCATCATCGAAGCCAAGCATCTGCTCGCCGGCCTGCATCTTCTGACGCACAGCCACGCCTGTCGCAGGGTTGGACCTGACACGAACGTTCTCAACGCCCCAGGTGAAGGCAACACGCAGGGCTGCGAGCTTACTGTCGTTGATCGTCTTCGGTGCGCCTCCCGCTGCCACGAGCGTATCCTTCCAGGCCACGACGTCAGCCTTCGTTACTCGCCCAGCATCGTCCTTGCCGATGAAGGCTAGGAATGCCTCACAGTGCTTGCGCCACTGATCGACCGTGCTCTGAGAAGGTTTCCGCTCCTTCGCCCACCCATCAAATAGGTCTAGAAGGCTGACGGCCGTGGCCTTACTTGATGATGTCTGGAAATCAGGAAAGCGACTCACGTCAGGGTCTGGCCTGTAGTCGCCTTGGGCATGTCTCATCAACACAAGCCCAGCCTGACGAAGCGCCGCTAGGAGCTCTTGATTGAGTCTCGCTCTGCTGTCTGCGTCGATGTTCAGCGCATGCTTAGCGAGAACCATGTCTGAGAAGCCACCAACTCGCTCCTCAATGCTTCTCGCCTGCTTCTCCTCGGCAGAGCCAATCATCAGCGCCGAGCGGCCATACTGACCGGACTCTGCCCGTAGATTATCGACCTCAACACGAAGCCACCGCTCAGGTGCCCCAGGATCGTCCTCCAGAGCCGTTTTCAATGCGGTGTAAGCCTCACCAGCCAGAGCCACCGTTTGCCTCTGTGTGAGTCTCTGTGGCCCTTCACGGACCGAACGCCAGACCTTCTCCAAGTACGCCACAGCGACAGCCTGCCGCGCCTTCGCAACCGCCGGGTCACGGGTGCGCAGTGACGTGCGAACGTCCGTGGCCTTGTCCGAGATGACGAGGTGCGCCTCCCCCTCCCCTATCGGGATGGAGAGCCTCATACCGCGCACCTTCGCGGCTACGTCCGCCGGGATGCGCTGAACCAGCTGGTGGAAGGAGGAGCCTGAACGCCTCATTGGGCGGGCCATCTGAAGGGGCATGTTGAACGCATCTGTTGAACAGTCAGATGCCAGCTAACCCATTCAGATTACAATGCTTGGGGAGGCTCAACCACTTAGCGAGTGGTTGGTGCCCAGGAGAGGACTGGACGTCTCTCCGGATAATGTCAATCAGATCAAGGCTTTAGCGAGTCCCTGAATACGTCGTGTGTAGCACGCCTGTGTGACACGCGGAATACCCCGCAGTTCGTTTCCGAGTTTCTCCTCTCGCACAGCCATTCTGCTGACGACCTGATCACGCCGTATCGCCGGACATGCCAGGCCCCTCACGGGCTCCGAGCCTCCACCGCTAATCAGGCGGGGTGGGGACCGCCGGATCAAGCGCCGAAGGGCATCGGCAACGAGGGTGAGGTTAGGCGGGAGCGTGACCGCGCGCGGGTCGTGCCAGCCCGCGCCATCCAGCACCAGGACAGCGTGGGTGTCGGACGGAAGGGCGGCGGCGAAGTCAGCCAGGAAGCGGTCCATGGCTTGAGTGCAGACGCGCGGCAGCACGAGGGCGAAGTCCTCACCGGTGGCGGGCCGCACGGCCGCGAAGATGTAGGCCGAAGCGAAGCGCTTGTCGCACAGCCCGGGCGGGCGCTGGCCACGGATCCACCAGCGATGACCGGTCCGGCCTTTCTGACCGACACGGGCCTCGTCCATGAACCAGAGTGCCAGTGTCTGGTCCGGATGGGCTGCGGCTGCCGCCGCTAGGGCGGTGCGAAGCCCCCTTTGGCGAAGGCGGCCGCGGCGCGGGCGTCCCGCTTGGGGTGAACGGGCCTGGCCTTCTGCTTCGACAGGCCGAGCCGACGCACGACCCGCGACATGGATTGCGGGCACATGGTCTTGTCGAACCGCTCCTCGATGAAGCGGCAGAGGTCTGGCAGAGTCCAGCTCGACGGCTCCCCTCGCTCGGGATCGGGCCCGACCAGGATCCGATGCACCAGCACCGCCTGCTCGCCCTCGCTGAGGATCTCTCGCCTGTGGCCGTGCGGACGATCCACCAGCCCGGCCAGCCCCGCGGCATTGAACCGGATCACTGCGTCGCGCAGGGCCTGCCGCTCCATCCCGGCCGCCCGGGCCGCGTCGGCGCGGCTCATGCCTTCCAGCGCGTTGGCCACGGCCAGGAGGCGCTGCATCGTGCGTCGGCGGGGCTCGCGCCGAGCCAAGCGACGCAACTCGGCGGGGCTCGCAAGGTCGGTGCCGATCGTTAGGCCCGGTCGTGCCATGGCGGCCTCCTGGTGCACGCGCAGCAGGCCAGCACGGACGCGCCTCACAACCAACTCACGTTCGAGTCACCGGCGAAGCGCGGCGGTATTAGAGCTCCTAACACAACTGCCCTTCGCGCCTGCTAACCAATTGAGATCGCAGGGGAGAGGACGGCTTGGATAGAGGCTCTTATATAGGCGGTCTGCATCGCTTGGCTCGTTCCCCCCTTGACATGGGGCCCCAGCCCGTAAGACAAATCATGAGCAGCATTACTCGAAAATATCCGCGAACATAATAAACTTGGCTGCGTGCATGTGGGCTGGCGTCTCTCTTGATTTTCCTCGTAGGCTTGATGCTTAAAACTCGCTTGCCGCCTGCATGGTCGAGGTAACTTCCAGGGCTGAGGCCGCAGACCCGAACGTTGAACGATCCGAGCCCACGACCGGAGCAACGACACCTCATTAGGATCTGGGTGATACTTTCGACCATGACCGGCCCAATGACGCCAGGGGAAAGCGGGTTGAGGTGTGCTCATCCGAGGCGGAATTTAATCAATGATAATGCGTAATTACACGCGGTACATCAACGTGCCCGGCCGATGAGCAAGTATAAGAAATTAACGGGAATGGATGAATAAGCCTACGAATTATCAAAATGAACGAATTAGTTATAGGACGCTAGCAATCTGCACGTCCGATTCAGGATAAGGGCGACGGGTCGGATCGGGCAATCCAGGGAGATGACACATGGCATCCTCGTCCGCAAAATTCAAACTAGAAAATAGGCTGCTGCTCGCAGTTCTAGCTATCGCATCATGCTGGCCGCTTAATGCGAGTGCAGCTTTGAGATGGACCACTCCACCAGGCCGCTACCCCCAATTGGAGGCTCGCTCAGACGAGCCCGAGAGCGATGCCAGCTTTAGAGCGCGCTGTCGGAACTTGGACAAGATAGATTTAAGAGTTGGAGCTGCGGAGCAGGTCGGCAATGGAAAGGGTGAAAATGTTAGACTTCGTATGAAGAGCGGGCACCACGTGGCTCGCCTACGAGGAGTGTCCGAGAGAAGTATCGATTACGAAATGACGCTTGGAACGGAGCTTGTGACAAGAGTCAAAAGCAGAGACCCAGTGTTCATCGTTTTACGCACAGGGTCGCCCATCCAATTGAGCGGATCTGTTGAGCGACCTACAACCTGGGGCGTTCGCGGCGCGCGGGGGGCTGTTGTACGGTTCTTGACAGCTTGCCGAAGACGGCCCGGATAGACCAAAACGACACTAATCTTAATGTTCAGCAATTACGCGCTTTAGCGGAACCTAGATGATGTAACGGGCGCGCTGAACACCTGACCGCTTGAGGTCGGGTGGTCGTCCCTCAGAATGTTGGTGATTGAAGTCAACGGCGTCAGGTTTGGGCCTGCGCCAAGCATCATCGAGGAACGGGCGTGGCCAGCGGCCTCGACCTGCTCGGCCTCCTCCAGACCGAGCAGGAGTTGGTCCTCGGGCAGGCTCTCGGCGCGGCGCCCGAAGCGGTGACGCTGCATGGCCTTGATGATCTGGCGCAACCGCTCGTTCTCGGCCCGCTCCTCGGCCAGCAGCGCCTTGAGCGTCTCGGGATCGTCGGGCGAGGGTGAAGCAGAGGCAGCCACGAAGCCGATTAGAGCAGATCCATCAGCTACTTACCAGCGTGGCGGACCTGCGCTCCCAGCTCTTTTTGTTTACCCTGCCACCCTCGGCACGGTCACCTTATGGGCCTCGTGCACGCGCTTCCAGTTCAGCCCTTCCAGGAGCGCGGAGAGCTGGGCCGCCGTGAGCCGCACGACGCCGTCCTCGATCCTGGGCCAGCAGAACTGGCCGGCCTCCAGACGCTTGGCCACGAGGACCACGCCACTCCCATCCCAGAACAGAAGCTTGACCCTGTCCGCTCGTTTCAAGCGGAACACGTAAACGGTGCCGGAGAACGGATCGGTGCCCAAGGCGTCGCGCACCAGCACGGCTAGCCCATCAGCGCCCTTGCGGAAGTCCACCGGCCGCGTCGCCAGCATGATGCGGACCACGCCGGAGGGCCCGATCATGCCGGGGCCTTCAGCGCCCGGATCACTGCCGCGATCTGAGCCTCGCTCGCCTCCGGCCCGACCCGCACCGTCGCGCCCGCCACCGCGATCTCGATCCCCGCGAAGGCGGCGCATCGAGGTGGACGGACGCTCGCCTCGACGTGCGCCAGTGCCGGCCGGTCCGGCACCAGCACGGCCGGCACGAACTGCAGCTCGGCCGTCATCGCCTGACGCGCCAAGCGCCGCCACGTGAACAGCTGCGAGGCGCTCAATCCATGCCGGCGTGCCACGGCGCTGATTGAGGTGTGGGACGCCTCACTCTCAGCGACGATGGCGGCCTTCTCCGCCTCTGACCACGTCCGCCGCCGTCCGGTCCCGGTGAACAGCTCCAGGCGCCGCACCGGCTCCGACATAGCCATACGCCCTGACATCGACATAGGACGGAGCTCCCCACCCGCTCCGTATCCCACGCTCAGCCGAGCGGCCGAAAGGTGCCTCCAAGACGACGATTACCTCCGAGCCGCCCTCGACCAATCGCAAGGAGCAGCGTGAGCAGGCGAAGCCCGGCCACGAGGCCGAAAGACAGAGGTCTCCTCATGTGAGGTCTCATGCCAACGGGCGTTGCAAATGACCGTTGGTTCCGCTTTCAAATTTTCGCCAAGCCAAAGGCTTGGCGACAATTGAGATCGATCAGCAGCCCGATGCGTCAGCATCTTGGCGCGTCGTTATCATAAGCTGAATGGCGTCGAGCCGCAGGCGCACATGGCTGACGTCACCACGCGCCTCGTCAAACTTCACTTGAACAGCCGTACCGATAATACTGCTGCCCTCGACCTGTCCGACCACGCAAGCCCTCAGCGCCGAAGCCTGAAAACACTTCCTTACGCCGGAAATGCCGCCAACGCACCTCTATTGGGTCTAATCATAGGGTGTATTTAGGCTCCACCCTAACTGGTCTTGACCGTATCGCTTGGCCGATATCGCTTGGCTCAGCCTCTCGGAGGCAATGTAATCTCTTCATCGCCACATCCGGATACAGTTCCTCGACCGTAAGTCCAGCACTTCGACTGATCGGATAATGTTCTATCATACTGACTCGCAGCTTCCTGGCAGGCTCGTTTACGAGACGAGAACGGTCCTTTGAAATCCTCGCCGATCGGCGCCGCCGTCTTGAGTTGCACGTGGCAAGCCCGATTGCTCGTTTCGACTCTGAGCATCCAATCAACAGCCTGAGAGTTCTCGGTGCTAATCAGCATAACTCCAAAAACCAGGCCGCACATCGCGCAGATCTGTTTCATGGGGCTTCTCCATATCCGTCCTCAGTAGGGCCTTAAGCGAGCACAGGGATAAGCTATGTTATCCGCAGTTGGTCCAGCGACACACGAGCAACGAATCGCGGGCCGGTATCGACGAAATCCATGTCCTTGAGCGTACAGTAACGCGGTTCGTCAGGATAGCTCGCAGGTCGTAGGCGATCGACTTCTTCGGCGAAAATTGACCAGAGATGCGCCCGATATTCGTCCTCCCCGACGCTGAACCTCGCTGTCCAAGTGGCGCATTGCGATCCGCAGTCCGGATCTGTCGGTTTCGGCCCCTGGCAAATCAACTCGGAACCTGGCACCTCATCGCCCTGTTCGCGTCTGCGCCTGATAAGGGTGAAATAAACCCGCGGCGCTTGCGCCGACGACGATTCGGGATGCCCGTTGTTGTCTCCAGGAGGAGAAGACGACCCTTCAACGGTCGCCGTGATGACGACTGCATTCTCAGCTGCATCGAGGTAAGCCATTGCCTTTAGGACGCGGGCCGGCATGATCTGCACCCACTCGGTGATCGGTTCGGACACCTGCACCGCCCGTGGCGCATGAGGCTGGTACCGCACGAGACCTAAGCGCACAAAAGGATAGACCGCTCCGCAGGGATTGAGTTCGATATCAGCATACCAGATTTCCTGATCTGGATCAAAACGAGGTGCATAGGTGATCAGCGACACCGCCATGAAGCCGCCAGGTGGCTGCGCCGCTCGCGATTCAGCGACTTCACGGTCTGTTGGAACGGGCATCAAGACGTCCCTGATCAGAAGGGCGTCCTTGATATGCGACTCGCTCGGGCCGCGTAGACTAGCCGCGTCCATAATGACATGCGGAAAGTTGTCCTTTGAGAGGAGCCATCCCTGAACCCCACCCTGTGCTCGGACTGGATCGGCGCCCCACCGGGTTACCCAAGGGCCACCGGGACCAAGGTCCGCGTCCTGCAGCTCTAAGATCTCGCTTCCGTCGCGCGGCAAATTCCGCAAGTCGATCGGTGCGCGGTCACCGGGAGGTGTCCTGACTTGGTCATAGCGAACGTTGCCTACGTTGTTCTCAAAGAGATTCGGCGGCCAGATCACAATCCCTAGCCGCTCGCCCTCGCCGGAAGAGAACCAGGGCCGCTTGGCGCGCACACGAGCGCACATCGACCGCGAAACAGAAACCGGAGACACCATGGCGTGAGCCGGCGCGGGAGTATTGTCACTCCAGTAAAAAGAAGGAATCGGGCTCAGCGAAGCAACCCGCGCCGGGCGAACGGTCGCCGGAAGCCAGCACGCGTGCAGGACAGCGCCATTCACGGGGCTGTTGTCCTGCGGCTCTTTACCTCTCGGGTCGGCCGTTATAGCTTTTGGTTTCGTGAGCGCTTCCGGAAGCTCGTCATAGCGCGTCCGCAAAGAGCCAGCATGGCGCGACACGGCTAGTGCGAAGAGCCGGATATAGCGCGCCTGGGCATCGATGAAGGATTTTGGCCGCAAGGCCCGCAAGGGTGGATCGCCAGCCTCCGGCTTCGCCTTCTTTTCCAGCGCCCACGCTTTGCGTTGCACATCGAGCAGGTCGAGCCGAAGCACGGGCCCGTTTCCGGGAGTGAAGCCCTCGATCCGCAGGAGTGTGACGAATTCCAGCTCGAACTGGACTGATCCATCATCGGCGGGATCGAAGCCGAAGAGGTGCTTGGGACTCATAAAGGTCTGAGAGTCTGGCTTCGGCCACAAACCGCGCGCCCGATCTTCTCGTGAGCGACCGCGCTCCGGATCATCGAACCACCCGCGCGCCGCGGCGGCTCCACTCGCCCATATCTCGACAGCTTTGGTACTCGGACCGTGGATTATCAGAGAACCGTCGATCAGAACGTCGACGGCGCCCGGCATTGCGCGCTCTTCGTCCCAGTTCTCGACCGAGCAAACAGCGTTGTTGGGCAGGTCTTGTTTTAAGCAGTCGTTTTCGTTCATCAGAATCGCGTCGATCGCGCCTGTGGCGACGCGCAACATCCGCCAAGGGCGATCCGCAGGAGCCTCAGGGGCGCGCTGAGGCAGGTCGACGGCATGCACAGCCTCGATTTCGGTATAAGCCGAGATTTCCGGGACCGGGCTTTCAAGCATCCGCGTTCGAATCGCATCCGCCAGTTGTGCTATTCGCGCCGGTCCAGGAAACGGAAGCCCCCAGATACTCTGTCCTTCTGTGGCGTCCTCAGTGCGCACATCGCTTATGGGCGGCAGCTGAATAGCTGTTAGCTCTTCGATTCCAGTCGTGAATGCGCGATCGATGTCCAGGGACGAGTTGGCCTTCATCGCAGTGCCGCTGGTTTTTTTCGCATTCCCCAGACCCCGCGCTACTGCTAGGGCAGGCAACGTTCCACCTAGCGCAAACATATGTTGGAGAAATTGCTGTGTCGGCGCGCACCAGCACCGGATCAAGGCCTCCTCGCCCGGCCCCAAAGTCACCTTTACATGGGCAATGGGAATCAATCGGCCGGGGGCAGGGGTATGTGGAATGCGGCCGTAATCCGTTCTGTTCTCGACCTGGATCAGCGGCCCGAAGCCTGTCCCACGCACAAGGTCGAGCACGACCGGAATCGCGTCTGGGTAGTCGGGTGGTGCTGGCCCATTGAAATTGCGCGCATAAAGCGGTAGTGATTTCACATCGCGGCGGCGTGGTTCCGACGCTAGATTCTCGCCGCGCACCGACACTTCAATAACCAGAGTCACAGCGGCCGGATCGGGATAATACGGCTGGCGCTCGACCTCTGTCTCGCGATCGCGCGGCAGCGGCCTGAAGACAGCCGCTCCCGAGCGGTCTGTCTGCGATTCGTCTTCCTTGAAGAATCCCACGGCGCTCCATCGGAGTTCCTGGCCAAAAACGCGTGGACCCACGCCCTTGATCTGATGCAGTATCTCACCTTCGTCTGTCATCGGTGCAGGTTTGAGCACCGGACGCTTAAGCTCGGGCAGGACATTACCGACCGAGGTCCTCGCCCGGTAAACTGGAAAGCCACCCCAGGCAGCCCGGTAATCAATCCCGCGCAGGCCGCCACGCGGACGCGACGTCACGACTCGCTGACGCCACGCGACACGGACGGCGCCCCAGACGGGCCTCGGCGCGCCATCCGGATCAGGCTCGCTCACAGGAACGTACTCGACCTGCTCTGTTTCGCCGTGGACCTTGTGGGTATCGTAATCGCGATCGTCATGAGGATCCCGCAGCACACGCGGCTCGACCATTCTGATGTCCCGCTCGATGTCCCTGCCCGTCTTGCCGCGGAAGGCGTCATGTAGGGCGGCAAAATCAAGCGATACTGAGGGCGCCATAACGATGCGGCGGTCGAACCCAATTCCTGGAAGAGTTTCGTCTTTACTCCGATCCTGCAGTCCGGCAATACGCCGGTTACCGTCATCGTTGAGGCTGCGCACAATCATCCGGCCCGCCTGCGGAACCGGGAAACGGCCCTTGAGAAGCACTTTGCTGTGGGTCTTCTCACCCACGAGAGTCCCGAACATCCAGTCCGGGACAGCGATCGTGGGTGCCTCGATCCGCTCATGGCGGCGAAACTGAATTCCGGACGCTATCAGCCCGCCTCCGTAACTCTTCTCATAGTGCCCGAGCGCCCGGTTGAGTGGCATGGACACGCCCCCGCTAAAAACGGCACGCAGGCCGAAATGGTAGCGCCAGCCAAATCGGAGCGGCGGTGGCGTTAGGGCGTGCTCCGTCGGCAAGTTGTAGGTAATGTCGATAAGAAGATCGTGATGGTCGAGAGGGTATGTCTCGACTCCGCAATGGAGGCCCAGCGGATCGCCACGCCACACGCCGATCACTTCTTCCATAAAAACGGTGGTCCAGGTGCGGTGTTCTTCAGCAACGCTGGCGCGGATTTTTGGCAGACTCCAGTCGCGCAGCGCCGCCGGTGCCTGTAAATGTGCGTCGTCAGCGTCACGCCGCGCCGCCGAATCGGGGTAAAGACTTGTAATTAAGCCGTTCAGGTCGCGCGACGGTACGTTGCGATCAGCGCCTTTTGTCGGGTAATAAGCGACCGTCCGATGCATTAGCGTGTGCCATCGCTTACGCTTAGTGTCCTTGCTGCCCACCTTCGAGCCGGTGTCACGCACGCCGACGTCCAGCTTATATCCGGCCGTCAGGTCGGAGGCGTCGAGTACAACGTTTTGCGGTGTCCCGTTATCCTGAGCGCTCTTGTACCGGCTCTGTTGCGTGTGGGAATCCATGAACCGGTCGATCCCATGCCGCTGGCGCCACCGGTCGATAAGGGCGAGGCCGCCGCCGCGCTGCGTGCCATTACGATCTTCCTGGAGATCTGCGACGACCGAGAGGGGCAGCAAATCCGCTTCTTGTGCTAGAAGGAGCATCTTTTCAGCGTCACGCTTCTGCTTTTGGTCTTCACTCGCAATCGCCGTAATTGGATCAAGGTCGACAACTTGATAGCGCGGCTCGGTTTTCCAGTGCTGGCCAAGATCGATAATGCCGTCGATCTGATCTGCAATCGCGAGTTCACGGAAAGCCAGCTTTTCGCATTCGTTGCACTGTTGACATGCCGCCGAGTTCGGATTTGCGCACTTTTGGCCGCAGATATCCTCGTCCAAGTTCCTGGCATGAGTGTCGATCTCCTCGCGCGCGCATGGAAGGAAATGCCCGGCCGCTGCATCCTTGCTTTGCGGAAGACGGAGCTTGGCAGTACTCCAAAGTTGCGAGCCTTTCTTCATCCCGGAATCTTCGACTGTTGCAAATCTAAGGAGAAGGAAACGCGCGTATTGTCTGACCGGCTCGGGCAATTCGTCTGAATTTTGCGGATTTCTGTCTAAAACAGTTTCCTCATAACTGTGTGCAGCATCCGTTTTTTCTCTGAGTACATCAACTGGACATTCGAAATCGACCACGAACCGAAACAGGCGACCGAGAGAAGGATTGGCCTGCAAGGTAAAAAGACGACGCCGCGCGAAGGCGACTGTTTCGTCGTCCTTCGGCGGTTCCGCCGGACCGCCATGGAAGTCCGGCGTCGTTGAGGCGAGCCGGTAGGCCGCAATCGCCTCTTTCTTGGGATCTGGATCCGGTACATCCGTGCTTGGATTGTTGTCACTGAAATGAGCCGCAACGTCCAGAGGTGTTCGAGAGAGAAGCTGTTCGTGAGCTTTCACAAGTGCACAGACGGCTTCCTTTGATGAGGTTGCGTTCTGATATTCTGCTCGCGCTGCCGCCAAGTTGTCTGCTCGGCCACGACTCTGCTCGAGCTTGTTCCAGTCTTCAACCTCCTCCGCTAATTTCACAATCTGTTCTATTTTCAAAGGCGGCTGGCTGCGTGGCCACGGACCAACGCGGTTCTTCGTCCATTCTTCAAGGCGAGCGCTGACCGAGCCCGAAGCTTCGGCCTCGGGCCGCGTCCGCACCAACCTCTTTTTCAAACGCGCGGCCGTGTGGGCCGCGCGCTCAAGGGTCAGTTCCTTAGCGATCTTGTCGCGCCCGGTCCCGTGAACGTCGGGCGTTATCGTCTGGCCGTGCGACCCTTCTTTCGGCCGCCAAGCGGCGTCGAGCGGATCCTTTAACTCCGATCGAGTTTTCGGATCGAGAGCGGCGCCGAGCGCCTTGAGGCCTTCCTCACCACCCATCACGTCGCGCCAATAAAGCATCAGCTTATCGAGGTTGTCAGGAGACCCGATCCGCCTCAGCCTTTCCTCGTACGTGATTTTCGTAGTGGAGCCTTCGAAAATTTCCTTCGTGCGCCAGCTCTGATGTTCACCGAGCGAGATGATCTCAAACCCGCTGTGGAATCTTAGCAGCTTGTTTTCGATTTCGGCGGGCCATTCGGCCAGATCGTATTGGCCGCTCTCCTTATCATAGATCGGAATCAGGACGAGCGTGAAGCGCGCCCTGTCCCCAAAAATCCCCGCTGCGACCACCTGCGCAGCGACACTTACGGGAATTTTCTCTGTCATGCTGGAAATCCGTCAATCTCTCGGTCGAAGTAGGTCTGGTAGGCGAGCCAGTCTTCCTGCTGCGAGCGGGCGAGGGCCCTCACGATGGCGCCAGTTTCGCCACTGTCCTCTGCGGCAAAAAGCGCTACCCGGGTGCGCGCTCCGGAAAAGCCCTGCCCCATGCTCCTTTGAACACCAACTTGATACCGGAATTTTGCGAAGCCGATCGAAAACGAGAAGGCGAAGACGGCCGAACCTTGCATGCTGCCGCCCAACTGGTGTGACAAGCGCACAACAAGCGTGGCACTGATGGCGAAACACGCGATATGCGCCTCGCCACCTGCAAAAAAGAAGCCTTCGATGATGCAGCCCTGACCGCGATCGGTGTTGAACGTGCGCAGGTAAATGCCTGAGGAGAGGCGTCCGTGCCCGCTTAGCGGACCGAATTTGAACGCGCCGCCACCGCCGAATTCGAATGACGCCGCGAACGACAAGATTCGCTGCGCGTCTGCATGGAGCGTGAGGAATCCGCCCCCGATATAGGGCGCGACTGAAACGAGGACCGGGCGGTCCTCGCGCCCGATTGACGCAACGAAACTTGCTTTGTCGTTGTTGAATGGTAGGAAGCAGGCAGCATTGAGGGAAACATTGACGAAGGAGAGCGTGCCGATGGAAATGATGCCGAGGTCGAGGCTGTAGCCGGCCTCAATCCCCGGCGTCCCGCGGCTTGGCCTGACATAGGGCCCACTGCCACCCGGATTGATCAATGCTTCTAGAGGCTTTAGAAAGGCAGCGCTGGGTCCGAGTTCGAAGTCCTTGTACATAATGTTGAAGTCGGATCCTTTGTCGCTTTCGGTAACGAACTGAGCGCCGTCGAAGAGTAGTGCCACAATCCCGAAGAGATTGATGTCGAACGGGTCCAGCCTGCACGTCGCCGTGAACCGTGGCGGCACGCTAATCTCGAGCAAATTGTAAACCGCGCCCGCGGAAAGCGTGATCTGGCTACCCGGCCGTGGGAGAAAAATTGGAGGCAGTTCGACGAGTTCACCACTCAAGTCGTAATTGAGGACAACTCTGGCCGGAACAAGCTCTTTTATTTTTTCCTCGATCCGGCGCCGCGCGCCTTCAAGATCGACAATCCGCTTAAGGTCACCACTCAGCACGGCGGCCGCGGCATCCGCAAGTCGCCTTGCGAGAACCTGGGCAGAACCATTGTTGAGCGTCCAGGCGACGAAAAGGCCGCTCATTGCGCCAAGATCATCCGGCCCGAGCCGCTCTGGAGTCTTTAATCTATTTTCAAGACTCCTCAGCTGATTTTTCTCGGACGCTAAATAGTCGGAATCGAGAGGGTTTTGCTCGTCGAGAATGCAACTAAAATTTATCCTTGTTGGGTGAGGACATGGGACGATAAGCAGATTACGGACCTTTTCAATTGTAAGATCGGCGAGTTCATCGCCGATGTCTCCTTCCGACGCCTTGCCTGTCGCCCCGCCGCCCAGTTTTCCCCATGCCGCGCTGCGTGCCTGAACTAGTGTGCTTTGGCCCTGGCTAAAGAAATTTATGATGGATGCCAAAGCAGTGGGCACGATTGAGACCATTTTTTCGAGGTAAGGCGCGCCAGATATCAGGAAAGACGCCAGGTCGCCTAGTATTTTCTGCTCAATGCCGTTGACGATCTGGTTGCGGACCTCCTCGACACCTTTGGACAGATTGGCGACAGCCGCGAGCAGCTTGCGGAGGTACTCTTCCTCTACGCTCGTTGCGTCGCTGACTGCGTTTTGAAGTGCTGCAATCAAACCATCTACCTTGTCCTTCAGCAGCCGCGCGGTGGCCTCCGCATCGGTGATGACCGCAATCACTCCTGCGATCCGACCGGCAGCTTTAGGGAAATCGGTCTGCAGCTTCGCAAGAGCTGCCTTAGTCTCAGCGAAAACCTCGCCCGAGCCGACTTTCCCAAGTGCCGTTGCAGAGATAGCGGCATTCCCTAGCTGCAGGCTTGCTCTCGCGCTCTCTCTCGCCGTCCTGATCAACTCGCTGCGCGCGGTCTTTTCCTCGGGCGTTGCGTTGCCAATCTGTGCAAGGAGGTCCTGGAAGGCATTTCCTGCAGCAAGTTGGTGGCTACTGCCGAGCGAGATCAGAAAATCATTCAAATTAAGCAAATACGTGCTGCGCAAACGCGCGAGCGCGGCGAGCGCGTCGCGCGGCAACCGGTCTGACTCGGGCGTCTCGCAAAGATCGGCCCTGAGGCTGAGGAGCGATGCAGTTGAACGATCCCGCACCGCTGCGATTTTGGAGAAGATGTCAAAGCTACCTTTGAGCCCATCTCTAATCGCATCAAATTTGTCGGCGAGACCCACCTGTACCAGAGCGGGTCTCGCTGTGTCGAAAGCGTCCTCTGTCGCCTCCCAGACCTGGTTCAGATCGCCGACCTTCTGCGGCGCGAACTCTCTTACCGCCGTCAGTATCATATCTACGAACTTGCCGCAGAGAATCTTGGCTTGGTCTAGACTGTCGTCGATCAGCGGCCAGACAAGCTCGAACGTGTTTCGAGTGAGAATCTGGAAAAGGCTGAGTAATCCGCTGATCGAGGATTGATCTCTTTCCACCCGATCAACGATCTTATCCGCCGCGTTTAAGAGAGCGGTGATGGCATCGAGCGCCTGCTCATATGCTAAGCCTTTGATGCGCTGGCCTTTTTCCGCTGCGTCGAGCCAATCGCGATAGGCATCATTCAGCGCCGCCTTGAGGGTGCCAGTTGCACGACCGATCGCTATCTGCATCTTCTCGTCGAACCGGCTTTCGAGTTCATTCGCCGCCTCGTCCCGACCAACCTGGACCAGGATCGTGAAGAAGTCAGGGTTGTTCGCCGCCGCCTCAGCGAGAACTCCTTCCACTACTCGGTCTAGGGCTTCAGCCTGGCTGAGATCGGGGATTGCATGCGCGCCGGGCAGGGCGAAGACCAACCGGCGCCACGGTCTGAATTCAGCAGCCGAAAAAAGGTTCAGGAGTTGGGCGTGAAGAGCCTCCGTCAGGCTCAGTAATTCGGTCTTAAGTCTGCCCTCGACGGTGCCAACGATCGCTCTCGCTGCTTCGATCAGTTCTTGAATCTCTGTTGTGAAAGCCTCTCGGATCGCCTCGTGGACGGGCGCCAGCGGATCGTTCGCTATGCGCTCGATCGCAGCTATAAAGCGACGACCGGTCCCGTAAATGGCTGCAAATGCGGCAAATAAGGCTTCAATATCGCGCACCGCTTTGCTTGAGGAGATCGCCTCATCGAGCGCTTTCGCCAGTTCCCGGTAGGCGCGGCCGACATCCGGATAGAGCAGTTCAATTCGCGAGAGCGCTTGTTCTTCGTCAAAGACCACGTCAGCTTTCTTGACCGCTTCGAAAAATTGGAGCGCTAATGTGCGAAGCGCAACCCGCATCGGGATCAGCATCCGGTCGCGCACTTTGGCGACTGCAGCGCCCGCTTCGCTGGCGGAAGCGGCTTGGGCGTCCGCCAGCAGCGCCGACGTATACTGAGTGACCTCTTTGAATTGCGGAGCGCCCGACAAGGCCTCTGAGAGAAACTTGATTGCGTCTCTCAGATTGATGACACCTAGGATTTTGGCGTCACTGTCGAAAAAATTCTTCGGGTCGGCTTTTTTCTCCAGTTCGAAAGAGGCAGGCGGCAAGTCCTCGGGGCTGGGGATCGCCTCTTGCAACCTATTGAGCAGGCTTTCGGCATAGGAGTTGTTACCGACAGGCCCGCGGCTGCGCGAGATCGCGACGAGGTTGGTCTTGGGCCGCGTCGCGCCACCGGTCCTATCACCGGCCGAGCCGGGATCGAGCGAAACAGCCTTAAGAAAGTCGAGATAGACGTCGGTCTTCGCCCCCAGATCTTGGCCGGTCTGTTCGACGCCCAGACTCTTTTTCGACGCGCTCTCCTCGTCCTTCGGAAAGCCATAGGCGAGGTAACGGCTGTCAAAGAAAACCTGGATCAGGTCGGTCTGACGACCGACGAGCCGGTCGACTTGTGCGATGCGCACGCTGCCTTTCGACATGGTCGGGTAAAAAGGCGGCTGATCGACACCCTGCAGCAGAGGACCGAAGTCAAAATTGATGTTATGAAAGGTGAAGCCGCCATCATCCCTGAGCGTCGGCGCAGCATTCTGTCGACCTTCGGCGCCAATCTCCCATCGTTCGGTCTCAAAGCTCGTGCCGTCAGGCTCCGTTTCAGGTGCGTAGCGCCGCTTACCGCCGCCGAGCCACAGTACTCGCCGCGGGTCAGGTTCATCGCCGGATTTCAGTGCGTTGTAATATTCGGTCAGAGCCCGCATTGTTTCTTGATTGTTTGCCGCATCATACTGGACGAAGATCAGTGGCATGCGCGTGCGCCCCCCACGCGAATCGATCTGCATCTCGAGCTTGACTTCGCCGCCGCGCCCCTGACGCACGCGTGGCCAGAAAACCAACTGATCGCCTTGGCCGAGGAAAAGGCGGCCGTTCTTTCCCTCGATCCCAGTTGAAGGCTGCTGGTCATCTCTCGGGTTGAGAATGTCAGGGGTGTCGCGTGTCAGGATCTCCAGTTGCTCGACCGGCCAGCGGCGGCCACCCTCGGGCTGCGCCAGTGCAGGATAGCCTTTGGCCGGAGGACCACAGCGTAGGAACTGGCGCTGCACCAGAAACGCGACTGGGCCATCAAAGATACGGTCGGGCCCGCGGGCCACGAACCGCCGTTCTGTCACGGTGATGAAGGAGACGCGATGCCCGCAGGGGAACCAGAACCCCTTCGCGACGACATCGACGTGGATGTCACGGCCAAGACGGGTGTCTTGGCGCCAGCGTTCGATCGAGAATGCCTTGAACAGGTCCTGGCCTTCGGAGCCGCCGCCGCGAAGCTTAATTCTGGCGGAAGCCGGCGGTACAAACGCTGTGTCAGAATCGAAACTGCCGCCAAGGGCAGTGAGGGTGAGCTCGCCGACCCCGATCGGCTGCGAACGGTAAATGGCAGAACGGTCTTCTGCGGGGCCTCCCTCTTCAAGCGACTCTTTTATGGCGTCGCGAACCCGGAAGCCGGGCGGCGGGGCGAATTGGCTTCCGTTAGGCGCGATCG
This sequence comes from Methylobacterium sp. CB376, assembly GCF_029714205.1. NCBI lineage: Bacteria > Pseudomonadati > Pseudomonadota > Alphaproteobacteria > Hyphomicrobiales > Methylobacteriaceae > Methylobacterium > Methylobacterium sp. CB376. The sequence continues at coordinate 1,648,667 of NZ_CP121648.1, read as the reverse complement.
TTCCGTCCTTGTTGACTCGTCCGCGGACGGGCAGGCCATGCAGTGAAGTTAGCGCCACCAGCTGGTGTCGGTCATTTGCGTCAAGCCCGGCGCGAAACCGTTCGGGGTCTTTTTCTCCGGGTTGTTGGCCCGGCTTGGGATAGGTTGGCTCCTTCGGCTTGTATTGATCGCGCTCGCTCACCTCGCGGGGCATAGCCCAGGGCGCCCACCCTCCTCCTTGGGGTCCTCCCAGCGTCGCATCGAGCAGCGCCTCGGGCCGGAAATCCGGCGACCACACCGCCCGCAGGCTTGAAGACCCAGGCAGGTCGTCGAGCTGCGCGAACCAAAGCGGGACGGGGCCGCTGCGTGCGGTATCACTAGCGGCCCTGAAAGGCACTCTGCGCGGCAGGCCTAGCGGTGTGCGCCAGGCGGCGTCTTGCGCCGGTGATAGAATGAGACGGAATGGAATCTCGATTGAAGTCTCGAACGGGGTCGGCACCTTCATGCCAGCCGCGATTTCCGCCATGCGCTGCGGTCCGGTGATTGTTCCGAGGCGCGCCAGCGGCGTCGGACAGTCGCTGAACTTTTCCAGAGCGCGCCCTTCATCGTGCCGTACGGCCCACGCGTCGCCGCGCGTAAGGCCCTGATGCAGCAGCTTCGCCGCTTCGTCTCGCGTTTCCTGCCGCGCCCAGCGCGGCGGCAATCGGCCATTGGGAATATCTTCACCGCTCTTTGTCCAGCCGGGCAACGGCTCGAAAACTTTTTCAGCGCGTCGGACCACGGCAAGGTCAAATGCACCCCAATTCGTCAGCGCCTCGATTGTGAACGGAAATGCGCCAGCGGGCTCTCCGTCCCGATTGTCCGGCCGTCCTCCTTCGAAATCGTCGGCGGGAACGCGGAAGACTAAGCGAGAAGGACCGGAGATACGCGCCTCCGCCGGAATAACAAACGGTTCCTCAGGCTCCTGGAATGGGTTCTCACTGCTGGTACCGCCGCCGATCTGCGCACTTTGCGCAAGCCTCCGTGCGACGCGGCGCGCGACCCGTGCCGCCTCAATGTCGAGAAATGCTGGTCCGACATAGATTTTCTGGTCGTCCGGGATGTGAGCTCGATTTCTGTTTTCGTCCCCTACGACTTCGGCGAATGTATTAAAAAACGCCACGTAATCTTGATCTGCTTGTGCGATTTGCTTGTCGGAGATTTCGATTCTCTTCTGAACTCTCTTGCTCAACGCCTTTTCGTTGCGAAGAAGCTCCGCATCTTGCGGCGTGACCTCCGTCCCGGCCGGAGGCGCAGGCAAAGGCGGCTCCGCCGGCCACTGGCGAAAGAAGGCGCGCTCGGCGATATGCTGCGGCGGGAACTCCACCACTATCAGTGGCCGCGGGTCCGGCCGTGACTGGTATCGGCCAGGCTCGATCGCGGCGGGCTGCCTGTCACCGCATATCAGCGAAACATCCGGATTGGGCCGCGGCTCGCCGTTCGGGATGAAAGCAGCGAGGCGCCGGTCGGGCACAATCCGCCATCCAACGTTTTCCTCGTATTCCAAGACGAGATCTTGGAACCGGTATTTCAGGGCAAGGAGATCGGCCGGCCGGCGCACCAGAAGCGCTGCGCGGCTCAGCGACAGGCGCGCGGGCAGGCTAATCCTGCCTGTCGCGCCGACATGAACCAGGCATTCGGCTTGCGGCGGCTCGGTCGAGGGCGCCGGCCGGCCGCTCCAGACGTGTCGCAGCGGCAGTCCGGCGATGTAAAAAAGACATTCGGCTTCGTGGAAGATGAGCTGGCTGAACAGGCGTGCGGCGCGACGCCCGGCCGCCCCTTTAGAGACCGCGGGATCCAACTCTCTTTCGCCGGACATCCGTTCGCTAGCGACCGGAATCGCCGCATCCTGCAAGGCGAGCGGCGCCGCGAAATGGTTGAGCATCCGGCCGGTACGCAGTCCCGTGCCGCCGATTCGGATCACGGGCACCCGGGCGGAGACGCCAGGCCTTGGCGCGATCGCTGGCAGCGGGGCGGCCATGAAACGACCGAAGCGCGTGTCGATCCGCATTTTCCTGCTAGTGGGCGTGAGCGAGGCAACGATGCGCAGTCCGCCACCCTCTCCTTTTGCACGCCAGAGTGCTCCCTTGAGATTATCGAAAATGGTTTCGGTTCTACCGGTTGGGCGCTGCAATGACAGCGTCATGCGGATGCGCAAGGCGAAGACTGGATTGCCGTCCCCCGAATTCCGCCAGCCGAGAAATGAGGACTCCGTCCCATCGCGGAGTGAGAGGACGCCGCTCTCTCCAGTGCTTGCACGGCCGAGATCGACCGTCCCGCTCCATGCATGTTCGGGACGGGCCCGAGCCGTCTCTATATCGTGCCGCACAAGGGCGTAGAGGATTCTTGGAGCGAGTAGCTGCTCCTTCGCCAGCGGCGAGTGTGGTGCTGGCTTATTTTCCTCCGGCGCTGAAGACAGAATGCTCTCGGGCGCCGGTGGCGCGCCGTCGCCCGCAAACAGCGCACGAACGTCCTCCCGCTCCGTGTCACGCCCTCTTTCGGAGCGATTGAGAAGGAACGGCTCGGCTGCGTCGCCACCCGCGCTGCCAGAGAAGATAGTGAAAAATGTCTCCCGGAATCGCAGCGATACGCCCTCATCTGGCAAGGCTCGGAAGAAGTTCTCTCTTGCAGCAGCCCTCTCCGCCTCACGCGTCTCCAGCTGCTTGCCGGCGCGAAGAATCCAATAGCCGGCGTGGTGGAAAATAAGTCGAACGTCGCGCGCCTGTGTCGCGTCGAAGCTCCCGCCAAACAGTCCTTGGACGAACGCGGAAGCCTGCTCTTTCGTCAGAGATCCTGATATCTCGCCCGCTCCCTCTTCCTGCTTCAGGAAAGAGACAAGTCGGTCTGTTCTCAGATTGATGCTCTGGCCGCGGCGAAGTGTCAGGATCAGCGCCGGCTCGCGATTGGAAGACGAAGAGTTTTTGTGTGGATCGTAGGCTGGGGTCCAGTTGATGCTAATGCTTAGGCCGAACTGGTAATCAGCCGTCAATGCACATCGGGCAATCTCGGCGCTCCAGCCCTCATGCGTGCGGCGCAGAACGAACCGGCCCAGCCAATTGGGCAGATCCGGGTCTGCGAAGGTGGAAGTACGTAAAATCCATTGATGTCGCTTTTCATCCTTCCCAGATTTTTCCACCCAGGCGACGCTCAACCCGCGCCGTGTTTGGTCTTCGTAGGTGACATCCAAGTATGGCCTCATCGCTTCGGCAGAGGCGAGCGGTGCGGCCACAAACGAAGCTCCAGTGCCGACTAGAACGTCTCGACGGGTCACCAGCCCGCCGCTTCCCACCGCGACGTGTAGATCACGAGTAGTAGAATTTCGCGAGTCGCACTTTGCGCTACCATCCCCACGTAGGTCGCGATCATCTGTCATCTGGTGCCTCGCTTCTCACCGTTCTCCAGCAGTAGTTCGCTGCAGTCTGACCGACATAGAACCGAAGAGGTACCGCTACGTCTCAAACGGCGGCAAATATGGGGCAGTGCGGGCCCGCCTGGGCAGCGTGATTAGCGCACGCGTACTCGGCTATTGGTAACTTTTGAACTTACTACGACGCGGAGGCACAACGTTAATTCACGTCAGGATGCCGCCGCGGAAATTCTGTAATAAACACACGACTGGCCTTCAAAGCTCACATAATCGCCGCATCTTGAATTTGTGTGCGCATAAACTCTTGCACCTCGTGGTGTCGCTGGACTGTGTAGAACCATAGCGTGCTCTTTGCTGAGGCCAAACCAACTAGGTATGAAGCAGAAATCGCCCTCTCTGGTCTCCTGGTGGCTTCTAATCTGGGTTACGTTAAGATATTCCTCGACAGAGTTATGAAATGCTGCTGCTAGATCATTCACTCTGATGCATAGGCCTGATGCGCAATCCGCCGACGGTACTTTTACAAAGACGCCGGATTTATTTAGCGCGTGGGCCACGAAGTGTGTACAATCTAAAGAAAAGACATTGTCTGGACAGTCGTTAGTTGGAGGCGAACAATTAGATGCTAGATATGCCTTCACCGGCGGCCACGAGTAGCGGAGACGCTCGGGAAGGGGATTCCTTGCCACCAACACAAGGTTTTCATCTAAGATGATGCCGAGGGAGAGGTAGATAGTTTTAGATTCGGCTGGAGACAGCACAGGCGAGTCTTGCTCCATTTTTAGGAACTCCGTTTAGCTCGTTGTAGCGGCTCTTCATGAGGTTAGCGCATATATACAAAAATGAATGAGCTAATACCATTGTGCTGTCAGGCCTACCAGAGAACCAGGAACAAGAATTAGCGACTATATCTTGGAGATATTAGGCATCTTACCACTGGAACGCATACTGATCCCATTCAGAATACCATCCTGTTCCGTAATACTTCCATCGGTTTGTATCGATAATAACCACATGTCCTCCCCAGTATCCGCCCTCTATATGTTGGAATACTGCCCAAAATCCCGTATTTGGCTCGACCATGCGCTCGTGGCGTCTAGCTTTTGCTTGAAACCAGCACCACATGTTCCGCGCGCGAATCGGCCGACTAGCACTTGTTCCACATCTTGCCTTAATGCACTTATTAGTTCTTATATCGCGTAACTCAGTGAAGCCGGCTTTGATAAAAGCGTTGGAAAGAAAGTGAGCACAATTATTTGTATATTCGTCTCCTCCACTACATTTCTCTGAAAACATTTTCGCAGCCCCCTCCAAGGTTTTGCCGGGCACAAGAAGTGCTTGGTCGGATAATCCTCCCGGCGAAGGGTCCAAGCCTGTCAATTCGAACTCTGGTTGTGCGAAAATTTCCGCCGGGTAATCTGCGTTCCATGGGTTCGGAACTGCTTGTTCCGCAGACAAACTTTGATTGAAACTCTCATTCACAATAGAAGGTGTGCTCGCGCAATATTCTTTACCATTAAATACGTACCCGAGCCATTCGCCGTCTACAACTGTAGAAATCATTCGGGCGCCGCGATACATCGTGTTTCTATGTAAATAGAAACTGAGATTTTTGACACGATTTGATCCGATTATTTCAGGATTGTCCGAGTCTGCATGCCTGACTATGTAAAATATACTACAATCAAAACACTTGCTTGGAACAACTAGCAAATAATCTGGCAAAGATGTATGTGCGAATAAGTATTGACGACTAAACATCGAGCCGTATTTACTGTCAGGCTCGTGATAGCTAGCATGGTATTTTATTAGCAGATCGGCAAGATAGTCTTCTATACTCGTTGCCTCTTCATATGGCCTGAATCGAATGCGGAGAACATCTTCCATGCCTCACTCCCTTTGTACGTAAAAACTGTACAAAAAAATGAGCCACACCCGTCCTCTATCAGCCGCAATTGACAACTTTAGGCTGAGAACAAGATAACGTCAACAACTTTTTTGTTTGCCGCGTTTCTTGTCCGTCGCCGGATGATCTGAGACAGCCTGCGGGCTTCAGGAAAGGAGGCTCTGGTCCATCTGGGTCGAGATATTTAGAGCTATTCCCGGTCAGATCGCGACGGCTAAGTCGTTTTCGTATCCGGCAGAGGTGAGGTAGAGGTAGTTGCGGCATTCCTGCGGAGTAAAGCAGGTGAAGGCCTGCCGGATTGCCGCCCAGAGATCCGGGATCGTGCGGGCGGCCGCACTGCGCAACAGCGCCTTGAGCTTCGCGAACACCTGCTCCACTGCGTTTCCATGCTGCCTCTCTATGTCCGGTTCCTGTTGCCTGGCGACAGCGCCGCCGCTCTAACGTGGTCCAGCTCGTCGCCGCTCATCTGCACGAGCCAGATGCGCTGCGTCCCGCGGGCCGCCATACGCCCCCGCAGTCGCCCCTCTTGCAGCCAGCGGTAGGCGGTGTGTCGGTGCACGCCGAGCCGTTTGGCCGCCTCGTGCAGCGTCCATTCGGCGCCGGGCTCGCGCGGGACGTTGCCGCTCCAGATCGGCCGCCCGCTGCCCAGCCCGTGGCGGAACACCAGGCGCTGGATCATGGACGCGTCGAACGCCTCCCGCCTGGGCGGCCGCCAGCCGGTGGCGTTCAGCCGCTCGGCGATGGCCGCGGCCGAGCAGCCCTGCCCACGCAGGTCGCGGATCGTGGCCAGCACCTGCTCGCACCCGCGCAGCTGCTCGAACCGCCGGACGGGCCGGACCAGCGCGTGGCGGGTCTGCGCGCCACCGGCCCAGTCGCACACGATCTCGACGTGCTCGCTGCTGCCGTCCACGCGCGCGGCTGTGAGCGGGCGTTGGATCCTGGTTCTTCGTCACTCTGATATTGGTGGCGAATTCGGCTCAGCTCAGTCAGGCCGCGAGTTGATGCAGCCGCGCAAAGGCTGAGTGCCGTGTTCGCGCCTTTGGTTCGTCCGCCAGCCACCGCAGCAGGCGTGCCAAGTTCATCGCGGCTGCCGTCATCAGGTGGGCAAGGTGCGTCTTCGCGTGCCCAAAGTACGGCGTCCGTCGGAGCCGAGATGACCGCACACCCTGGGCAATCGTGCCTTCGACGCCGGCCCGCCGAGCGTATTCGTGTGAGCGGGCGTTGGATCCTCCTCACTTGTGGGCCTGCAATTTTCCCCACCCTCCCGGCCGCCCCTGAGCCTCCTGTTTGAGGCGGGATGCCCGCGCGGCGGCCGTCTCACCGAAGCTGGTCCCCGTGGCGGGAGGGAGCGGCGCGGTGGTCAGCCTCGGGGAACTCATGACGATCCTGGACCTCCACCGGCAGGGCCTCTCGGTCACCGCCATCGCCCGCCAGCTCGGCCTCGACCGCAAGACCGTCGCCAAGTACATCGCCCGCGGCCTCGAGCCGCCCGTCTACGGACCGCGATCCCCCCGCGCGCGGGCCACCGACGCCTTCCTGCCCTACCTGCGCGAGCGCCTGGCCGCCTACCCGCAGCTTACGGCCGTCCGTCTCTGGCGCGAGTTGAAGGAGCGCGGCTTCGCAGGGGCCTACACCGCCGTGAAGCGAGCCGTGGCCCTGCTTCGCCCCTCAGCTCCTCTGCCTATCGAGCGCCGCTTCGAGACCCCGCCGGGCGAGCAGGCCCAGGTCGACCTCGCCCGCTTCGAGGTCGTCTTCGCCGACGAGCCGGGCGTGACCCGCATCGTCTGGCTGTTCGCGATGGTGCTGGGCCACTCGCGCTATCTCTGGGCCCGCTTCGTCGTCCACCAGGATCTGCAGACGGTCCTGCGCTGCCACATCGCCGCCTTCCAGGCCCTTGGAGGCGCCCCGCGCGAGATCCTCTACGACCGCATGAAGACCGCCGTGATCGGCGAGGATCCCGACGGCTTGGTCATCTATAACCGCAGCCTTCTCGATCTCGCGCGCCACTACGGGTTCCTGCCGCGCGCCTGCCGTCCCTACCGGGCCAAGACCAAGGGCAAGGTCGAGCGCCCGTTCCGCTACCTGCGCGAGGACTTCTTCCTCGCCCGCTCGTTCCGCAACCTCGACGACCTGAACGACCAGCTGCGGCACTGGCTCGACACCGTGGCCAACGCCCGCCGGCACGCCACGACCAAGCGGATCGTCGCCGACGCCTTCGCGGAGGAGCGCAGCCAGCTGCGGGCGCTGCCGCCCGTGCCCTACGAAGCCGTGCTCAGCCTGGAGCGGCGCGTCACCCACGAGGGCTTCGTCTCGGTGGCGGGCAATCTCTACAGCGTGCCCGACACCACCCGCCGCCGCGCCCTGGAGGTGCACGTGCTGGCCGATCAGATCCGCATCTACGAGGCGGGTGAGCTCGTTGCCTGCCACCTGCCCCTGGAAGGGCGTGGGCTGACGCAGGTCGATCCAGCCCATCGGCGGCCGCGATCTCCCCCGCCCGAGCCACGAGACCCTGCCGAGCCGGTGGTCGTCAGGCGCGCCGGCGACCAGGTCGCGCGTCGCCCGCTGGCCATCTACGACGCCGTAGCCCGCCAACTCGCGGGAGCCGGCGTGCCCAGGACCGACCGGGGAGACGCGGCATGAGCGGAACTGGCGAGCTGATCCCCCCACTGGTCGAGCGGATCAAGGCCACGCTGGTAGGGCTGAAGATGCCGCGCGCCCTGGAGATCGTCGACACCACCGTGCGGCGGCTGGAGCGCGGCGAACTCAGCGCGCTGGAGGCGGTCGATGCCCTGCTGAGCGAGGAGCTGAGCCTACGCGAGAGCCGGCGGGTGAAGACCGCGCTGGTGATGGCGCGGCTCTCGACGGTCAAGACGCTGTCGGGCTTCGACTTCGCCTTCCAGCCCTCGCTCGACCGCACCCGCATCCTGGCCCTGGCCGAGCTGGGCTTCGTGGACCGCTGCGAGGTGCTGCACTTCCTCGGCCCGCCCGGCACCGGCAAGAGCCACTTGGCGGTGGCCCTCGGGGTCGAGGCGGTGAAGGCGGGCCGCAGCGTGTACTTCACCACCCTGGCCGACCTTGTGGGAACGCTGGCGCGGGCCGAGCGGGAAGGAACGTTGCGCGAGAAGATCCGCTACTTCTGCCGGCCGGCGCTGCTGATCGTGGACGAGATCGGCTACCTGCCGGTGGTGCCGGGCGGGGGCAACCTGTTCTTCCAGCTCGTCAACGCGCGCTACGAGCGGGGCGCGATGGTCCTGACCTCGAACCGCGGCTTTGCAGAGTGGGGGGAGGTGTTCGGCGATCCGGTGGTGGCGACCGCGCTGCTGGACCGGTTGCTTCACCACGCCGTGGTGGTGCAGATCGAGGGCTCAAGCTACCGGCTGCGCCAGCACACCGCGCTCATGCCCGAGCACATCCGCTCGAAGGCAGCCCTGCAGGCTCCGCCGCTCGCCCCGCCTCCGCGTCGGCGCGGACGCCCGCCCAAGAATGGAGGTGCTCACCTCGGCATCGCCTGACCGCCGAGCCCGCCGATCTGAGGAAAATTGCGCGCCCGAAATTGCGGAAGGTTCGAAGCCCGTTGACACCTGCTCAGGCCATGGCCCGTGTGAAGCGCTCGCCGACCAGAATAGCGAGCCCCGCCTCGGCCATGGCCCACTCGCGCGGCACCATCCTCCACTCCTTCGGAGCGGTTCAAGACCGGGAACAGCAGCTTCAGCGCGGCCTCGTCCGAGGGAAAACGACCTCTGGCCCGCACCGCCCGGCGCAGCTTGGCGTTCAAAGCCTCGATGGCGTTCGGCGTGTAGACCATTCGGCGCCCCTCGGCCGGGAAGGCATAGAACGGGATGACCTCGCCCCACACCCGCCGCCAGCTCTGACCGATGGCGCCGTACTTGCGGCCCCGGTCGCTCTCCCCGCACGCCGTCGGCGCCCTCCCCGCGGCTGTGGCATCGCTGGCCTGGCAGACCGCCTTGGAGCGCCGCCGCGACGGACTCGCGGTCCTTGTAGGAGGTGAAGTCCGGAGTGTGGCGCAGCAGATGCACGATGCAGGTCTGAACTGCGGCGTCCGGAAAGGCCGAGAGGACCGCCTTCAGGAAGCCCTTCAGGCCATCGACCACCGCCGGCGGGATGTCCTCGACCCCGCGGTTGCGCAGCTCCGTCATCACGCGCGGCCAGTACTTGACGCCCTCGTTGGTCTCGATCCACGGCCCGAGGATCTCCCTGCCTCCGTCGGCCCGCACCCCGAGTGCGAGGTGGACCGCCTTGTTGCGCACGAAGCCCTCGTCGCGGATCTTCGCTCGCAGAACGGCGGAACTGGGCGTGCCGCCGGCCGGGCATCGAGCATGAGCGCGGCGCACATGGGCGAGGATGACGAGTTGATCGGCGCTCCGAGTGACGCTCTCGATGGCGCAGCCCGGCAGGGATGAGCGGAGGACCATCCCGTCCGCGAATCAGCCAGGGCCACCCACGTCACGGCGGCCGTTCCACGCAATGCGCGGGAGAGCCGTCAAACCGAGGGAGGATCAGTCGCGCGGTCCATGCGCAGCCCCCCGCGTGTTCCCGGCTACCGACACTCCACCGACGTGAGGGCGCGGAGCTCCGCCGCGGCGGTCCTGCCGCGGTGCATGTGCGGCCGCCTCGTCGAGCCCCTGGTCAGACCGACGCCGTGCCCCGCTCGACCGAGGACTCCAGATTGCCTGGACCAACTGAAGCTCCGAGGGGAACCGCAGCCAGCTCCTTGCGCGCGAGGTTGCGCGCAGATCCGGTGCCTCTGGCCTGCTCGGCAATCGCGATGATGTGCTCGGCTTGATTGAGCGTCAGGCCGTGCTCATCCCATCCGCACAGAGGCAGGTCCAAGTCGGTGTAGTAAAGCATGAAGGCGTCTCGCTTGAGGCCGCGGCCCTTTGAAATGCTGATCCCGATCCGTCGTGCACGGGTCCGCAATCGATTGAGCCGAAGTCTGCCGGTGGCATCGGAGTCGTGAGCCATGGTGTGTGCTCCACGGTCAACGCGATGATCAACCTGCCGTTCGCTTTGAATTCCTTCGGAGAGGTGCGAGCTGACGTGCTGCAGCCGGCCGGAGGACAAAACCTAGCAGGTGCCTCCGCGCTGACAAGCTGGACCGCCAAGGTTCAGGCGAAGTGGCTCCCTTTCACTTCTCCCGACCCAACCTCAGCCGTCGGTTCGCCCGCACACATCCCGATGGCGAGACGATATTCGGCCGACTGCAGCCTCTAACCAGACCGATGCAATTCGACCGTGAACAAGCTTGACGGGCAGACTGCTTGAGCCAAGGCCGAGGCCCTCAGGTCAACAGCGCGCAAGCTTATCAAACCATCGGATCCAATCAACACAAGCTCAGCTATTTCTCGTGAGCATGCGAACGTTCCGAGCTTTTTTAAGCAAGCTGCTGCATAGATTAAATCCGTATCTCGCGAAACCAGGGAGCGGATCGTCACGACGCCAAAACCCGTCATACACCACCGCCTGATGGGGTATTTTGGCTTTTACTCCTCTAAGCGGCTCCAACCATGACGACCTCCAGACAACGCCCGAACTAACTGCTCCGCGAACGTGTGCAGCTTCCCCACGCTCATACCTATATGCGATCAGAGGAATGTTAACGCCACTTAGCGTCGCGATTTCTTCCTGCATGTCGGTACGACCGACAGTCGGCTCAACGATGAGAAATTTGCTCCTTGACCTGTCCCATTTGTACTCAACGCTACCTAACCCCACATACTTCGCGCATTCGATGAAATTTCGCGTTAATGGCTCCAAGAGCCCAGCCGCTTCTGGAGCCGCTTGGCAATACGCCGTCAACCCGAAACGGGGAGTACTGGCGAGTTTCCGCCCCGTAAACATAGCAGTCGCATCGCCAGGGCTACCGCAATAAAAAAGGCAAAAGAATATCTCGTCTACCGCGCCATCGATCCATTCCTGAACTACCAAGCCCTCCGAGTCTTCCAAATATCTGCCGCATACGGACGCAGCTTCTGCTTCGCAGGCGCAGCCAATCAGGCCGGGCATTTTGCCTGCATGGACTGCGCCTTTGTTTGCAGCCTTGACGACAACCGGATAGCGGAGGCGTCCCAGTTCTCGGATCTCGGCCTCGCGTCGAATCAGTGCCGTGCCAGGGACAGGAAGCCGTTGCGACACCGCGAATTCGTGGAAGCGCGCCTTATCCTGGAGCGTGCATAGGATCTCGTGATCAGGTAACCGGAACTTGAATGCGCTGGCAAGCCTGTCGCGGCTGCGCGAGATCGGCAGAACAGACATCTCGTCCGTGTTAAAAAGCACTGGCGGCTCGCTGAAGCTTTTCCCGAGGCCAAGAAGGGTCTCGACAAAACCTTCGCCCGACATGTTGCCGCTCACAATAGGCAGTGCATGACGCGACCAAAGTGCAGGCGCCATTCGGCTGCGATCGACAACGCAGCTCTTGACCCCAGCTTCACCCAGACTGCGGACAACGCCGAGCCCATTAAGCTGACCAAGTACAACGAGAGCCGAACCGACGAACATCGTAGCACCCGAATTCTATGACGCCGCGATCGCATATCTCACGTTCCGCCGAAGCGATGCTGCGCGTCCCGCGCGCGATGACAGTCTCGTGCGGGCCGAAGTTCTTTGACGGAACTCAGCGTCGTGCACGGGATCACTGCCGCGAGTGCGCTCACTCATCTGCTACACCAGCCAGCAGGCGCTTCCGCGGCGGACGACCTCATCGGCCAGCCGCACCTGCTTCCCGCAAGAACGCTTTGACACTCCGCTTCCCCAGACGAGCCCTCGCGCAGTCGACGCCCCGTCCAACGTCTGAGATACGCTCCGGCCTTGTACGATCTGGACGATCCATCGATGAACTCAAGCTTACCAGCGCGGTTAAGAGTGTGAAGCCGAGTGCCTCGCCAGGAGGGGCCAGGCTTGATCGATGCGACAACCGACTGTTCGAAGGCCGCCTCGTCGAGCCGCGTGATCTTCGCCAGAGCGAGTGCAGCTCCATATCCGAGGCGGCAATCTTGGACCGGCCGTATGAGGCTGCCCCCGCGCGACACTACGCGGCCGGCCGGTCGCGCAGCTGCCGCATCGACCAGTACAGGGTTCTTCCGATGCGCAATCCAAGGCCCCGTGATTTTCTCTGCTGACCAGAGGCATAGGGCGTCCGAATAAGAGCCGCCCTCAAAGCGTACGGTCGCCATCATCCACCATCGCCCATCCACCCGGATGAGTGTCGCATCGCTTGCCTCGACATCGTTCAGAAGCACCGCCTCGTGCTCCCAAACATCAGGAAATCTCTTCGCCCTGTAGAGCTCCACTCGCCGCGCCGACGCACTCTCTGGAACCATCCAGATCTCCCCATCGTGCTGGAAGACGAACGGGTATGAGAAATGAGCAGAGGACGACAAAACCGGAACCGGTCTGCTCACCGGACCTGAAGAGTTGAACTCCACAGCCGATATCACTCCGCGGCCGACCCGGTGGTCAAAATCCTCGACGAAAAGCACGATTCTGCCATTCACCTCAATTGGAAACGGATCCGCATAGAAGTGAAAGCCATCGTCCGGTAACTCGTTCCAGGCAGTACAGGGCATTTCCTTAAGGTCCACGATGTCCGCACCGTCCACGATCCGCCAGCCAACCCGCCAATGTGGTGCGTAGCAGAGAGTACGGTAGGCACCCTTCACGACGTCATGGGTTAGGCGCGATCGCGCGTAACGGGCCAGATCTCCCAAGCCTAGCTCGTCTGCCACTCTCGGCGGCCGGTCACCGACCGATGTCCGACAGCCCGCGACCGCCCCACAGACCAGCCGCTGAGCAACTTGCATGTATTCTTCGAATACCTGATAAATTTTACCATTCGCTTCCGTGTGCGGCCGAGCCGACGCAATCACATCGCCGGCCGATCTGTCGAAAATGTAGATGACTGGTGCGCGTCCCCGCACTATGGAGCTCAGTACGCCGCTTTCAACGTCCTCGCCATCAGCCATCAGCGACCATGTCGGACAATAGCCCTCCGCAACGCCGCCACATAGATCCAGTAGAATGTCGGGCTTGGGCGAATCCGCTTCGGACGAACTCGCTTGCTCGACCATACTTGAACGTTCCGAGGCGGCTGCTTCGTAGGTCGATCTTTCGCGGCTCGGATCGAAAACACACCTGAGAGCGAAGGGAAGCGGTTTCTGCCTCGCCCCCCAGATGACCTGCGCCGTGACCATGGGAACGGCGTTTATCCTCTTGAGGAGATCGCAGTGCCAGCTTCTGTCTGAGGATTCGGGAACTCGAACGGCGACGAGCAACTTCACCTCCTCCACCACCGACGAGATCACGCAGCAATACGGCAACCACAGCGGGCTCCGACCGCGGGGCGGCGGGGAGATGCGCCTGTGATCCGGCAGGCGTCTTCCTCGTTGCACATGATCGTACCCTTTTCTGATCTGCGCCGTGAAGCGTCGCTTCGCGCTGCACGCCGGACTGGTCATCGGCGGCCGTACATAATAGGCCTCAAATTCGTTAGAACAGCGGTCATTACGGCGTATTTAGCAAGTAAGCTTCCTTTCGTGCCGATACTTTCGAAAGTCGATATTACCGCTAAGAAATAAATTAGCGGAGCCACATGGATATGGCCAGTTGAACGTGCAATCTGGACCAGAAAACACGCGACACCGACGATCATCATCATCGTAACAACCGCTCCTTGGTACAAGATAAATCGGACAACAGGATTTTCAATCCCGAGTTCAAGCCCCTCGCGGCGCCGAACGTAGTCGACGGTTTGCAAATCGGGTCCCAACATGATCTGTTCAAAGGGAATATATGTGAACATGCGGAACATCTTCGCGCGTGTCATCGCACTGCCGCTGTCCTCATTAAATCTATCAAGCAAGATTCCGAATACACCTTGATGTACGAGTACGACGACCAAGAGCAGGACAAGAGGAATAACTGTCAAATGGAGCGCTGCTTCAGCCCTCGAGAAACGCCGTCCGGCAAGAACGCGCGCGCACCCTTGCAAGCCGCGCAGGAGCAGGAAGCATGAAATGATCACAGTTGCTGCACGGCCGCCGGTCAAAATGAGAGCGGCCAGCTGAAGTACGATGAACGTCGCACGCACACCGGTCCGCAAGCGCAACGGGGCTCCATACGCGAGTATCGTGATGTATGTTCCTATAACGACCGCATTGGACAAAGCGTGATTCTGTAGTCCTGCCGGCCGCAGCTCGACGGGGATCTGCCCCTCGTACCGATAGGGAAAAATGTGGTGATTTGTTACGGCCTCGTAGATAGTCAATATCGCGTTGCACGTAAGAATGCAATGCAAAAGATACTCTCCACGTCTGCGTGTTGCTTCCGACACCTCCTCCACCGTGATGGCGAGCAGTGCGGGAACGCAAAATGTATCGACCAAACCCGCAAGGCCTGGTCGCCTGCTGATCGCCGCAAAACCTAAAGCTGCAATCGTAAAAGTAAAGAGCAGAACGGAACCTCCATACTTCTCAAGCAGGCGGCGGCACGGTGACGCTGAACTCGGCTTCAGCGCCATGACAATTACGACATTAACGGCAGCCAAGTAGGACGAGGGATGAATTTTCGACATTATCGAGCCGGTGATGCCGTCGTAATTGAGTCCAAGCTCCCACAGGAGTCCTCCTGGAACGGCGAAAAGTACGCCGACCGTGAGGAGGAAGAGGGGCCCGCCTGGATCCAGCGAGGCGCGGTCGGACCGCGCGCGATGGTTCATCAGCGCCGCGGGCGAGGGTGTTGAGGTCACGGCAGCAACCTCGACTTCCGCCGAGTGCGGTTAAGTACCACACCAGCGATTCGCTTGCGTCCCAATCCAAGTGTTTCGGAGATCGAAGCAATGTCGCCGACCCGAGTTCGACCGGCTTTCGCCACAATGATGATCGAGTGTGCGATGTGGCTCATGTCACGGAGAACGCAGTCGTCGTTGGCCGCGCTTCGCTCCAAGATGATGAGATCGAATTTTCGCGTCGACGAATTCAGCAAAAATTCGATTTGGTCTCGTAGGCTGGTTCTTCGTGCGGAGTCGCCTTGTAGCACGAGTGGGTGATGCGCCGCCTGACGATGCGCCGCCTCTCCGTTCTGACTCGTGGCCTTGATCCCGGCACTCGACGGCAAGAGCGCCGCTCGCACGATGAAGGGCGAGTCGACGAACCAGATGTGCTCCCCCGCCACCGACGTCGCCGTCGTGGCGAACGGCGAGTCAACGAGCAGGACGCTATCTCCGAGTTTATCAGCAATCATCGCCAGGTTTATAGCTATTGTACTTTTACCCTCCCCCAGTTCGGACGAAGTAAGAAGTATAATTCTGGTGCTTTTTCTCTCTGAATGCTCGCGTACAGAGTCCAAGATACGCAGGAACGCACCCTGATTGCAACGCGCGATGTCGGGTGAATTTGGCCGAGCTTCTGGTATGTCGGCGAGGACCGGAAACTCCGTTTCCGACTCGGTTTGTTCCTTCGTAAAGAGGCGAGTGTCCAAATGATCGCGCAGCAACGCGACGCCCGCGGCCACGCTCATGCCACCAAAGAGACCAGCAACGAGCAACACTCCCGTCGGCGGCCAGCTGCGGCGCGCTGGCGGGATTGCGGGGGAAATGAAGCGTGCGTCAGCAACGTAGAAATTCGCTTGTTCGAACGCCTTCCTCGAACGTGCCAGTTGCGAGACATACAGGGCGCGACTCGTCTCTGCTTCCCGCTCGAGTTCCCTCAGCCCGACAAGGGCCTCATTTCCGCCGAGCGTGGCCGGGCCGCCGGAGGGAACGACCGTACTGTGCTGAAACTTGTAAGTCTCAATCGCCTGTTCGGCTCGTTGCAATTCCCCTCGCAACTCCGGTAGACGCGCCTCATACGACGCCGCAAGACGGCGATTCGCGGCCACTTTCGCCTCAACCTGGTCGGCGATAAAGGCGCGCGCGGTGGCGTTCGCGAGCCGCGCAGATTTTTGCCGATCATGCGATTCAAAGCTGATCTCGAGAACAAAAGTTTTATCAAGCCTTCGTGCTGAGATCGCGTTGCGAACATTTTGGTGTACGCGCGCTTCTGGATCTCCTTCCTCGTACGCCGCTGTGCCGATCATGCCCAAAGCGGAATGCAATATTTGCAATACAAGTCCCCGCGAAGCAAATTCCGGATCGCTGGTTAGATGCTCGCTTGCGATAAGACGCCTCACAATTTCGTGGGACGCCACTGTCTGAACTTGGCTCTCGACGATCGCGCTTACAGTTTCTGACGGTAGCTGCTCCCTGGGAACATCGTCGGCGATTCTCTGCTGCTGGTCGAGAAGGATCTGCGCTGTTGCGGTAAACGTAGGACGTGCGATGAACAGGTAGGCTATCACGGAAAATAGAACGATCGAGGTAACAACCAGGAAAATAGCCCGACGGCGTTTCAACACGCTCAGTATTTCGCGGAGATTAACTCCGCGATCTCGCAATATCGGCAGCTGCGTGGTCAGGCGGCTGGCTTGTAGCGACATCCGCGTGCTCCGGGTTTGATCGACCGTCACGGGCACCGCTCGCGTAGGATTTTACGCAGCTGCGAATCGATGAGGGGAGCTGCGAAATGGGTGTCGAAACGCCGTCGCGCGGCCCGGCCGAACTGCCGCAGCTGGTCGGGCGACGCTGCCGCGACCTGGATAACCTCAGCCAAGGCGGCTGGGTCGTTCGGCGTGAATAGCCAACCCGTCTTTTCATGCTCGACGATCTCGGTGAGGCCGCCATGGTTGGCCGCGATGACCGCTCGTCCGTGTGCCATTGCCTCGGTTGCGACGCGTCCGAAGCCTTCGCGGACCCGAGATGGAACGATCACGAGGTCGCACCACTCGTATAGCTTCGCCGGATCTGCGGTGAAAGGCTCGAACGAGAAAACATCTGGAGGCACAATCTTCCTCGCACGTGCGATGAGAAGCTGTTCCAACTGTCGTCGTCTCCCGAAAGAGCTGCCGACGATTTTCACTTCGATCTTTGATATGACGGAGGCAGGCAGCCGCTCACATGCATCAAGAAGGAGATCCTGCGCCTTCCCGCGACTGATTCGCCCGATCATCAAGATGCGCAATCGCCGCGAGCCGTCGTAGCGGCAAGGATCGGCGACGTCCGGCGCGTCGACGCCATTGTAGAGGACGTACGACGGTGCTTTTCGTGACGGACGATAGGCGGAGCGCGTCGCTTCCGAATTGAAAATCGTTGCAGCCCTGAGGCTGCGCACGAGGGCACCGAATCCAACCCCCGCCAATCCCCCCGGAGCTTCGTGAATGTGCAGGAGCGCTTTGCTGCGAAAAAAAGCCGCCGCCAGCAAATAATCTAACACGGTCACCGTGTTGATGTACACGAGGTCGGCGCTTCGAAAGGCCGTAACCGCCCGTGCGACGGCCACTGGAAGTGAAATTGGGCCGTGCAGCAAAGATTTCCAAAGTCCATGCTTGCGAAGTACCCAGATTTTTCCGAACGTCACGTGATCAACGAGGCTTGATAGCGGCGCAGTGATGGGACCCGGGCGCGGTATGACGGCGGCGACGTGGGCATGTGGAAATGACGCCCGTATCACGCGCACGGAATCTAGAAAGCAACGATCGGATCCATACAACTCGAAACCCTGATGAACACAGAGGATGCGCATGACATGACGCTCCGATTTGCTCACCGGCGGTTAGTTGCGGTCGACGTGATCACCGGACTAGGTTCCGCAGTCGCCGCCATACCAAGAAGGCGACCCGGTCGCACATTCACGGACACCACGTCGTCCGGCTCGATCTTCGAGTCGCTCGATGCCGTGAGGCGTTCGGAGCCTGCGGCATTCTGACGGTAGACAGTCACTTCGAGGTCGTTACCGGCGCTTGTGTAAAGAGCTGCTCTAATTCCTCCGATAACGGCGAATTTCTCGGCAAGAGCTTTGGTCTGAGCCTCAAGCTTCTGTAGAGCAATATCTGTTTCTTGTGCTTCTGCCAGCCGAGCGCCTCGGCGGACCTCAACGACGCGCGCCAGCTGGCGTCGATGCTCGGAGAGGGCCCGCGCTGCCGCCCACACCTGGGCTTGCGTGGCGTGATAGCGACTTTTTGCGCTGGCCAAGTCGCGGCGGACCTCAGCGAGTCGTGTTTCCGGGGAGGTACCCCGGGTGACGTACGACCGTGTGGAGGCGACTGCCGCCTCTTCGTCTCGCGTCGCTTGGCTTTCGACGGACAATTCCGCGTTCAGCGAATTCAGGTTCTCCTGCGACTCATTTATGACGTTTGTGAGCGCCGCAATCTCCGCTTCTTGGGCGATTTTGTTGTGTCGCAGCTGCGCAAGTTCCAGCGCCGCCAACTGCCTGATTTGCGAAGGCGGAATACCGGGGTTTGCAAGATCATCAATTCGCAGTTCTTGTGTGCCCTCAAGTTCGGCGTTGATGCGGTTCTTTCGAAGAAGTAGACGTGCGCGTTCAATGGCGATCGATTCATATTCACTGCGGAGGTCGGCGGCCCTCACGAAAGGGTTCTCGCCGATGCGAAACCGCACCATGTCGAGTCCTCCCGCCGAGGCTATTGCCTGACGGACCGTCATGCGTGGCTGGTACGGATAGGAGCCGGGTTTCGCAACGTCGCCGTCGATGTAAAACGGACGATACTCCGTGACTTCCACCTGAACGTCGGCATCTTGAAAAATTCGCTTCGCGCGGTATTCTTCTCGGAGGCGAGCCTGGGCCGCTTGGACGGATATGCCTGCAAGCGGAACCGTGCCGATCTGCGGCATCGCGATCGCCCCGTCGGCGTTGACCGTTGTACGCCAGGCGGTCGTCAGTGATACTGTTATTTGCAGCTTATCGCCCGGCCCAAGCAGATAGTCAGCTCGGGCGTTCGGGCAGAAGGGGCTCGTGGCCAGGGCGAGCACCGCGAGGGCTGCACGCATTACGTGCTGCCACGTGTCCAGGCAGAGATCTTCGTATTTGGCGAGCACATCGTCCCAGAGGAACGTAGCGCGATGTCGCCGCTTCGCGGCCCGACGGGCGTTCTTGAGTGCGGTCTGGTCGTCGAACGCCCGTTCGATCTGGGCGTCGCACTGATCCTCGTCAGAAAAGTAGAACTGCTCAGGTCCGGCGGTCCAAGTGTTAAAGATGTTGCGCTTGGCGATGATCGCACTCCCGGCACCCAAAGCCTCAACGAGCGATGGGTTCGTTCCGCCGACGGTGTGCCCGTGGAGGTAAGCCAGCGCATGCCGCCGGAGAGCTGAAACCGTGGGCTTATCGTATACGGCGCCGGGGAAATGCACTTGCGGCGACGCTTCCGCGCAAATGAGCTGATGATATGGAGAGCGGCTTGGATCAATATTGCCGATGCAGACCAGTGGCACTCGGCGAGGGCGCCGGGAAAACGCGCGGACAATCTCGAGAATCGAATTTTCGGGCTCAATTCTTGCGATCAGGAGCAGGTATTTGTCTGGTTGGAGATTGTAAGGAGAGAGGAGCTCAGGAGGAGCATTGACGATTTCGTCGGCTCCGTACGGTATCATTGTTATTTTGTTTGCATCTGCTCGTGCTAGAAGATGGTCTTTGATTTGTGGATGATCAGCAATCAATCGAGATCCAAGTTGGCAGGCAATTCTCTCGTTTATAATGAACCATAATTTCGCTAAATTTGACCATTTTTCGCGTTTCCACTCAATACCATCCATGTTGACCAAGACAGGACGACGTTGAGCGCGCAGCATTGGGAGAAAGCAGGCGGTATTGTACCCTAAAACCAATGGTATTCCTGGAAGCCGGCGCGCTTCAATCATGGAGCGCCAGTCAAAATAAATCGTACCTGCTGGGCCAGTTCGTTCGACTGATATGATCAAGCGTCGCACGCCGCGCCAAATGTCGTGAGCGATCTGACCATGCAGACCGGAGCTCGGAGCAACGTCTTGCTGGCAGAATACCGTAACGTCCCAGCCGCGCGCCGCCATATAGAGCGCGAGACGTTCGGCGAAAGTCTCGAACCCGCCATGCGCCGCCGGGATGCCGCGCGTGCCAAGTATGAGTAAAGCCGGCCGGTTCCGGCCATGGGCAGCGGTTTGTATCGAGGCAGCTGGCTCTTTATGTTGAACGGGTAAAAGGTTGAAAAAGCTGACTGGCATCTTGTAGCCCTCTGGGCCAGTGCAGGGCGAGAGTGCGCTTTTTCCGTCCCGCTGACTCGGGCGGAGGCACTCAGATCGGATATACTAATCACCGGGTCTGGCAGAGAGCAAGCGAAATTGTAAGACTATGTTCCGACAACCGCTTCGCTCGTGATTATCCTGAACCGGAGTGAGTTTTATGTTCGCGAGATTACCAATTTTCGGTGCGAATGATTACGCAGGTGCGTGGTGCACGGGGAGATACAGTCGAGCCTCGGTATGGTCAGCCCGTGTGAGAGTGGTCCGCCCTGAAGTGTGGCTTTGAGCCGACGGAGGACGGACGCAATGGGAGCGAAGAAGCGCAAGCCGGAAGAGGGATGGCCAATCTGCGGCAGGTCGACGTGCTGGTCTCGCGGGGGCAGTGCGTGGCGGACGCGAGCCGCGCCATCGGCGTGACCGAGGTCACCTCCTATCGTTGGGGCCGCGGGTACGGTGGGCTCAAGTCCGACCAGGTGCGCCGGATGAAGGAGCTGGAGACCGAGAACCAGCGGCTGCGCAAGGCGATCGCGGACCTCACACTCGGCAAGCTGATCCTGCAGGAGGCCGCCCGGGGAAACTTCTTGTCTATTCGGGGATTTGGGATTGCCCGGTTTTGTGTGGACGGTCACTGGGCTTGGCTGACCAGGGTCCCGGTTGCAGGCTCGGGACGATGCTGCTGGTCGCAGACTCTGGGTGAGCGGTCGCCCAGGGCGGAGTGGCGCCGCACCGGGTTGGCGAAGCCCTCCAGGTCGCTGAAAGGGGCCATGCGGGCCTCTGGCCGGGAGCGGGAGCGCCGGCGGGCGAGCAGTTCGCATTCCAAGCTCGAGAAGACGCTTTCGGCCATGGCGTTATGGGATGGACGCCTCCCGCTCCGCGCCCAGGTTGGGCGAGACCGAGAGGGAGAAGAGCCATGCAGATGCTCGCGATCGATCTGGCCAAGCAGTCGTTTCACGTTCACGGCGTCGATGCCGATGGTCAGGTGATCTCCCGGCGCGTCGGGCGCACCAAACTTCCGGCGCTGGTGGCCAGCCTCGCCCCGAAGGTGATCGCCATGGAGGCTTGCGCCACGGCCCATCATTGGGCGCGAGCTTTCCTCGCGGCCGGGCATGAGGTTCGGCTGATCAACCCGCGCTTCGTCAAGCCGTTCGTGCGCGGCTCGAAGAACGATGCCGTCGACGCCGAGGCGATCTTCGACGCCGCCTCACGTCCCACGATGCGGTTTGTGCCTGTGAAGTCGACCGAGCAGCAAGACCTGCAGTCGCTTCATCGCGTCCGCGATCGGCTGGTCTCGCAACGCACGAACCTGATCAATCATACCCGTGGGCTCCTGGCTGAGTACGGCCTCATCTACCCGAAGGGTGCGGCCCGCTTTCCAGCGCGTGTGCGGGCGGAACTTTCCGAGGCGGGACTGTCGCCGATGGCGCGAGCCACCTTCGCGGCCCTGCTCGACGAGTTGGAGACCCTGGAGACGCGGCTTGAGCGGCTCGACGATCAACTTCGGGCGATCTGCCGCGAAGACGTCGTCTGCCGCCGCCTGATGACGTTGCCTGGCGTGGGCCCGGTCGTCGCCACCGCCCTCAAGGCCAGCGTCGGCGATGCCCGCCAGTTCCGCTCAGGGCGCGAACTCGCGGCCTGGATCGGCTTGGTGCCGCGACAGTACTCCACCGGCGGCAAGCCGCACCTCGGGGGCGTCGGACGCCGGGCCAACCACTATCTGCGGCGCCAACTCGTGCACGGCGCCCGCGCGGTCGCCTTGCGCCTGGCCACGAAGACCGATCCGCGCTCACGCTGGTTCCAGGCGGTGATCGACCGGCGCGGGTTCAACAAGGGGATCGTGGCGATGGCCAACAAGACCGCGCGGATAGCCTGGGCGATGCTGAGGCGCGAGGAGGATTACGCCCGCGCCTGACGCGGGCGACCGAGATCGTCGCGCGAGCGGCGATGCGTGCGAGGTGACCGACGATGGCGACACGGCGTGGGCCGCCGCTTCCGATCCTGACCTACGACACGGCCTTCGAGGCCGCTAGCGTTATGAGGACGGAAGAAGCGGACCCCATCGAGGCCAGGGGCGTGATCGCTCCACCGACAGGCCGGATAGATTCACGCACCCAAGGTCGTGGTCGTCGCTGAGGAATACCTTGCCGCGGGAGGCGTCCATAGATTGTCGTGAGCATCTCCGACCGAGCCCATCGAGGGCCGCACGCCCGCCTCGCGGCAGCGGCCGCCGATGGCCAGCGAAGTCTAGGGCGAGCCCTGATCCGAGCGGTGGATCACGTGTCCCGGTTTTCTCTGGCTGGCGGCCATCGCAAGCGCGTCCAGCACCAACTCATCCGACATCCGGTTGATGGCTTCGCCATCTCCGATTTCGGCCATGCGGATGTCGGCTTCGCTCAGGCGCCGCGCGGGCTCGCGATCCGGGATCCGCTTTGGTCAAGCGGATCCCGCATCAGTGCGAAGATGATCGGCCGTCGCGGCGGGCCGCGATGGGAGCCCCACCAGCCGGCGCTCCGGCGGCTGAACGCGTCGAGCACAATGGCCAGGTACAGGAAATCTGCGCTGGTCGGGACGGAGGTGATGTCCGCGACCCACGGCCGGTCGGGTTCGTCGGCCGCGAAGCTGCGCTCGACCAAGTCCGGAGCCGGCCGGGCCTCCTGATCGCGCCGCGTCGTGATCGGCCCGCTGCGGCGATGACACGCCCCGACGAGACCGGCCCCGCGCATCGGCCGGGCGATCCGCTTGCGACGGCGGGCGTCGCCCTGGTCGCGCCGCTCCGCCTGGACGCGCGGCGAGCCGTAGGTCTGGCGCGAGCCCAGGGCGCAACCGGGGCGGCAGCAGAAGCGGGGCGATCTCGCGCCAGAGATCATCGGTTGAAGCGGTCGAGCCATACACACCAACATCCGCCCAGGCGGTTCATGCCCGTTCTGTTAGGCGCTCAAACGCTCCAACCGGCCCACCGCGTGGGGGCTGATCAGGTCGCTGCCGCGAGCGAGCCAGATGAGATACTGACCGTAGCTGGTTTTCGCGGACAACTCGCCGCGCGCCGCCACCTGCTCGCGGGAGATCCAGCCCTGCAGGTAGGCGATCTCCTCCAGGCAGGCCACCTGCATCCCCTGCCGGCTCTGGATCACCCGCACGAACTCCCCCGCCTCCAGCAGGCTGTCATGCGTTCCCGTGTCCAGCCACGCGTAGCCGCGCGACATGCATTCCACCTCGAGCTGCCCGCGCTCCAGGTAGGCCTGGTTCACGTCCGTGATCTCCAGCTCGCCCCGCGGCGAGGGTTTCACGGCCGCCGCGATGTCGAGCACTTGGTTGTCGTAGAAGTACAGGCCGGTCACCGCCCAGGTCGATTCCGGCAGTTTCGGCTTCTCGACCAGCTTGGTCGGGCGGCCCGAGCCGTCGAGGTTCACCACCCCGTAGGCCTCCGGGTGGTCGACGTGGTAGGCGAACACCGTCGCTCCCCGCGCCCGCGCCCGCGCCCGCTGCAGCAGGGCCCGCAGGCCCGCCCCGAAGAACAGGTTGTCGCCCAGGATCAGCGAGACTGGGTCCGCGCCGACGAAGTCCCGCCCGATCAGGAAGGCCTGCGCCAGCCCCTCCGGCCGCGGCTGCAGCGCGTACGAGAAGGTCACCCCGAACTGCTCGCCCGTCCCGAACAGCCGCTTGTAATTGTCCAGGTGCTCGGGGCTCGAGATGATCAGGATCTCGCGGATCCCGGCCAGCATCAGCACCGAGACCGGATAGTAGATCATCGGCTTGTCGTAGACCGGCAGCAGCTGCTTGTTGATCGCGAGCGTCGCCGGGTGGAGTCGGGTGCCGGAGCCGCCGGCGAGCACGATGCCCTTCATCATGGCCTCCTTCAGGCCGGCGTCACCGGGCCGATCAGCCGGTCCAGGATGTCGGCGAGCGCCGCCTCCCAGGGCCGCGGCACGATCCCGAAATCCCGGCTCAGCGTCGCGGTCGAGAGTTCGCTATTGGCCGGGCGCCGCGCCGGCGTCGGGTAGGACGAGGTCGTGATCGGCTCGACCGGCACGCTGCGGGCGCCGTGCGCCTTCATCCGGGTGGAGATCGCCTCGGCGCAGCGACACGACGTCACCACACCCGCGTTCACGCTAGGTGAGGTGGTTGGGGCGGCGCGATCCTGGCCAGGATTGCCGCGAGGTTGGCAGCGAGAGTCGGGCAGCCGCGCTGGTCGGCCGTCACGTCGGGCCCGGAGCGCTCGCCGACCGGCCGTCGCACCGCCTCGGCGGAAGGGCCCTGGTGCGGGTTGGCCGCCCGTGTCGGGCGCACTTCCGCGCGGCGCCGGCGGGCCGTGCGCACCGCCGTCTCGCTCGTCTCGCCGCTGGCCCCGCAGCCGCTTGTCAGGTCCGCCCGCGCGTCGGCCGCCAGGCGCCCGGTCCCGCGACCATCGCACACGCAGTCGGTCGAGAACTGGACCAGCGATCCCCGCCCGCGCGGTCGCGACGTCGGGGAGGACGGGCGGCAGGGCGTCGAGCTGCCAGGCTGCCCCAGCCTCGCGGCTGACCCGGTCCACCGCCGCACGCGCCGCCGCGGCGATCGCCGGCACACGAGGACGCTCCACGGCGGCGCTCGTTGCGGAGCCTTCCCCAGTCATGTCGACGACCTCGCGCGATCACGCACGCGGCGCGACGTCCCGTGGCCGGGTGACGCCCTGAAGCGCACGGCCGACTTGGCCGCCACCGAGGATCGGGACCGGCCGCATGCCCGCCTCACGCTGCGGTCAGCCCGGGGCGCCCGCCCGCGTAGCGGTCCACGCGGATCGGTCACCCGTTAGTCTCTCTGATTGACCGGTTCTGCCGAGTTCGAGAGTCCAAACTTGCGAGCTGGATCGATAACGCGACAGTCCCGCTCTCGCCGGGCCCGCCTGATGCTCTCTGCAGACCGCAATATCTGTTCGAAGCGCTGCTGAAGCGTGTGATAACACTCACAGGCTGAATTCTCCAATCCATGCGCATCAACGACGGCGATAGCTCCGCGGCGCTGCTGAATGAGGCCCGCGTTCTGCAGGCGACGCGCTATTACGCTCACAGTAGGCCGCTGTACACCAATCGCTGAAGCTAAGATATCGTGCGTTATATCTAGTTCTTTGCAGTGAAGCCGCTCGTGCAAGGTGAGGATCCAGCGGCAGCAGCGAGCCTCAACATGATGTGCAGCATTGCAAGCGGCGGTCTGCATGACCTGATTTAGAATCCATTGCAGATACAAGTTCATAGTCGCTCGCAGATGAGGACGTTGTGCGAGCACTGTTTCGAGATGGTCGAGGCGAATGCGTGAGGCCCGCCCGGACATTTGCACCAGGTAGCGACCGAAGGCCTTCCGATGTCCGAGAAGAGCGAGTGCGCCCGCAACGCCTTCGGGGCCAAAGTTCGCCATTTCTGGCGTTCCATCTTCGAGGAGAGCAACCACTGAGATGGCACAGGTTTTTGGAAAGTAAACGAACTCGATCTCGTGGCCAGCCTCGCAGAGAATCTGCCCCTGTCTGACGTCGAGATCCTTCATTTTGGGCAATAATGCCTCAAAATCCTCCTCACCGAGGGCAGATAGGAAAACATTGCGTTCAGGTACTGTCATGACGCACATCCTCTACAACCCAGGAGTTCACATGTCCCCCGTACTTCCCCGGTGCTGATGCCGCCGCGGCGATTTCGCCAGAGATGAAACAGCTGCGACTGCCATTTAGGGAATAATTTTGGCTATAGATAATTCTTACAGAATCAGCAACGAGAATAGTATTGAGAACAGCTGGTTATTTGCAGTGCGCGAACGAACATCTTTGGAATGTTCGTGAATGCGAAGCTCGAATGCGCTGCAGATACGGAACATGCAGCGGCGCGCGGACCGGCCAACGTTACGGGCCCGGTTTTCTGCACGGGCAATGTTCGATGTTTCCAGACTTGGAACGGTTGGCCATTCAGCCCTGTGCGGGTCCGGCGGAACAGGACAGGCCCCTGGTGGTCCAGGATGATCCCTTGAGCGATCACGCCCAGCGCAGGCGCGAGGCAGAGTGCCACGGCCGTGACCACCCGAGCAAACGCCGTATCGTCGCTCGGGGGCGGCAGGATAAGCTCAAACTCACGATTGCCAGCAAGCGCCCGTGTTGGGCACGCGCTTAAAAGCAGCAAGCACCTAGTCATCGGCATAATCGTCCTCCCTCGAGGTTCGAATTCCGAGATTTTCACTTGTTGATTCAATATTAGCCATTTAAAGTCATATCCCGAAGCCGCAACGCGCAAGAATCCGCAAGCTGGTTCGTATTCAACTCGGCGCCACAACAACCGATCGCCGGGATCGCTGGAACTTAAGATTGCATCTCAGGATTTAGCAATCTTAGATTGTAACAACCGCCACGTCCAACCGAGCATGTACCCCATAGAGGTGAGATCACGCGCTTACGCATATACCTAAACTGGATGAGCGAACCGATATTGTCAATTATCAGTTTTTCCCTCTACAGTGAGCCGACCGGCTGCTTTTGTGGACCGCCCAGCTTGAATAGCTAAGGCGTTCGAGGGAACCTGCGTTGATAATAGCCGCGAGCCTCTGACAGCCGAGGGCAACTGGATTTTTCGATGTGTCACATTCCAGTGCTGCCGTCAGACGCCACCGGTAACAGGCCGATGAGAGGGGGAGTGCGAACTGGCTGTCCGTCTCGCGCCTCGACACCCACTCTGCGGCGGCCTGACGCACCGCATGGGTGGACTTGCTTCGGGAGAGTGGAGCGCGCGTTCCGCGAGGGATGAACCGCCCCGGACTACGCTCATGCCACACGCCGCGCTGATCCCGGCAGAATGCCGGCCCGGGCGCGGAGTGACACGACGCGGATGCGCGAGATCCGGCGCGTGCGCGAGGCGGGTGTCGCGCACTGCGCAGGCCAGCTTCGTGCTGGACGCGCTGGAGCAGGCGCTGCACAAGCGCCGCCCTGCTCACGGGGCGGGCTCGTGCATCACTCGGATCGCGGGTCGCAACTTGGGTTCAAGCGGTCGTCGCAACACCATCTTGCACGGCAGCCAGCACAGCGTCGAGCGCCTCTGCCGGCGTCTTCCAGTTCAGCGTCTTGCGCGGTCTGCTGTTGAGGGCTGCGGCCACAGCAGCAAGATCGTTCGCGCTGTGGGCGCTCAGATCCGTTCCTTTCGGGAAGTACTGTCGCAGTAACCCGTTCGTATTCTCGTTCGTCCCCCGCTGCCAGGGTGAGCGTGGATCGCAGAAGTAGACCTGCAGACCCGCGTCGATCCGCAAGCGCGCGTGCTCGGCCATCTCGGTACCCTGGTCCCAGGTCAACGAGCGCCGCAGCTGCTCGGGCAAGCGCGCGATCGTGCCGGCGATCGCCTCGCGCACCGCCTGGGCCCCGTGCCCCGCCAGCGCCGGGCCGTTCTTCGCACGCGGTGTCACCCCATGGCCGTCCATCGGCGGAAGATGCAGCAGCATCGTAAAGCGCGTCGTGCGCTCGACCAGGGTCCCGATCGCCGAACTCTTCAGACCCAGGATCAGATCTCCTTCCCAGTGCCCCGGCACCGCGCGGTCCTCCACCTCGGGCGGACGCTCGCTGATGAGCACCTCGGGGGTGACGAACGACCTGCCTCGGCCCAGGCTGCGGGCCCGCGGCACACGCAAAGCCCGTCCTGTGCGAAGACACGCGGTCAGCTCACGCTTCAGCGCGCCCCGGCCCTGGATGTAGAGCGCCTGATAGATCGCCTCGTGACTGATGCGCATCGTCGTATCGCCCGGAAAGTCGAGCCGTAGGCGCTCGGCGATCTGCTGCGGACTCCAGGATCGACCCCATCGCCGGCTCTGGCGTCGCCCGTGCCGCCGTCCCTTCCAGGCAACGCTAGGGCCAGGCAGAGCGCTCCCGCCCGGTGTCGCGACAGTTCCGGCGAGCCGCTCCTGCACGTACGTCCGCAGCGCTGCGTTCCCCGCCAGTTTTGCTGGCTTGGGCCGGCGTGCCGCGCGTTCAGCGTGCCACTGCGCGGTCGTGGCGCGATAGTCCAGGCCGCCACTGCGGGTCGCCGCATTGCGGCGCAATTCCCGCGAGATGGTCGACGCCGCCCGTCCCAGACGCCGAGCGACGTCCCGGACCCCGTGACCTTGCGCTTGTAGGATCGCGATCTCCTCCCGCTCAGCCAACGACAGGTAGCGCGCAGAAGGCGACTTGGATGATGGTGACAGGTGGGAAGGTGCCATTCCGCCTGCTGTCCGGAACCACCGCGAGCCGACCGGTGGCGAGATCCCGAGCTTCATCGCTGCGACCTCGCTGGAGAGACCCTGCGCGAGGAACGCCCAGAACCCCCGCCGCGTCTCGCGCAGACCGACCCCGGGACGACCCGGTGACCGCAGCTTCTCGCGAAGTGCCCGATCCGAACGCCGCCGACCTGCCATCACAACCGCCCTCCGCCAAGCCGTTGCGACGACCACTTGAATCCACCCAATACCTCGCTCTGCAGTACAAGGACCGGCTGGCGGCGGCTGGGGTCCAGCCTTCGGTCGACAGCGTCGGGGACTCGTACGACCATGCTCTGGCCGAGACGATCAACGGCCTGTTCAAGGCCGAGGCGATCCATCGGCGCGGTCCGTGGCGCAGCTACGAGGCCGTGGAGTTCGCCACCCTCGAAGGGGTCGGCTGGATCAACCACCACCGGCTGCTGGAGCCGATCGGCAACGTGCCTCCCGCCGAGGCCGAGGCGCGCTACGATGCCCAGGTGCAGAAGCCAGCCCTGGCCGCCTGACCCAAGCCAAACAGCCTCCGAGAAAATCGGAGCGGTTCAGCTTCGAGTACCGGCTCGTGACCGAGACCGACGATAAGGCGGCCAGCCTGCGCGACACGGCGGACATCTGCGGAGCGTCGGCCTCCACGGCGGCGCGTCCATCAAGCCCATCACACGGCAGTTTGTGACCTGAGGCGTTCCCTAGAACGCCCCCGGATGCAGCGCCGTCTCAGCTAAGTCTCTGATTTGATTGGTGGGTGCACTAGGGCTCGAACCTAGGACCCGCTGATTAAGAGTCAGCTGCTCTACCAACTGAGCTATGCACCCGTCGCTCTCAGGGAGCGAGACCGGGCGGCCACCAACCGTCCCGATCGCGAGGCGGGATGTAGCGGGTCGGATCCGGGCTGTCCAGTCCCGAATCCGACCCGCCTCGCGCTTTTTCGGCGGCTATTCGGCCGCCGCATGCTGGGCATGCAGGCGGTTGGCGCCCGCCAGCAGCTTGTTCAGCGCCGCCAGGTAGGCCTTCGCGGAGGCGACCAGCGTGTCCGGGTCGGCGCCGCGCGCCGTCACGCTGCGCTCGCCCTGGCGCAGGCGCACCGACACCTCGGCCTGCGCGTCCGTGCCCTCCGTCACCGCGTGGACGTCGTAGAGCTCGAGCTTCGCCTCGTGCGGCACCAGGGCGTGGATCGCGTTGAAGACCGCGTCGACCGGTCCGTTGCCGTCCGCCTCCTCCGTCGCGAGGCGCCCCTCGATGTCGAGGCGCATCGTCGCCCGCTGGGGGCCGCGCGTGCCCGCGATCACCGTCAGCGACACCAGCCGGATGCGGTCGTGCGCGGTCGCGAGGTTCTCGTCGACCAGCGCCTCGATGTCCTCGTCGTAGACGTTCTTCTTGCGGTCGGCGAGCGCCTTGAACCGCTCGAACGCGTCCTGGAACTGGTTGTCCGACAGGCGGTAGCCCATCTCCTCCAGCTTCGAGCGGAAGGCCGCGCGGCCCGAGTGCTTGCCCATTACCAGCGAGGTCTTCTGAACCCCGACCGATTCCGGGGTCATGATCTCGTAGGTGGACTGGTTCTTGAGCATCCCGTCCTGGTGGATGCCGCTCTCATGCGCGAAGGCGTTCCGGCCGACGATCGCCTTGTTGTACTGGACCGGGAAATGCGTCGCGGCCGCCACCAGCTTCGAGGCCCGCATGATCTGCGTCGTGTCGATGCCGGTGGCGTAGGGCAGCACGTCGCCGCGGGTGCGGATCGCCATCACCACCTCTTCGAGCGCCGCGTTGCCCGCCCGCTCGCCGATGCCGTTGATCGTGCACTCGATCTGGCGCGCGCCGCCCTCCACGCCCGCGAGGGAGTTCGCGATCGCCAGTC
Organism: Methylobacterium sp. CB376; assembly: GCF_029714205.1. NCBI lineage: Bacteria > Pseudomonadati > Pseudomonadota > Alphaproteobacteria > Hyphomicrobiales > Methylobacteriaceae > Methylobacterium > Methylobacterium sp. CB376. The sequence goes on along the minus strand of NZ_CP121648.1, from coordinate 1,618,177 downwards.
CCAGGTCGTTGTGGCAATGCACCGAGAAGACCGCCTTGTCGGCGTTGGGCACCCGCTCGCGCACCGCGCGGAACATCGCCCGGTACTCGTCGGGCGTCGCGTAGCCGACCGTGTCCGGCAGGTTGATCGTGGTCGCCCCCATCCGGATCGCCGTCTCGACGCAGCGGCACAGGTAGTCGAGCGGCGTGCGCGTCGCGTCCATGGCCGACCATTCCACGTCCTCGACGAGGTCGCGGGCCTGGGCCACCGTCCGCTGGATGATCTCCAGCACCTCCTCCTCGCTCTTGCGCATCTGGTGGGCGAGGTGGATCGGCGACGTCGACACGAAGGTGTGGATGCGCCCGCGCGCGGCGGGCCGCACCGCCTCCCCGGCCCGCGCGATGTCGGCGGGGATCGCCCGGGCGAGGCCCGCCACCACGGCGCGCTTGGTGCGCCGCGCGATCTCGGTCACCGCCTCGAAATCGCCGTTCGAGGCGATCGGGAAACCCGCCTCGATGATGTCGACGCCCATCCCGTCGAGCATCTCGGCCACCGCGAGCTTCTCCTCGAAGGTCATGGTGGCGCCGGGGCATTGCTCGCCGTCGCGCAGGGTAGTGTCGAAGATCAGGACGCGCTCGGCGGAGGAAGCAGCTTGGGTCATGGGAAAATCCGTTCTGGGAGATCGCCCGGCGCGGCGCTCGGGGCGGCGCGGATCGCGATCGCGAGCTGGGACGAGGATGGTCGCGCTCCCCTGAAGGCCCAGGCGCGCGCCCGGACGGCCCTCAGGGGCGGCTAAGGAGAAGGCCGGGAAGGAGGAGCGCGCGCGACCGCGCCGCCCGCAGGGCGGTCCGGGTCGTCAGCGGCAGGGAGCCGGCATGCGCCACGGCTCGGGTCTCCTCAAGGCGGAACGCCTGACGTCGCCCTCTCTACCGGCGGCGGGCCGCGATGACAAGCCGGCGGCCCTGACGGGGCGCGCCGCCCCGATGGACCGGGTGCCTGGGGGCCACGCGCCTGGGGGCCGCGCGCCGGATTGACCCGCCCGACCGCCCTTGCCACAAGCTCGGCCGCAGATCCTCCCCCGGGAGTCGATCCGCCAGGAGAGCGTCCATGCTGCCTCGTTCCGGCCTCGCCGCCGCCCTGCTCGCCGCCCTCGGCCTCGCCGCCTGCAAGCCGAGCGTGCCGCCCCCCGCGGTCGCGGCGGCACCGGTCGCCGCCCCGGCGATCCCGCCCGGCGGCTCCGGCTGCGGCCCGGCCATCGCCCGCACCCAGACCATCGTGAACAGCGACGTCGCCACCGGCAACCTCAACGAGCCGGTCGGCAAGCGCTTCTCGGCCGATCTCGGCCGGGCCGCCGAGGCCTGCGCGGCCGGCCACGAGGCCGAGGCGCTGCGCCTCCACGCCGCCGCCCGCGCCCGCTACGGCTATCCGTGAGGGTGCGGCCTTCACGATCCGTTAACCCTGCTGGCCCGACTCTTGATAAGCTGGCCCGGCCGACCGGCCGGCGCCCCCGGCGGTCTCCGCCCGCCCGATCCGGAGTGGTCGCCATGCGCCTGCAGAACCCCTTCACGGCCCATCCCGCCTCCCTCGGCGAGACCTACGCGCAGCATATGCGCGCCTCGCTCAGCTACGCGGTGCCGCTCCTCGGCGCGGCGCTGGCGGCCTTCGTGCATGCGGGGCTGCCGTTCCTCTTCACCACCACGGCGAGCCGCACCGTGGCCCGCCTGCACGCGCGCATGACCCGGCGTTGCGTCCGCTGCCCGTCCGGGCCCGCCCACCGGCCCGACCTGTTCGCGCGCCGCCCCGCCGAGACCGGCCTGATCTACGAGATCTGAGGCGGCCGTCGGGCCGGCCCTTGGCGGTGGGGCCGGACCTTGGCGGTGGGGCCGGCCCTTGGCCGTCAGGCCAACAGAAAGGCGTCGTGCAGGAAGGCCTGCACGAAGGCCGGCATGACGGACGGGTCGATGTCCCCCGGGCCGCGCACCACCACGAGGCCGGCGAGTTCCGGCACCTCCTCGGCGGCGAGGTGGGCCTCGGCGCGCGCCAGCAGGTCCGCGGCCGGCTCGCCCATCGCGACCGGCCGCAGGAGCGCGAGGTGGCCGCCGTGCCGCACGAGCACCCACTCCTCCGCGGCGCCCTCCGGCGGCGCGAGCCCGGTCTCCTCCGCGAGCTCGCGCACGGCGCTGGCCGCGAGGTCGACGCTGCCGTCCGGGCGCACGTCGGAGGGGTCGGGCGTGCCGCAGGCGAAGTAGACCTGACCGGCGCTGGCCGTGTGCGCGTTCATGCGGCCGAGCAGGTAGGCCCCGTCGCGGCTCAGCGGTGCCACCGCGGCGAAGACGTTGACGACGGCGGGATCCGGGAAGCCGAGATCGCGGAAGGCCGTGAAGGTCGCGAAATCGGTCTCGAACAGCCGCATCGCGACGGTCCGGCCACGGATCTCGACGTGGTTCGCCAGCAGCACGCGGCCGTTGAACAGCGCCGGGCGCTCGGCGAGGCGCCGCCGCCAATGCGCCGCGATCCCGGCGGCGTTCTCCCGCGCCCAGGCCCAATCGTAGGGGGCGAGGGCCGCGGTCAGGTGCGCGGCGCGCGACAGGCTCGCCTTCGCACTCATGCCCGCAGGGTGCCCTCGCTGACCACGACGGCGCTGCCGCCGATCTCGGCCGCGCGCAGCGCGCCCGCCTCGATCACCAGCTGCAGGGCGATCTCGCTCGGGCGGCCCATCTCGTAGCCCTGCCCGATCGGAATGTCGTGCGTGCCCTCGCCGAGGGGCTCGAACTGCATCAGCGCGCCCGCGAAGGCGGCGACGGCGGCGCCGGTCGCCGGATCCTCCGCGATGCCGAGGCCCGGGGCGAACATCCGGGCCCGGAAGCGGTGGGCGGGATCCTCGGTCTCGGCCGTGTAGAGGAAGACCTTGGCGCCGGGGCCGAAGGCCCGCTCCAGCGCCTCGGCGCTCGGTCGGGCGCGGCCGAGCGCGTCGAGGGAGCGCAGGGGCACCAGCTCGAAGGGCGTGCCGGCGCCGTGCCGGCTCGGCCGGTGGCGGGCGAAGCCGATGTCCTGGGCGGCGAGGCCGAGGCCGGCCGCCACGGTCGCGGCGTCGGGCCCGAGCCCCTCGGCCTCGCCCCAGATCTCCGGGAGCTTCGGCAGCCGGAAGCGCGCGCGGCCCCTCCCCTCCCCCGGCTCGACCACGCAGGGCACCACCCCGACCGTCTCCTCCAGCCCGAAGGCGAGCGCGTCGGCGCGGCCGGCGCGGCGGTCCTGCAGGCCGAGGAGCACGGCGGTGCCCACGGTCGGGTGACCGGCGAAGGGCAGTTCGTGGACGGGCGTGAAGATGCGCAGCCGCGCGCGGTGGCGGGCCTCCTCGGGCGGCAGCACGAACACCGTCTCGGAGAGGTTGAACTCGCGGGCGATGGCCTGCATGGCGGCGCCGTCGAGCCCCTCCGCGTCGAGCACCACCGCGAGCGGGTTGCCGGCGAACGGCCGCTCGGTGAAGACGTCGAGGGTCACGAAGCGGCGTGCGGTCATCGCGGCATTCTCCCAAACCCCGCTGCGGCGCAGCAGGCCCGCCGGTGTAGCGCAGGACCGCTCCGCCGAGAATGGTGGCGTGACCTGCGGGGCGGCTCGGGGCAGGATGGCATGCCGCAAGGGAAGAGAACCGCGAGGGAAGGCGACCGCATGGCCCGACGCAGCCTCACGACGCGCCTGCCGCCGCCCTTCCTCAAGCGGGTCTGGCTCGACCCCGCCAGGGTCGCGCGGCCGGAGGCCTATCCGTTCTGCCTGCCCGTCTTCCGGGGCGGGGATTTCGAGATCCTGTTCGAGCGGCCGATCACGATCGTCGTCGGCGAGAACGGTGCGGGCAAATCGACCCTGCTCGAAGGGATCGCGGCCCTGTGCGGCTTCGACGTGGCGGGCGGCAGCCGCGACCACCGCCCGCTCGACCACGCGGAGGCGCTCGCCACGGACGGCGACGCGCTCGCGCCCGCCCTGCGGGCCGCCTGGCTGCCGAAGGTCGCGGGCGGCTGGTTCTTCCGGGCCGAGAGCGTCTTCTCGGTGGCGCGCTCCCTCGACGCGGTGAACGGCGCGCAGGCGCCCGATTACCTGTCGCGGTCCCACGGCGAGGGCGTCCTGCGGGTCTTCCGCGAGCGCTGCCTGCGCCAGGGCGTCTTCCTGTTCGACGAGCCGGAGGCGGCCCTGTCGCCGCGGCGCCAGGTCACCTTCCTGGCGCTGCTGCGGGAGATGGAGCGGATGCGGGCCGCCCAGGTCATCATCGCGACCCACTCGCCGATCCTGATGGCCTATCCGGGCGCCGCCCTGATGGCGGTCACGCGCGCCGGCCTCGCGCCGGTGCGGCTCGGGGACACGGCGCATTTCCGCCTCTACCGCGAGTTCTGCGACGATCCGGAGCTGTTCGTCGAGGCGGCCCTGGCCGCCGAGGAGCCGTCCGAAAGCTAGACGGTCCGCCCGCCGTCGATCGGCATCTCGATCCCGGTCAGGAATTCCGCCTCGTCGGAGGCGAGGAACAGCGCGGTGGCGGCGATGTCCTCCGGGCGCGACAGGCGGCCGAGGGGGATGGTGGCGATGAACTTGGCGCGGTTCTCGGGCGTGTCCGGCACGCCCATGAAGGCTTCGAGCAGCCCGGTCTCGCCCATCACCGGGCAGAGCGCGTTGACCCGGATCTTCCAGGGCGCGAGTTCGACCGCCAGCGACTTCGACATCAGGTTCACGGCGCCCTTCGAGGCGTTGTACCAGGTCAGGCCCGGCCGCGGCCGGATCCCCGCCGTCGAGCCGACGTTGAGGATCACCCCGCCGCCGTTGTCGCGCATGGCCGGCGCCACCGCCCGCACGAAGTGGAAGATCGACTTCACGTTGACCCGGAACACGCGGTCGAACGTGTCCTCGTCGACCTCCATCAGCGGCTGGTTGCGGTGGGTCATGCCGGCATTGTTGACGAGGATGTGGGGCGTGCCGAAGGCCTCGGCGGTGCGGGCCACGGCGCGCGCCACGTCCTCCTTCGCCCCGACATCGGCCGTGACCGCGATCGCGTCCCGGCCGATCGCGGCGGCGACCCGCTCGGCCTCCTCCCCGCGCAGGTCGACCACCGCGACCCGCGCACCCTCCTGCGCGAAGCGCCGGGCGATGCCCTCGCCGAACCCGCCGCCCGCGCCCGTGACGATCGCGACCTTGCCCCGAAGCCTCATGCTCGATCCTCCCTGCCGGACGCGCTGCGCGGCGCGTCGGTCGGGCCGGATCATGGGGCGGGGCTGGCGCGGCTGTCCAACGCCGCCGGCGCCGGCCAGGGTTGCGCCGGGATGCGCTCCTTCAGAGGCTCCCCTCGCGCACCGCGCCCGGATCGGCGAGCGCGTGGAGCAGGCCCGCCGCCGCGCGGGCGAAGCGCAGGGTCACGGCCTTCCGGCGGGCGCCCGCCAGGGGATGGTCGGGCGGCTCGCGCAGGATCGCGGCCCCGAACGCATCCGCCACGATGAGGCCGGTCTCCTCCGGCAGCACGGCAATCGGCATCTCCTCCGGCACCGCGAAGTAGAAGCGGTCGCAGAAATCCCGGTAGTCCGGCCATTTCCGGTCGGCGCGGAAGTCGGGCAGGCCCGACTTGATCTCGATGATGGTGAGCTGGCCCGACGGCCCGAGCGCGATCAGGTCCGCCCGCCGGCCGTTCGCCAGGGTGAATTCCGGGATCGTGACGTGGCCGAGTTCGGCGAAGAGCCGGCGCACCCCGCGCCGCACCTCCAGCGCGATCGGCGACTGGCGGCGGTCGACGGGGAGCGAGAGGGCGGCGGACACGAGGGGAACCGGGATCCTGGCGAATCGGAGGACGCATCCCAGCAGGTCGCGCGCTGGTTGTCACCGCCGCCTGTGTCGCAGCTCCCCCGCGCGGCGCCGCCGTGGCGCGGCGCGGATCACGCCCGGTGACGCGCGAGCCACACGCTCAAGGTGTCGTTGCCGGCGAGCTTGCCAGCAGGTTGCTCAGCGGGTAGCACCGCCGCATGGAAAAACTCTGAAAAATCAGTATTTTATTACAATTCAAAACAGCGCCGCCCCGCGCGACTCGCCGCTTCGGCGAGCCCGTCGTGCTGCGCGCGTGAGAGGGTCCGGGTGATGCGGCGGAGCGTGGGCGCGAGTCTGATCGGCAAGGTGGTCCTGGCGGGCCCGATGGTCCTGGCAGGGGCCTCGATGGTCCTGGCAGGGGCCTCGACGGTCCTGGCAGGGGCCTCGACGCTCCTGCTCGCCGGGGCGGCGCGGGCGCAGGAGGGCACGATCGCGCTCGACACGATCAGCGTGGAGGGACAGGGGGCGGCCGGGGCGGGCCTCCCGGGGGCGCGCCGGCCCGAGACCGCCACCGGCCCGGTCGAGGGCTACGTGGCGACCCGCAGCGCCACCGCCACCAAGACGGACACGCCGCTCATCCGCACGCCGCAATCGATCTCGGTGATCGGCGCCGCGCAGCTCCAGGCCCAGAAGGCCCAGACCCTGTCGGAGGCCGTGCGCTACGCGCCGGGCGTCTTCGCCAACCCGTTCGGGCCGGATACCCGCCTCGACTGGTTCATCCTGCGGGGCTTCTCGGCCACCGAGAGCGGCCTGTTCCGCGACGGGCTCCAGCTCTTCCAGACCTCCTTCGCCAATTACCGCATCGACCCCTTCGGCGCCGAGCGGATCGAGGTGCTGCGCGGGCCGGCCGCGACCCTGTTCGGCGGCAGTCCGGTGGGCGGCCTCATCAACGTCGTGTCGAAGCGCCCGCCGCTCGACCCGCTGCACTCACTCGAATTCGGCGGGGGCTCCTTCAACCAGGCCTACGCGGCCTTCGACCTCGGCGGGCCGGCCGATGCGGAGGGGCACTGGTTCTACCGGCTCACCGGGCGCCTGCAGAACAGCGACGCGCCCGTCCGCTTCGCGCCGGAGGACCGGGTCTTCCTCGCGCCCGCCCTCACCTACAAACCGGACGGGGCCACGACCTTCACGCTGCTGACGAGCGTCCAGCGCGACGTGACCGGCGGGGCGGGCCAGTTCCTGCCCTATCTGGGCACCGTGCGCCCCCAGGCTCTGGGCCTGCGCATCCCCCGCCCGCTCAATGTCAGCGACCCGCTGATCGACGGCTACACCCGCAATCAGGCCAATCTCGGCTACCTGTTCGAGCACCGGATCGACGACGTCTGGACCGTGCGGCAGAATTTCCGCTACTCGCTCACCGACGTCCGCGACCAGCGCTACGTCGGCAACGGCTACGAGGCCGGCGACGCCACGCAGACGCAGCTGTCCCGCTACGGCTTCCTGACGACGCCGAAGGCCGGCCTCGTCACGGTGGATACGCAGGCCGAGGCCCGTTTCGCGGACGGGCTCTTCGCCCACGACCTGCTGCTCGGCATCGACTACAAGCGCTACGACCTCAATGATTACCAGGCCTCCGCCTTCCCGGCGCCCACGCTCGCCATCCTGGCGCCGCGCTACGGCCAGCTCGCCGGCCAGCCGGTGCCCTACCTGGTCGCGAACCAGCTGCTGCAGCAGGTCGGCCTCTACGCGCAGGACCAGATCCGGCTCACCGAGCGCCTGACCTTCCTGGTCGGCGGGCGGCAGGACGTCGTGACGAGCGACCTGACGAACCGGCTCACGCCCTCCGCCTCGGTGCGCGGCGACGACCGGGCCTTCACCGGCCGGCTCGGCCTGATCTACAATTTCGACAACGGCTTCGCGCCCTACGTGACCTGGGGCACATCCTTCAATCCGACGCCGGGCGCCAACGGCCAGACCGGTGCGCCCTACCGGCCGGACCGCGGCGACCAGATCGAGGTCGGCGCCAAGTTCGAGCCGCCGGGCTGGAACACCCTGTTCACGCTGGCGGCCTTCGACCTCCAGCGCGCCAACGTGCTGACGCCGGACCCGAGCAATCCCTTCAACAACCTGCAGATCGGTGCGGTGCGCTCGCGCGGCATCGAGGCCTCGGTGGTGGCGAGCCTCGCCGAGGGCCTGAACCTCGTCGGCGCCTTCACGACCTACGACCTGCGCACGGTCAAGGGCACCGTGCTCGACCTCGGCAGGGTGCCGGTCGGCATCCCGGAGACCTTCGGGTCGCTCTGGCTCGACTACACGATCCCCTCGGGCGACTGGAAGGGCTTCGGGTTCGGCGGCGGCCTGCGCTCCGTCGGGCGCTCCTACGCGGACGTGGCCAACACCCTGCGGGTGCCGGATTCCGTGCTCCTCGACGCCGCAATCCACTACGAGCGCGACGGCTGGCGGGCCGCCGTGAACATCCAGAACGCCGCCGACCGGCGCTTCGTCTCCTCCTGCTCCAGCGCGACCGCCTGCTTCTACGGCGAGCAGCGCCGGATCGTCGCCAGCGTCAGCTACCGCTGGTGAGGAGGTCCGCCATGAACGCGGCGCGGCTGCGCGCGTGGCGGCGCGTCCACACCTGGACGAGCCTGATCGCCACCCTGTTCCTGCTGCTCCTCTGCCTGACCGGATTGCCGCTGATCTTCCACCGGGAGATCGACGGCTGGTTCGGCGCGGGGCCGGCGCCGCTCGCCAGCGGGCAGGCGCCGCTCTCCCTCGACCGCGTGGCGCAGATCGCCCTCGCCGACCATCCGGGGCAGGTGCTGCAATATCTCGGCCACGACGAGGACGCGCCGCGGGCGGTCTTCGCGATCCTGAACAAGGCGGCCGACGCCCATCCGAACGCGTCCGTGACGACGCTCTACGACGCGGCGACGGGCGCCCGCCTCGGCCCGCCGCGCAGCGCCTTCATGCAGGTGATGCTGCGGCTCCACGTCGACCTCTACGCGGGGCTGCCGGGCAAGCTCTTCCTCGGGGCGATGGGCGCGCTCCTGGTGGCGGCGATCGTCTCGGGGGTCGTGCTCTACGGCCCGCTCATGCGGCGCATGGCCTTCGGGACGATCCGGGCCGGGCGGGCGCGGCGCATTCTCTGGCTCGACCTGCACAACCTGATGGGCATCGTCACGGTGGCGTGGCTGACGACCGTGGGGGCGACCGGCGTGATCAACACCCTGTCCGAACCGATGATCGGCCGCTGGAAGGCGACGGACCTCGCCGCCATGCATGCGGGCCGGGGCGGAGCCCCGGCGACGCCGCGCCTGTCGCTCGACGCGGTGGTGGCGCGGGCGGTCGCGGCGGCGCCGGGCATGACGCCCTCCTTCATCGCGTTTCCCGGCACGGCCTTCAGCACCGGCCGGCACTTCGGCGTGTTCCTGCGCGGCGACACGGTCCTGACCTCGCGGCTGCTGCGGCCGGTGCTCCTCGACGCCGAGACCGGCGCGGTGGCCGCGACGCGGCGGCTGCCCTGGTACCTGACCGCCCTCCTGGTCTCGCAGCCGCTGCATTTCGGCGATTACGGCGGCCTGCCGCTGAAGCTGATCTGGGCGCTGCTCGACCTCGTCAGCGTCGCGGTCCTGGGCAGCGGGCTCGCCCTGTGGCTCGCCAAGCGGCGCGCGGGCGGGGCGGCTCCGCCTCCCGCCCCCGTCCCGGCCCGGAGCGGCCGCGCGTGAGGCCGCCCCGCCCGGTCTTCCGCATCCCGCTCCTCGTCGGCGGGGCCTCGGCCGCGGGACTCCTCGGCGCGCTGCTGATCGAGGAGATCGGCCCGGTCCTGGCCTGGCTCGGCCTGTCCCTGCCGCTCGTCCTGATCCTGTGGCATGGCGCGCGGGCGCTCGGGCGTGCACGAAGCGGTTGATCTCGCGCCGCCGCTCGCCGAATGTCGCCCGCGACGGCGGGAGGCATCGCCGCGGGAGGGAACGGCATGAGCCAGAACGGCGTGGCCGAGGGACGACGGAGCGGCCGGGCGGGCGTGCGGCTGGTGGGCGGCACGGCGGTCGCCCGCAGCGCCAGCGCGGTGCGCCTCGACGCCGTCTCGATCGCCTTCACGCTGAAGGGCGGCAAGCGCTACGTGGCCGTGGACGGGATCGACCTCACCGTCTCCCCCGGCGAGTTCGTGGCGGTGGTCGGCCCGACCGGATCGGGCAAGTCGACCCTCCTCAACGCCGCGGCGGGCCTGCTCAAGCCGGTGGCCGGCCTCGTCAGCATCTTCGACGGCCCGCTCACCGGCCTCAACGCCCGGGCCGGCTACCTCTTCCAGGCCGATGCCCTGATGCCCTGGAAGACCGCCCTCGACAACGTCGCGGTGGCGCTGGAGCCGCAGAAGGTGCCGCGGGCCGAGGCGCTCGCGCGGGCGCGCGACTGGCTCGGGCGGGTGGGCCTCGCCGGCTTCACGGACCGCTACCCGCACATGCTCTCGGGCGGCCAGCGCAAGCGCGTGGCGCTCGCCCAGATGCTGATCCGCGACCCCGAGATCCTGCTGATGGACGAGCCGTTCGGGCCGCTCGACGCGCAGACCCGGCAGATCATGGGCAACCTCCTGCTCGACCTCTGGGCCGCCAACCGCAAGGCCGTGATCTTCGTCACCCACGACCTGGAGGAGGCGATCGCCCTCTCGGACCGGGTCGTGGTGCTCTCGGCCGGCCCCGCCGCCCGCATCGTCGGCGACTTCCCCGTCGCCCTGCCGCGGCCGCGCGACACCAGCGAGATCCGCCTCGAACCGCAATTCCACGCCCTCTACAAGGAGATCTGGGCGCGGCTGCGGGTCGAGGTCTCGCGCGCCTATGCGGGCGGGCCGGCATGAGGCCGGCACGGAGAGCGGTTTGACGCCGCCGGGACCCGCCAGAACCTTTCGCCATTCGCCCCGGAGCCTCCGCCCCGTGAACCGTCTCGGCCTCCTCGCCCTCCAGATCCTCGTCGGCCTCGCCATCCTGGCGGTCTGGCACGTGCTCACGGTGTATCCGCTGCTGGGCCAGCCCAGGCAGCTGCAGTTCTTCTTCTCGACGCCGGTCGACGTGCTGAAGCGGACCTGGGCGGAGATGAGCAATCCCGAGATCTGGGGCCATCTCTGGATCACCCTGCAGGAGACGGTGCTGGCCTTCGCCTTCGGGGCGCTGGGGGGCATCGCCTTCGGCTTCCTGTTCGCCCGCAACGCGCTCCTGGCCGCGGTCTTCGACCCCTACATCAAGGCCGCGAACGCGCTGCCGCGCGTGGTGCTGGCGCCGATCTTCGCCCTCTGGTTCGGGCTCGGCATCTGGTCGAAGGTGGCGCTCGGCTTCACCCTCGTGTTCTTCATCGTGTTCTTCAACGTCTACCAGGGCGTGCGTGAGGTCAGCCCGGTCGTGCTCGCCAACGCCCGCATGCTCGGTCTCAACGAGCGCGGCCTGCTGCGGCACGTCTACTGGCCCTCGGCCTTGACCTGGATGTTCTCCTCGCTGCACACGGCGGTGGGCTTCGCGCTCGTCGGCGCGGTGGTGGGGGAGTATCTCGGCTCCTCGGCCGGGCTCGGCTACAAGATCCACGAGGCCGAGAGCGTGTTCGACGTCACCGGCGTCTTCGCCGGGATGCTGATCCTGACCGTCTTCGTCATCGTCATCGACGCCGCCGTCACGCTGATCGAGCGGCGGCTGCTGGTCTGGCGCCCCGGCCCGGCCGGCGGCTAGAGCGGCGCCCGATCATGGGGCGGTCGGACGCTGCTCCCGGCCTTGGATGGTGCCGCATCGTCCTCGACGAACCGGCATCCGCATCGTCGGACAATACCTCAAGCGGAACTGCCCCACGCACGTCTGCTTGGATTCCTGGTGCCGCATCATGTGTGCCGCCGAACCGGGGACCTCTTCGGCGCATGATGCTCGGGCCTGATCTCACCGGAGGACATCTCATGGACCGCCGCAGCTTCCTGGCCGGCGCCACCGCGCTCGGCCTCGCCGCGCCCGCCCGCGCCGAGACCGTCAAGGTCCGCATCGGCGTCGGCGGCAAGCCGCTCCTGTACTACCTGCCGCTCACCATCGCGGAGAAGAAGGGCTACTTCGTCGAGGAGGGGGTGGAGGCCGAGATCAACGATTTCGGCGGCGGCGCCCGCTCGCTCCAGGCGCTGATCGGCGGCTCGGTCGACGTGGTGACGGGGGCCTACGAGCACACGATCCGCATGCAGGCCAAGGGACAGGACGTGCGGGCGGTGTGCGAACTCGGCCGCTACCCGGCGATCGTGATCGCGGTGCGCAAGGACCTCGCCGGGACGGTGCGGGGCCCGGGCGATCTCAAGGGCCGCAAGATCGGCGTGACGGCGCCCGGCTCCTCGACGGCGCTCGCGGTGCAGTACGCGATGATCAAGGCGGGGCTGAAGGCCACGGACGCGCCGCTCATCGGCGTCGGCGGCGGGGCGGGCGCCATCGCGGCGATGAAGAAGGGCGAGATCGACGCGATCTCCCACCTCGACCCGGTCATCGCCAAGCTGGAGGCGGACGGCGACATCGCCGTGATGATCGACACCCGCACGGAGGCCGGGACCCGGGCGCTGTTCGGCGGGCCGAACCCGGCGGCGGTGGTCTACACCAAGCAGGAGTGGATCGAGCGCCACGCCGCCGCGACCCAGAAGGTGGTCAACGCCTTCGCGAAATCGCTGAAGTGGCTCGCCGCCGCCACTCCCGAGGAGGTCGCCGACACGGTGCCGCCCGCCTACCATTTCGGCGACCGGCCGCTCTACGTGCAGGCGGTGAAGAACTCGCTCGAGAGCTATTCCCGCACCGGCATCCCCTCGCAGGAAGGCATGGCGAGCGTGCTCGACCTCGTGCGCACCCTCGATCCGGAGCTGCAGGGCGCCAAGATCGACCTCGCGGCGACGCTGGAGGACCGCTTCATCCGCAAGGCGATGGGCTGAGCGTCCTTCGCCGGAGGGGTCATCCGCCATCCGGTTGATGGCGTCGCCATCTCCCATGTCGGCCATGCGGATGGCGGCGTCGCTCAGGCGCCGCACGGGCTTGGGATACGGGATCGGCTTCGATCGAGCGGATCCCGGATCACCGGTTCGGCGGCGAAGCAGGCCTGCCTCGCGCAAGGCGGTTTCGGGGGAGCCGGGGGATCGGCCTGCCCCTCACCCCTCCATCCAGCCGAACAGCCCCGCCCCCGGCGCGAGCCAGACGAAGGCCCAGACGAAGCCCGAGGTGACGTTGGCGATCTGGAACGGGATGCGCCCGACCACGAAGATCCCGGCGATGAGCGGCACCACCGCCCGCGCCGGCCCGACGAAGCGGCCGAGGAAGATTCCCCAGGCGCCCCAGCGCCGGCAGAAGGTCTCGCCCGTCTCCATCATCTCGGGATAGCGGGTGAGCGGCCAGATCCGCTTCGCCCCCTCCTTGTAGTAGCGGCCGAACTCGTAGGAGGCCCAATCGCCCAGGATCGCCCCGATCCCGGCCCCGACCATCACCGGCAGGAACGGGATGCCGCCCGCCCCGAGCAGGGCCCCCATGCCGAGCAGGATCACGGTGGCGGGCACCAGCAGCGAGAGCACCGCGAGCGACTCGCAGAAGGCGACGAGGCCGGCGATGAGCGGCGCCCAGGCATGGTGCGCGCGCACGAAGTCGAGCGTGGCGATGCGGATCGTCTCGAAATCCATGAACCTTGACCGTCTCTGCCCGGGGCGATGGTGGGGCTTCCCCGCCGGAATGCAATCCGGGGCGATCGCGCGTGTTGAGCCGCCCCGAGCGGCGGGCTACCACCGGGGTTCGAGGCCCGAGGGTCCTGCATGAACATCCTGTCGATCCAGTCCCACGTCGCCTACGGGCATGTCGGCAACGCCTCGGCGGTCTTCCCGATGCAGCGGCTCGGGGTCGAGGTCTGGCCGATCCACACGGTGCAGTTCTCCAACCACACCGGCTACGGGGCGTGGCGGGGCCGGGTCTACGACGGGCCCTCGATCGGCGAGCTCGTCGAGGGCATCGCCGAGCGCGGGGTGCTCGGCGCCTGCGACGGGGTGCTCTCCGGCTACATGGGCTCGGCCGAGATCGGCGAGGCGATCCTCGGGGCCGTGGCGCGGGTGCGGGCCGCCAATCCGAGAGCGCTCTATTGCTGCGACCCGGTGATTGGCGATGTCGGCCGCGGCGTCTTCGTGCGCCCGGGCGTGCCCGACTTCATGCGCGACCACGCGGTGCCGGCCGCCGACATCGTCACGCCGAACCAGTTCGAACTCGATCACCTCTCGGGCCTGCCGAGCCGCACCCTGGCCGAGGCCAAGCGCGCGGTGGCGGCCGTGCAGGCGCGCGGCCCGCGGGTCGTCCTCGTCACCTCGCTGCACACCGCCGAGACGCCCGAGGATTCGATCGACCTGCTGGCCGGCGAGGCCGGGGAGGTCTGGCGCCTGCGCACCCCGAAGCTCGCCATCTCGGTCAACGGGGCCGGGGACGCGAGCGCCGCCCTGTTCTTCGTCCACTACGCCCGCTCCGGCTCGGCGGCCGAGGCGCTCGGCGCCATGGCGGCCTCGGTCTTCGGCCTCCTGCGGCGCACCGCCGAGGAGGGCGCGCGCGAGATCCTGACCGTGGCCGCGCAGGACGAGTTCGTGGCGCCGAGCCGGGTCTTCCCGGTCGAGGCGGTGTGATCGCGGCGATGCGCGCCCGCATCGCGGCGATGCACACTGGCATCGCGGCGATGCGCGTGCGTTCGGCACGCCGCTGTGGTGCGGATGTGCTTGCCTGTACGCGCAAGGCTGTGCATCGATTCGCGCAGGCTGGCGAACAAGCGGGTTGACCCGCGCCGCCGATGGCCGCGCCGAGGATGAGACGATGGGGCTGTTTCAGGATGCTTTCACCCGGATCGGCCGGGTGGTCATGTCGTATGCGGGCGATACCGCCTTCCTGCACGCGGCGGCTTCGGGCGCGGCCAACGTCATCCTGGCCGACCGGGAGATCGACGAGGAGGAGATCGAGACCGCCCTCACGAATCTCGCCGCCAACCCGATCCTGCAGAAATCCTACGGCGTCCTGAAGCTGGAGCAGGAACTGCACGAGGCGATCGCCCGCGCGAAGAGCCGGGCCGGCCGGATCGAGAACCTGCGCTTCCTCTCGGCCATCGCCGACCGGCCCCTCGACCAGCGCCAGGACGTCTTCCTGATCGCCGCCGACGTCGCCGATCAGGGCGGGATCAGCGAACTGGAGCACAAGGTGCTGGACGAGGTCGCCGAGGCGCTCGGCGTCGACAAGGCGGCGCTCCTCTCCGCCTGAGCCGCTCCCTCGCCGCTCCTCTGGGCGGGGCGGGCCCGCGCCATAGGTGGAGGCGGGCCGGGGCCGCGCGAGCCCCGGCGATGCGGGAGCCGCCGGCCATGGATGTGGGATTTCTCGGGCTCGGCCGGATGGGCCGGCCGATGGCGCTCAACCTCGTCCGGGCCGGGCACCGGGTCCGGGTCTGGAACCGCACCCGCGAGGCCGCGACCTCGCTGCGCGAGGCGGGCGCCGAGCCGGTGGAGAGCCCGGCCGAGGCGTTCCGGGGCGACGTCGCCGTCACCATGCTGGCCGACGACGCGGCCCTGCGCAGCGTCATCGTCGAGGGTGGCGTGCTCGACCAGGGCCAGCGGCCCGCCATCCACGTCGGCATGAGCACGATCTCGGTCGCGCTCGCCCGCGACCTCGCCGCCCTGCACGCGCGGGCGGGGGTCGCCTACCTGTCCGCCCCGGTCTTCGGCCGGCCGGACGTGGCGGAGGCGGGCAAGCTCACCATCGTGGCGGCGGGGCCGGAGGAGGCGATCGCCCGCGCGCAACCGCTGCTCGACGCGATGGGGGCGAGGACGTGGCCCTTCGGGACGGAGCCGGCCCGCGCCAACGCGGTCAAGCTCGCCGGCAACTTCCTCCTCGTCAATGCGGTCGCGGCGATGGGCGAGGCGGCGGCGCTGGTGGAGGCCCACGGGGTGCCGGGCGCCGACCTCCTCGACCTGATGACGAACACGATCTTCGCGAGCCCGGTCTACAAGGGTTACGGCGCCTCGATCGCGGCGGGCCGCTACGAGCCGCCGGGCTTCGGCCTGTCGCTGGGCGCCAAGGACATCCGCCTCGCCCTCGCCGCCGGGGAGGCCGCGCGCGTGCCGATGCCGCTCGCGAGCCTCCTGCGCGACGGGCTGATCGAGGCGATCGCGCACGGCGACGGCGACAAGGACCTCGCCGCCCTCGCCCGCGTGGCCGCCCGGCGCAGCGGCAGGGTCAAGTGACGGGCAGGGTCACCTGACGGGCGGGGGAACGCCGCGAGGCGCACCGTCCGGGCCCGCAAGTGGAGCGGCGGCGGGCGGCCAATGAATCGCGCGTAGAGCGCGCGATGATCCAAGCTCACCCCGAGGCGTGGCGGAACACCCGGCCGCGGCGTCACGTTGTGACGGAACTGCCCGCCCCGGCGGGTTTCTGCTCGCGAACGGTCGCCCGATGACGCCGAATCCCGAACCCGGTCCCGCCTCGCCCGGCGGCGTGACCTCGACCCTCTGGACCGTCTTCCTCGGCCTCGCGCTGGTGCGCCTCGTGACGGCCCGGCGCGCGCCCGACATCGCCGAGCCCTCCGACCCGACCCGGCATCTCGGCCCGGGCGCGAAATCCTATTCGGGCCGCCCCGCCCAGCGGGTGGCCGACACCGAGCCGGATCGCGGCCGCCACGCCGAGACCCCGACCGAGATCCCGGCCAAGGGCTGGAAGGACATTCTCTACCGGGTCTACGTCGAATTCCAGAAGGACCGGGTGCTGTCGGTCGCGGCGGGCGTGACCTTCTACACGCTGCTGGCGATATTCCCGGCCATCGCGGCGCTGGTCTCCCTCTACGGCCTGTTCACCGATCCGGCGACGATCAACGACCACCTGTCGCTGCTGCAGGGCGTGCTGCCCTCGGGGGCCCTCGACATCATCGGCGACCAGGTCAAGCGCATCACCGCCAAGGGCGGCACTACCCTCGGACTCACCTTCTTCACCAGCCTCGCGATCTCGCTCTGGAGCGCGAATGCGGGCGTCAAGGCGATCTTCGACGCGCTCAACATCGTCTACGAGGAGGAGGAGAAGCGCAGCTTCATCCGGCTGAACCTGCAATCGCTGGCCTTCACCCTGGGCGGCCTGCTCTTCGTGGTGTTCGCCCTGACCGGGATCGTGGTGCTGCCGGTGATCCTGAACTTCGTGGGGACGTTCGGCATCTCGATCAGCCCGAAGGCGTGGTACATCGCGCTGCTGCGCTGGCCGATCCTGCTCGCGGTGCTGCTCCTGGCGCTGGCGGTGCTCTACCGCTACGGCCCGAGCCGGGACAAGCCGCAATGGCGCTGGGTGACGCCCGGCAGCCTGATCGCCGGAGTGGTCTGGATCATCGGCTCGATCGCCTTCTCCTGGTACGTCGCCCATTTCGGCAGCTACAACGAGACGTACGGGTCGCTCGGGGCCGCCGTCGGCTTCATGACCTGGATCTGGATCTCGGCGACGATCGTGCTGCTCGGCGGCGAGATCAACGCCGAACTGGAGCACCAGACGATCCGCGACACGACCGAGGGCGCGCCCGCCCCGCTCGGCACCCGCCGCGCCCGCATGGCCGACACGGTGGGCGCGCCGGCGTGACGCCCTCCCCGCGCCCCGCGCCGGCCCCTATCTAGGGGCCGGATGACGGGACGGCCGAGGGAGGAACCGATGGGCGTGGTCGACGGGGTGCGCGACGAGGCGGCTCTCAGCGAGGAGGAGTGGCGCCAGCGCCTGACGCCGGAGCAGTACCGGGTGATGCGCGGCCACGGCACCGAGCGGGCGGGCACCAGTCCCCTCAACCACGAGAAGCGGGCCGGCACCTTCCAGTGCGCCGGCTGCGGCCAGCCGCTCTTCGAGAGCGACACCAAGTACGAATCGGGCTCCGGCTGGCCGAGCTTCTTCGCGCCGATCGAGGGCGCGGTGGAGACGCAGGTCGACCGCTCCTTCTTCATGACCCGCACCGAGGTGCATTGCCAGCGCTGCAAGGGCCATCTCGGCCACGTCTTCGAGGACGGCCCGGCCCCGACCGGCCTGCGCTTCTGCATGAACGGCGCCGCGCTGAGCTTCGAGCCGAAGGAGTGAGACGGGATCCGCTTGATCGAAGCGGATCCTGGATCGCGAGCCTGCGCGGCGCCTGAGCGAAGCCCAAATCCGCCATCCCGAAGGGATCAAGCGGATTTGGTATGATCCGGTCTCCCGGCGCGCGGCCCGGGCGCCGGATGATCGGCCGGATGTCGGACGGGGCGCCCCGCCCCTGACGATGCGCCGGATGCGGCCCGGCGCGGGGGCGGGCTGAATCCGGGCGGTCCGAACGGCTTCCCTCCCGCGGAAGGAAGCCCGCGGGCGCGAGGGCTTCGCGGCGCCCTCGCGGAAACATGCGGATGAGCGCGGCGGACAATGCCGCAAAACCACGAGGACCGGCCTGCGCCCGGGCCGGAAGCGACGCTCAACTTAGAAATCCTTCAGCATAAGTGGGCCGTCGACATCCTGTCGATGTCTCTGCGGCATGATCGATGCGGCCGCGGGTGGCCATGATTGCTCGAACCGAAGTTCATCAAATACGCACGAGATGATGTGGCGCGCCGAGGCGTCGTCCGATTGATGTCGTCGAAAATTCTTCAAGAAATCACTTGTTAAGGTTCCATTAACATGTATGCTGCCTTCGAATCTGCGGAGATAGCAATGTCGCCATTTTTCCATTTTTGGAAGATAGTGATCTATTTCTTGTTTCCGCCGTTGATCGTCGCATTCATGTTTTATGTTGGTCAGGGCTATTATTTCAGCTTCAAAACCTCCTACCCGGATTGGGGGGTCTGGCAGATCAGAGGGATCGTCGCCGTCGTCGCGTTGCTGATCTACGGCTTCTTGGTGATCGCGGGGCGCGCCCTGGTCGAGGTCTCCGGGGCGAGCCCGTGGCGGCGACGGCTCCTGAAGGGCGGGTCCCTCCTGATCCTCGTCCTCACGAGCGGGTACGGGGTGTTGGCCGCCTGCATGCTCCTGCTGGAAGGGCCGACGATCCTGCGCGAGAGCATCGCGACCACGCGGGAGGCCCTGCTTCGGATCCAGGCGGAATCGGCGACGATCCTGGCACGCCCCGAGGTCGACGCCCTCGCCTCGCGGGTGAGAAGCCTCGCGAAGAACCTCGACACCGAGATCAGGAACCCCGTCGCGTGCGGGATCGGGCCGGGCGCGCGCAGGGCCATCGACGGGATCAAGGCCGTCCTGCCCGGCGTCGAGATCCTCACCGGAACCGGACGGGGTCTCGACTGCAAGGATCGCGCGACGGTCGAGGCGGTGGCGAGGGCCTACGGCAGCATGATCGACAAGGCCCTCGGCGAGTACCTCGCGCAGCCCTCGCGACAGATGGCCGAGAGGGCATCCCTGAGCCGCGAGATCAGGCTGACCGTCGACCAGGAGGTCGCGCGGCTCAACGAGAAGGAGAAAGCGCTGATTGGCGTTAACAATTTCCTTTTTGACCAAACTCTCTTCGAAGCGATCGTCCCGACCATCACTCAGGCGAATGCCGAGTACATCAAGCTTTACAACAAATTGTCGGGTTTTTCAAATCTTGAGAAATTCAAGTTGAAAAGCTATCTCGCAAACAATGCCTACGAGTCCGTCACCTCCCTGGTGCAGCTCGTTAACGTTTTGATCGAACGATCGAACAGGCCGACGACTTACATCTACATCATGGTTCCATTCGCGATCGATTTCCTGGCGGTGTTCCTGGTCGTCAACGCGGTGCGGGTGGATCGGGAGCGCGAGGCGAGGCGGCGGCGCCTGAACAGGGACCGCACGCTCCGGGAAAGCGGCGTCACCTACATCTGGTCTCCCATCGAGTTGGGCTGAGGCGACGACCGGAGCCGGCCCTCGTCCCGGAAGGCGAGACGTCAAGGAAAGTGGGGCTCAGCATTATGAACGATGCGAACGGGCACAATTTCTCCAGCGATCAGGCTTTCGACGACGACGACATCGAGCACGCGGATTTCGAGTCGCCTCTGCTGGCTCGCGAGATCATGAGTCATCTGAGAAACAACGACATTCACCCGGTCATGATTTTCGGTACGAATTCATCCGGGAAAACCATGATGCTTCTCTCGCTGATCGACTATATCAAATCGTCAGATGACGCCGTCGTCGATGTCCAGCTCAGGGCGCCGATCTGGCCGCGTCGGCACGGGTACTTCGCGCCCATCGAGGAGGCGGCGCGCGCCTTCTTCGAGAACCAGGTGGCGGCCTTCGGGCGAGGCTACGCGGCGCCGCGGACGCAGAGAGAAACGCCGTACTTCATCCCGGTCAACATCGTTCACGAAAGACGAACTGTGAAGTTCGCCTTCCTGGAGGGCATGGGAGAATGGTTCGAGCAGCAGAAACCGGCGGCCGGCCAGGCCGCCGACGCCTCGCGGATGCCGCCCTTCCTGCCATTCAGGAACCTCCTCAAGGAGATCCTGCAGCACTACGAACTCGGCATGTCGCTCATCTTCGTCGCTCCGACGGTCGCGGGGCCGGATGGGGAATCGGCCGCGAGCTCGCACGAGTGCCTGAGCAACGCCATGCATCAGGTCGACCGGCTGCGGGGCAACAAGAACCGCGACAACCTGCTCCTCCTGATCTCGAAGTGGGACGCGTGCTGCCCTCCGGGCGTGAACGGCAGCGGCTTCTCGGACGCGACGGCGTCGACCGTGCTCGACAGGATCGCGAGATGGCGGGTCGCTTGGCCGAAATTCGCCGCGATGACCGGGTTTCCCGCGCATTCCAAGGCGCTGATGCCGTACAGCGCGGCCTGGGTGCAGCCGGATCGGCGCATCACCCACAGTCCGATCTACGCGCCGGTGTTCAGGAGATTCAATCGGACGCTGTGGAACTGGCTCTACGGCAACGCGACGGCCGCTCTGCCGCATGGCGGCGGCGCGCGGGAGATCCTGTACGCGGACGTCGTCCCGAGCCCGGTCGAGGAGGCCGGGCCCTACGAGACGCTGACGAGGGTGATGATCCTCTCGGTCTTCTCGAAGCTGTTCCGAGAGCGCTGACATGCTGGCTGCCGTGGCGGTGTTCGACACGATCGGGGGCTTCTCGGCGCATTACATCGACGTGAAAGGTGAGGTCAGCCACCACGTCGACGCGCTTCAGGCGATCATGGTCCTGTCGAACGACGACGCGATCATGCGTCACGACACGGCCGGGTACTATGTCGTCGCCCGGCGCAACCCGGAGATCGAGGCCACCTGGATCGGTTGCTACAAGCCGCTGCCGCAGGGCGTCGTCGGGCGTTCCGGCGGGTATTTCGGCTGCGGCCTCTGGCTGTTCGGGACGCACCTGGACGGCGGCGAGGCGGTCGCGCTGCTGGAAGCGATCATCGGCAGGATCGAGTCCCTGCTGTCCTCGGGGCTGATCAGGGACACGGGCGCGTTGCGCCTGGAGGATCTCGAGGGCGACGTCTCCAAGCTCCACGACGCCGAGCGGGCGCAGCGGAGCAACCGGCCACGGCAGGGGCTCTCCTTCACCCTCCTGGGCACGCCCGCCGTCATCGACCTCTCGCGGGAGGCGGATTCCGCGGCGCTGCCCGACGCGCTGACGCGGGCCCAGCGGGACGGCCTCTTCGAGCCCTACGCCAAGGTCCTGATCGCGCGCGACGCCGCCGCCATGCGCGGCGTCCGGGCACCGGGACCGCGCCTCGACGCGCGCGCCCGCGGGGCCGCCGGCGAGGAGCGCGAGCGCGGCTCGATCTGGTCCGGCTGGCGAAGCCCGTCCGCCCCGTCGCCGGACCTCGCCAGGCTGCCCCCGCCGCAGGCCCTGCCCTCGCCGCGCGCGGAGGCCGGGCGTGCGCCGAGCGGCCTCGCGGAGGTGCAGCAGGCCTGGCAGCGTCAGTTCGGCGCCGTGGAGAGGCGGATCGACGCGCTCGACGCCGCGCTGCGGCTCGCCACCCGGCGCAATCAGGCCGGCCTGCTCGCCCTCGCGGGCGCGAGCGCGATCGGCCTGGGCGCCGTGTCGTGGTGGGGGATCGCGTCGTCGCCTCCGCCGGCCCTCACCTCCTCCCCCGGCCGGCCGGCCTCGGGGAGCCCTCCCCTGCGATCGAGCGCGGATCCGGCCGCCCGGCAATTCGGTCCTCCCGACGCGCCGCGCGACCGCCAGGACCTGCCGGATTCCCGCACGGAAGCCGCGCCGGCACAGCAGGATTTCGGTGCGGTGGTGGGCGCGCTCGAGAAATCGCTTCTGACCTTGCAGGGCCTGATCGCCAGCAACGACCTCCCGAAGAACCTTGTCGCGAAGCACAATCTTCGCGGAAATTTCAATGAGATCATCGCCGCTCTGCAGCCTGTCGGGGATTTCAGGGTGCGGGAACTGGTCGACCGGCTGAAGCCACGCGCCGCGGACGAGCCGGCGAAGGTGCCGAACGCCGAGCCGACCCGGAGAGGGAGCCCGTAGCGGCGCCGGCGGGCCGCCCCGGCGCGCGGGCCCGGCGCGGGGTGGCCGGATCGGCGCGCGACCGCGCGCATCCATCGACTCGGCCCCGCCATCCTGACATACGGTGCACCACCGCCCCGCGCGGTTCCGCCTCTGGAGTTTCGCGATGTCGCCCCGTTCGTTGCGCCAGGTCCTCGCGGCCGGTTTCGCAGCCCTGCTCTCCGTCTCGGCCGCCGCGCAGGAGGCGGTTCCCCCCGTGAAGGTCGGCGTGCTCAGCGACATGAGCGGCCCCTTCGCGGATCAGGCCGGCACCGGCTCGGTCGTCGCCGCCCAGCTCGCGGCCGAGGATTTCGCCAAGGAGACCCCCGACATCAGGGTCGAGGTCGTCTCGGCCGACCACCAGAACAAGCCCGATATCGGCCTTGCCATCGCCCGCAAGTGGCTCGACCAGGAGAGCGTCTCGACCATCGTCGACCTGCCGAACTCCGCCGTGGCGCTCGCCGTCGCCAACCTGATGCGCGAGCGCCACCGCGTCGCCCTGGCGTCGAGCGCGATGACCTCCGACCTCACCGGCAAGGCCTGCGCGCCGACCACCGTGCAGTGGGTCTCCGACACCTGGGCGCAGGGCTCCGCCACCGCGCGCGCCATCGCCGAGCGCGGCTTCAAGTCCTGGTACTTCCTCACGGTCGATTACGCCCTCGGCCAAGCGCTGGAGCGCGACGCCACGGCGGCCCTCAAGGGCATGGGCGGCAGCGTCAAGGGCTCGACCAAGCACCCGCTCAATGCCGGCGACTTCGCCTCGCCGCTGCTGGCCGCCCAGGGCTCGGGCGCACAGGTGCTGGCGCTCGCCAATACCGGCGCCGACATGATCAACGTGGTCAAGCAGGCGGCGGAATTCGGCCTGATGCCCGACATGCGGGTTGCGGCCCTGTTCATCCAGATCTCGGACGTCCACGCGCTCGGCCTCAAGGCGGCCCAGGGCCTGCAATTCGCCAGCGCCTTCTACTGGGACCGCACGGACGGCACCCGCGCCTTCGCCAAGCGCTTCGCCGAGCGCATGAACGGCCGCATGCCGACCGAGAACCACGCCGGGGTCTACTCGGCGACGCTGGCCTACCTGCGCGGCGTGCGCGCCGCCGCCACCGTCGAGGGCGAGAAGGTGCTGGCGGCCCTGCGCGAGACGCCGATCGACGACCCGCTCTTCGGCCCGGTCACGATCCGGCAGGACGGGCGGGCGGTCCACGACCTCTTCCTGTTCGAGGTCAAGACCCCCGCCGAGTCGAAGGGGCCGTACGACTACTACAAGCTCCTCGCGACGGTGCCGGGCGACAAGGCCTTCCGGCCCATGAGCGAGGGCGGCTGCCCGCTCGCGAAGTAGGCGCCGCCTCGACAGACGGCGCGCGGGCTCCACTTCGAGGAGGGTGCCGCCCCGGCACCGCCCCCGCGGAGGAGCCTTCCATGACGCAGCCGACCCTGACGCTCAACGACGGGAAGCGCGTGCCGCAGCTCGGCTTCGGCGTCTGGAAGCTCGCCGACGAGAAGGCGCCCGAGATCGTCGGCCTCGCCCTCGAGGCCGGCTACCGGGCGATCGACACGGCGGCGGTCTACGGCAACGAGGCCGGGGTCGGCCGGGCCATCGCGGCCTCGGGCCTCGCGCGCGAGGAGATCTTCGTCACCACGAAGCTCTGGAACGATTCCCACGGCAGCGACGAGGTGCTGCGGGCCTGCGACGCCTCCCTGGAGCGGCTCGGCCTCGACCACGTCGACCTCTACCTCGTGCACTGGCCGCTGCCGCAGCGCGACCTCTACGTGCAGACCTGGCGGGCGATGATGCGCCTGCGCGAGGACGGACGGGCGCGCTCGATCGGCGTGTCGAACTTCACGGTCGCGCAGCTGAAGCGGGTCATCGACGAGACCGGCTCGACGCCCTCGGTCAACCAGATCGAGCTGCATCCGCGCTTCCAGCAGCGGGCGCTGCGGGACTTCCACGCGCGGGCCGGGATCGTCACGCAGGCCTGGAGCCCGCTCGGCCGGGGCGCGGCCCTGGCGGATCCGGTGATCCGGGGCATCGCCGAGAAGCACGGGCGCACCCCCGCCCAGGTGATCCTGCGCTGGCACATCGAGAGCGGCAGCGCGGTCATCCCGAAATCGGAGACGCCGGCGCGCATCCGCGAGAATGCCGACATCTTCGGCTTCGCGCTCGATCCCGAGGACCAGGCGGCGATCGCCGCGCTCGACGCGGCGGACGGGCGCATCGGCCCCGACCCGGAGACGTTCGGCTGAATCCGCAACCGGCCGGCACCTCGGGGCGTTCCTGCCCCTCACCGCATCGATGACGGGAGGGGATTCATGCGCACCTACACGCTCGCCTTCGCCGACGTGCTCTACGCCTGCCTGCCCGACGGGGCCGACATCGACCGGGTGATCGAGGAGGAGGCCTGCGTCGGCTGCGCCGAGATCGATCCGGGCGAGGTGCGGGTGGTGCGGGGCCTGACGCTGACCGCCTTCCCGGCCGCCGCCGACGAGGTGGTGTGGTGCGCCGGCTCGGACGGCGACCTGACCGACGTGCACGGGCGCTGCTTCCCCTACGCGGTGCGGCGCTGGGTCGATCGCTGAGCGGGGATCCGCGTGGCCGGGGCGGAATCCGGGACGCGCGCCATCCGCGACCGACCGGCCCGGCTCGGTCCCGCCTCGCGGTGCGGCCCGTGCGGCCGGAGGTGATGGCCCCCGCTGCCTCCGTGATGCCCCCGTCCCAGATCGATCAGCAATCGCGCAACGCCCTGCGCCGCTTTGCGGGCGAGACCTGATCGATCGCGCGGAGCCGATGTCCGAAAAAGTCGGATTTACGACATTTCTCGGGAAGCATGGCGGTCATAGGGTCCTGGCTCAGCGTCCGCCCCCCGAGGACCCGCGATGTTCCACCTCACGATCAACGGCCGCGACCATCAGGTCGAGGTCGAGCCCGACACCCCGCTCCTCTTCGTCCTGCGCGACACGCTCGGCATGACGGGCACGAAGTACGGCTGCGGCATCGCCCAGTGCGGCGCCTGCACGGTGCTGATCGACGGGCAGGCCACGCGCTCCTGCCAGGTGCCGATCGAGAGCGTCGGCGCCGCCCGCGTCCGGACCATCGAGGCGATCGAGCAGGATCCGGTCGGCCGCAGGGTCGTGGAGGCCTGGGTGGCCGAGCAGGTGCCGCAATGCGGCTACTGCCAGTCCGGGCAGGTCATGGCGGCCACCGCCCTCCTCACGCAGAACCCGAAGCCCACCGACGAGGACATCGCCGCCGCGATGACCAACCTGTGCCGCTGCGGCACCTACAACCGCATCGCCGCCGCCGTGCGGCAGGCCGCGGCCTGAGGGAGGTGGCGATGACGCGGCCCGCGCGGTCCCCCCTCCCCTCCCTGCCGGCCGTCGCGCCGGAGGGCGTCGCCAACCTCTCCCGCCGCCGCTTCCTCGGCCGCGCCGCGGGCGCGCTGGTGCTCGGCATCGCGCTCCCGGCCCGGGGCCGCGCCGAGGCGCAGGGCCCGGCCGAGGGCGCCGGCGCCATCGCGCCCCAGCCCGGCACCCGCGTTCCGGCCTTCCTGGAGATCCGCCCGGACGGGCGCGTCCGCCTGCTCAGCCCCTTCGTGGAGGGCGGCCAGGGCATCGCCACCGGCATGGCCCAGATCGTCGGCGAGGAACTCGACGTCGATCCCGCCCGCTTCCTGGTCGAGTGCGCCCCGCCCGGCCCGGACTACGCCGTGGTCAACGGCCTGCGGATGACCGGCGGCAGCTTCTCCACCCGCTCCAGCTACGCGCTGATGCGCCAGCTCGGCGCCACCGCCCGCGACATGCTGATCCGCGCCGCCGCCGCCCGGCTCAAGGTGGAGGCGGGAAGCCTCGCCACCCGCGACGGCGCCGTGGTGCACCCCGCCTCCGGCCGCACCCTCCCGTACGGCGACCTCGCCGGGGAGGCGCTCGCCCTCAAGCCCCGCGACGGCGTGCCCCTGCGCGACCCGGCCTCGTTCCGCTACATCCGCCGGCCGGTGCCCCGCCTCGACGTGCGGGACAAGGCGACGGGCCGGGCGGTCTACGCGATCGACCAGACGGTCGAGGGGATGCTCCACGCGGCGGTCCAGCACGCGCCGCATCTCGGCACCGAGCCCCTGTCCCTCGCCAACGAGGACGAGGTCCGGCGGATGCCGGGCGTCCACTCGGTCCACCGACTCCCCGGCGCCGTCGCGGTGGCGGCGGACAGCTGGTGGCGCGCCCGCAAGGCCGTGGAGGCGCTCCGCGTGCGCTGGTCGGCGCCCGAGCCGGAGGGCATCGCGACCGTCTCGGCGACCTTCTCGTCGGAGGCGATGCGGGCCGCGCTCGCGGACGCGCCCGGAGAGGCTCAGGTGGGGGAGGCGCAGGTGGCGGAGGCGGAGGGCGACGCGGGCGGCGCCTTCGCGAGCGCCGCCAGGGTGATCGAGGCCGCCTACGAGGCGCCCTACCTCGCCCACGCCCAGCTGGAGCCGCCCTCCGCCATCGCCCGCTTCAACCCGGACGGCACGCTCGACGTCTGGACGCCCAACCAGATGCCGGAGCTGTTCCAGGCCCTCTCCGCGCAGGCGGCGGGCCTCGCCCCGGACAGGGTGCGCATCCACTCGCCGATGCTCGGCGGCTTCTTCGGGCGCCACTTCGCCTATGGGCCGGCGAACCCCTACCCGCAGGCGATCCTGCTCGCCAGGGCGACGGGCCGGCCCGTGCGGGTGCTGTGGTCGCGGGAGGAGGAGTTCGGCAGCGACGCCCTGCGGCCCCTCTCGGCGAGCCGCTTCCGCGCCGCCCTCGACGCGGCGGGCCGGCCGATCGCGCTCGAGGTGCGCACGGTCGGCGAGGGGCCGATCGGCCGCTGGTTCGGGGCGATGGTCCAGGGGCCGGTCGACCCTTCCGCCGTCGAGGGGCTGGTCCGGAAGCCCTACGCCATCCCGAACCGCCGCATGACCTTCGTGAAGCGGGCGCACCCGGTCACGATCGCGTTCTGGCGCTCGGTCGGGCACTCGATGAACGACTATTTCTACGAGAGCTTCCTCGACGAGATCGCGCAGGCGGGCGGGCAGGACCCCTTCGCCCTGCGGATGGCGCTGGTGGCGGGCAGCCCGCGCCACCGGCGGCTGCTGGAGGAGGTCGCGGACCTCTCCGGCGGCTGGAAGCGGGGCCCCTACGAGGCCGAGGGCGGGCGGCGCGCCCGCGGCCTCGCCATGGCCTCGCCCTTCGGCTCCGAGACCGCGACCGTGGCGGAAGTCTCGGTCGAGGGCGGCGAGGCGCGGGTGCACACGCTCTGGATCGCGTTCGACCCGGGCAGCGTGGTCAACCCGGCGATCGTGAAGGCCCAGGTCGAATCGGCCGCGGCGCTCGGCCTCTCGGCGACGCTCGTCGAGCAGATGCTCTATCGGGACGGGCAGCGGCAGGCGCGCAACTTCGACGCCTATCCGATCCTGCGGCGCGAGCACATGCCGGCGGTCCACGTGCGCATCGTCGAGAGCGGCGCCCCGATGGGTGGGGTCGGCGAGCCGGGCCTGCCCGGCGTGCCGCCCGCGGTCGCCAACGCGGTGGCGGCGCTCACCGGCCAGCGCGTCCGCGCGCTGCCGCTCTCCAACGTCAGGCTCTCCGGCGCAT
Organism: Methylobacterium sp. CB376; assembly: GCF_029714205.1. Lineage (NCBI taxonomy): Bacteria > Pseudomonadati > Pseudomonadota > Alphaproteobacteria > Hyphomicrobiales > Methylobacteriaceae > Methylobacterium > Methylobacterium sp. CB376. The sequence continues at coordinate 1,590,365 of NZ_CP121648.1, read as the reverse complement.
GAGGAGGAGCCGATGGAGTCGCAGCGCGGCACGGCGCTCGTCACCGGCGCCTCGCCGGGGATCGGCGCCGCCTCCGCGGCGGCGCTGG